>NZ_JBUZTQ010000020.1:0-93138 GCF_055408445.1 Pseudomonas sp. B414 | reverse complement strand
GACGGCTTCCTCGAATAGGCCTAATACATAGATGCAACGGGGCGGCAGTTTTTTAAAAGCAGGTAGACAGTGGGGGCGAGTCCATACATAGCAGCTGCCTCGTTCCTTCGGCAGCTGCTACGCGAGAGGTTTTGCGCCATAACAAGGTGTAACTTGCCTCTGCCGCAAGCCAGCCTCTAGTATTCAGCTCCCGATCATTGACCGTGAGAGCCCCCCATGACCCGCTGGCCCGATTCTCGTCTTGTCGATTTGCTGGGTATCACCCATCCCGTTATCCAGGGGCCGATGCTGGGTGCCGGTGCCGATATCATGATCGGTGTCGCAAAGGCCGGGGGGCTTGGCTCTCTGGCATGTGCCACGTTGAGTCTGCAGGCCATCCGCGACGAAGTGGCGGCTTTTCGGGCGGCCAGCGACAAGCCGTTCAACCTGAATTTTTTCTGCCATCAATCCCCTGAGTACGATGAAGCCGCAGCCCTGCGCTGGAAGGCGTTGTTCAAACCTTATTACACCGAGCTTGGCGCCGATTTTGACGCGCCAACCCCGGTGTCGAGCCGGGCGCCTTTTGATGAGGCCACCTGCGCGCTGGTCGAGGAGTTGCGCCCGGCGGTGGTGAGTTTTCACTTCAGTCTTCCTGCGCCGGATCTGCTGGCGCGGGTCAAGGCCTGCGGGGCGAAGGTCATCAGTGCTGCCACCACGGTCGAAGAGGCGCAATGGCTGGAGCGTCATGGCTGTGACGCGATCATCGCCATGGGCTACGAAGCCGGCGGGCATCGGGCTATGTTTTTGAGTAACGAATTGACCACGCAAATCGGTACCTTTGCCCTGGTGCCGCAAATTGTCGATGCGGTGTCGGTGCCGGTGATTGCCGCAGGCGGCATCGCCGATGCGCGCGGTATTGCGGCGGCCTTTGCCCTGGGGGCCAGTGCCGTGCAAATCGGTACCGCGTACCTGTTTTGCCCCGAGGCAAACATTACCAGGCCCCATCATCGGGCCTTGCGCGAAGCCGGTTCCAGCGACACGGCGTTGACCAATCTGTTTACCGGCCGCCCCGCCCGCGGCATCGTCAACCGGGTGATGCGCGAGTTGGGGCCGATCAACCCGCAAGCACCGGCGTTTCCCTTGGCCGGTGGGGTTTTGCTGCCGCTAAAAGCCAAGTCGCAAGCGCAAGGCTCTGGCGATTTTATCAACCTGTGGGCAGGGCAGGCTTTCCCCCTCAGCCCCGGGCGAAGCGCCGAGTTGTCTGCCTATGAACTGACGTGCAAGTTTGTCGAGGATTATGCCGCCCGCTCGGCATGCATATAGTCGGTTTGCGCCGCATGGCTGGAGGTGCGGATCAGCAGCACGATGGCCCCGGCCACCGGCAGGCTCACCAGTAGTAAGGCATAGCGCAGTGACTCAATGCCGAAGGCCGGTTGCAGGGCGTCACTGAACAGACCGGCCAGCAGCGGCCCCAGGCCAACCCCCAGCAGTGTCGAGATAATGGTTTGCAAGGCCATCGCCGTCCCCCGGCGGTTGGCCGGGACCAGTTGGGTGACCAGGTTGTACGACGGCGCCACCCACCACACCGCAAAAAAACTGTACAGCGCACACCACAGCATCGAGCTGGGCACGGGCACGTTGCCCAGTTGCGTCCACACGGTGTTGGGCCACAGCAAATAGGCGAACAGCGCACTGATTGCCGCCACATGACCGATCACCGGAATGCCCACTTGCCAGTGCGGGTTGCGCGGGGTCAGGTGGTCGCTCAGCCAGCCGCTGAATAATGCGCCGACCCCGGCAAACCCTCCGCAGATAAACCCGGCCAGCAGCCCCGCATGTTGCAGCGACAAGCCATGGGAGCGCACCAGGAAACTGGTGTTCCACATGCCGATGGCATAGGAGCCCAGGGTGGTCAGGCCGCCCGCCATCACCAGGCAGCGGTAGGCGGGCAGGGCCCAGAGTTTGCGTGCCTCGCTGCTCAGGCTTTGCAGGGGGTGGGCGGCATGGGCACTGGCCAGGTCCCAGCGGCCACGGGCCGGGTCTTTGGCGACAAAAGCCAGCAGCGTGGAGAACAATAGCGCGGGCATGCCGATCACGATAAACGCCATGCGCCAGCCGTATTGCTCGACCACCCAGGCGCCCAGGCTCAGGCCGATCACCGCGGAAAAAGTCGGTGCCGCGGTAAAGCAACTGATGGCAAACGAGCGACGATGGGACGGGTACAGGTCGGCAATGATCGACATTGACGCCGAGGTGGTTGGCGACTCGCTTACCGCAACTGCCATACGCGCTGCGGCCAGCATCCAGAAACTCACCGCCAGGCCACAGAGCATGGTAGCCACTGCCCACAGCAAGCAGGCGATGGCCAGCAGGCGGGTGCGTGACATGCCATCAGCGAGGCGCCCGGCAGGCAGGGCGAGCAGGGCGTAGACCCCGGCAAAGGCCAGGCCGGAAATCAGCCCCATGGCCGTGTCACTGACGCCGAATTCGGCTTTGATCGGTTCAATCATCACCGCCAGGATCTGGCGCCCGACAAAGTTGTCGGCAAACAAGGCCGCCAGCAACAGCAGCAAGGCATGGCTGCGCCAGCCGACCGGAGCATTGGACATGGTGGATTTCCTGTCTGATAAAAACGCCAAAGGCGCTGACCCGGTCAGCGCCTTTGGCAAGGAACAACCCTTCAGGCCCGCTGGCGGGCCAGGGTCATGGCGGTGTCTTCGATCATGTCTTCCTGACCGCCGACCATGCCGCGGCGGCCCATCTCCACGAGAATTTCGCGAGCCGGTACGCCGTACTTTTTCTCGGCGCGCTTGGCGAACAGCAGGAACGAGCCATACACCCCGGCATAGCCCATGGTCAGGGCATCGCGGTCACTGCGGATCGGGAAGTCCATGATCGGCACCACCAGGTCCTCGGCGACATCCTGAATGCCAAACACGCTGACCCCGGTTTCAATGCCCATGCGGTCACACACGGCCACCAGGATTTCCATCGGTGTATTGCCCGCCCCGGCACCCAAACCGGCAGCGGCTGCGTCGATGCGCGTGGCCCCGGCTTCGATGGCAGCGATGGAGTTGGACACGCCCATGGACAGGTTGTGATGGCCGTGAAATCCGATCTCGGTGTCCGGGTGCAGCGCCGCACGCAAGGCCGCCACCCGCGCCTTGATATCGTGGGGCAGCATGTAACCGGCCGAGTCGGTGAGGTACACGCAGTTGGCGCCGAAGCTCTCCATCAGCTTGCCCTGTTTGACCAAGCCTTCAGGGCTGTTCATATGGGCCATCATCAGAAAGCCCACGGTGTCCATGCCCAGCTTGCGCGCATAGGAAATGTGCTGCTGCGACACATCGGCTTCGGTGCAGTGGGTGGCCACGCGAATGGTGTTGACCCCCAGTTCGTAAGCCATTTGCAGATGATCCACGGTGCCGATGCCGGGCAGCAGCAGGGCCGACACCCTGGCCTGTTTCATCATCGGGATCACTGCCGACAGATATTGTTCATCGGTGTGCGCCGGGAAGCCGTAGTTCACCGAGCTGCCGCCCAGGCCATCGCCGTGGGTGACTTCAATCAGGGGCACACCGGCGACGTCCAGGCCGCAGGCGATGTCTTTCATCTGTTGCAGGCTGATCTGGTGACGCTTGGGGTGCATGCCGTCGCGCAGGCACATGTCATGCACGGTGATTTTTTTGCCGCGAAGATCCATGGTCGGCTCCTTAAGCGAGGGCAGGTTGAGGGGCGGATGCCTTGAGTTGCAGTTCGCCCTTGAGGATTTCCTCGGCGAACATCTCGGCGGTGCGCGCAGCGGCGGCGGTCATGATGTCGAGGTTGCCGGCGTACTTGGGCAGGTAGTCGCCCAGGCCTTCGACTTCCATAAAGATCGATACCCGGTTGCCGTCGAATACCGGCCCGTTGACCAGCTTGTAGCCCGGCACATACTGCTGCACCTGCTCAATCATGTTGGCAATGGCCAGGCTGATCGCGGCTTGATCCGGCTCGGTTTCAGTCAGGCAATGCACGGTGTCGCGCATGATCAAGGGCGGCTCGGCCGGGTTGACGATAATGATCGCCTTGCCTTTTTTCGCTCCGCCTACCTGCTCGATGGCGCTGGCAGTGGTGCGGGTAAATTCGTCGATATTCTTGCGCGTACCCGGGCCGACGGATTTCGATGCTGCCGTCGCCACGATTTCGGCATACGCCACAGGTTGAACGCTGCTTACGGCAGCCACCAGCGGAATGGTCGCCTGGCCGCCGCAAGTGACCATATTGACGTTCATTGCGCCGCGCTTGAGGTTGGCCTTGAGGTTGACCGGCGGCACGCAGTACGGGCCGATGGCCGCAGGCGTAAGGTCGATCATCAGCACGCCCAGCTCGTTGAGCTTGCGGCTGTTTTCGGCATGTACATAAGCCGAGGTGGCGTCGAAGGCGATCTGGATATTGTCTGCCAGTACATGGGGCAGCAACCCGTCGACCCCGTCACTGGTGGTTTTCAGGCCCATTTCCCGGGCACGGCTCAGGCCTTCGGAAGTGGCGTCGATACCCACCATCCAGACCGGTTCCAGCACTTCGCTGCGCAGCAGCTTGTAAAGCAGATCGGTGCCGATATTGCCCGGCCCGATCAGGGCGCATTTGATCTTTTTGTTCATGGGAAGGCTCTCGAACGGGGGTTAGGGCACAAAGCGCAGCCGGGCAGAACCCAGGCCGCTAAGGGTCAGGCTGACCTCATCGCCGGGTTGTACCGGCACCAGCGGCGCCAGTGCCCCGGAGAGGATGATTTCGCCCTTGCGAAACGGGATATCGAACTGGCCCAGGGTGTTGGCCAGCCAGGCCACGGCCGCGCAGGGGTGGCCCTGGACCGCCGAACCAAAACCGTGACCGGCGGGCTGGCCGTTTTTGTGCAGGTGCAGTTCGACCTTGGCCAGATCCAGCTCGCGGGGGTTGATGCGCTGTTCGCCGAGGGCGAACACGCCGCAGGAGGCGTTATCGGCCACGGTGTCCTGAATACGGATTTTCCAGTCGGCAATCCGTGAGTCGACAATCTCGAAGCACGGCACCACCCATTGACTGGCGGCCATGACGTCCTCGGCAGTGATGCCGGGGCCGTGCAAATCTTCGCCGAGGATAAAGGCGATCTCGCCTTCAGCCCGGGGCTGCACCAGATGGTGGGTGGCAAAGCTGACATTGCTGTTGTCGGCGACCTGCATGCTATCGGTCAAAAAGCCGAAGTCGGGTTGGTGCACATCGAGCATCTCTTGCACGGCACGGCTGGTGACGCCAATTTTCTTGCCGACTACCTGTTCACCCAACGCCTGGCGGCGTTGCAAAAAGCGCAGGGAAATCCGGTAAGCGGTTTCCAGGGTCAGGTCCGGGTAGCGTTGGGTCAGCGGCGCCAGGCTGCGGCGTTCGCGCAAGGCGGCAAACAGCTCATCGCCCAGTGCTTCAATCAACTGTGTGTCCATATTTACGCTCTCTCTAAAATCCAGTCCCTTTGTGGCAACCCTTTGTGGGAGCGGGGGCTCAACCCGGCCACACGCTTGATTCAGCGCCGCCGTCCACTTCCAGAATCTTGCCGGTGACCCAGCGTGATGCAGGGCTGGCCAGGTATAGCGCCGCCGCGGCGATATCTTCTACTTCGCCCAGGCTTTGCAGCGGCGTGGCCTTGACCATGCCGTCGCGCATGGCCACCGGCAGTACGCGGTTCAGGGCGTCGGTGAGGATCGGCCCGGGAGCAATGCCGTTGACCCGCACCTGTGGCGCGAAGTCCTGGGCCAGCAGGCGGGTCATATGGCTCAGCGCAGCCTTGGCGGTGCCGTAGGCGCTGAACTGGGTTTGCGCATAACGCGCTGCACCTGAAGTGATATTGATAATGTTGCCGTGGCCCGCCTCACGCATATGGGGCACGCACAGCTGGCTCAGGTGGTAGGCCGACGACACGTTGAAACGCATGATTTCTTCAAAACGCTCCACGCTCAGGGTCAACGGATCGTTGGGGCCAGCGCCGCCGGCGTTGTTGACCAGGTGGGTGATGCGGCCCATCTGCTCACGGGCCTGGGTGACCAGCATGCTGCGTTGTTCGCTGTCATTTACGTCGCAACTCAGGGCCAGGGCGCGGCAGCCCAGGGCGCGCACTTCTTCGGCTACGGCTTCAACGTCGCTCAGGGTGCGGGCGGCCAGGACCACATCGGCGCCTGCTTCGGCGTAAGCCAGGGCGATGCCGCGGCCAATGCCACGACCGCCACCGGTGATCACGGCCACGCTGCCGCTAAGGTTGAAGCGCTGAATAATGTTCATAAATCGTCCTTTTTTATTGGCGGGGCGCCCACAGGTCGGGCAGGCCAGGATCACTGGCGGCAATCAGGCGCTTGAGCAGTACTTTAAGTGCCTGGGCATCGCCGGGGCCGAGTTTGGTCGACACGTTCTCTTCCACGGCCTTGGCCAGTGCCAGCTGTTGCAACGACGCCTCGCGGCCGGTGGCGGTCAGCACATAGCGCGGTTGCTGCTGGCTGCCTTCGAGGGCGACGAGGTTCTGTTTTTCCAGGAAACGCATGCTGGCCACGGTCACCACATGCCCGGTGTAGCTGGTGAAGGTGTTGATTTCGTGGAGGGTCAGGTTGTCGCGGATGCACAGTACCGAGAGGATAAAAAACGCATGCTCGTCCAGTTGCTGATTGCTCAGCAGGCGATGCAGGGCGTCGAGCAACTGGTAGTGGGCGCGGCCCAGCAGATAGCCGAGCAGGTCTTCGGTGTAGCTGCACTCGGGGGGTGGCGGGGTGGTTGCCAGGCGCAGTTCGCTGCGCGGCTTGCGGGTGGCCAGGGCATATTGGCCGCTCTGAAAGGCCAGCGGGGCGCGGTCGCTGTGATCGAAGGCGAGTACTTCACCGACAAAAATCACATGGTCGCCGCCTTCGTATTGAAAGGCGGTGCGGCACTGAAAGCGCGCGGTGCAGTCCTGCAACAGCGGCGCTTCGCTGATGCCGTTGTCCAGTTCGATCTCGGCAAACTTGTTCTCGCCCTGCATGGCAAAACGGCCGGACAGCGGCTCCTGCTCGGTGGACAGCACATGCACGTTCCAGTGCTTGCCCGAGCTGAACACCGGCAGGCTACGGGCGGACTTGGCCAGGCTCCACAGCACTAGCGGCGGGTTGAGCGATACCGAGTTGAAGCTGTTGGCCGTAATGCCGATGGGCGAGCCATCTTCAGCCTGGGTCGTGATGATCGTCACCCCGGTAGTGAACGTACCCAGCGCGGTACGGAATGCCTGCGGGTCAAAACTGCTTTGCATTGCCATGACGAACCCCATGGATTGAATTTTCGTGCTGGCAGTATTCTCCTCGCGGCGGGGCGCTACATCGTCTTAATGGACTAACGAATACAGCCGATTATCGTCCGATTGGACGAGGCAATCCGGGGCGCGATTGGCTAGCGTCGGCTCATTGAACCGGTGTATCAGAGGAATTGCCCATGACGTTCAGTAGCACTGCTCCAGAACAGCTGTCCTGCCTGTTGGCGGCGCAGAAAAAAGCCTTTATTGCAGCGGGCCCTGTCAGCGCCGAACAGCGCCGCGAACGGATTCAGCGGGTGATAGAACTGCTGGTGCGCTTTCAGCAGCCACTGGTTGAGGCGATGGACGCCGATTTTGGCGGCAGGCCCCAGGGCTTTTCGTTGATGAATGATGTGCTGGGTTCACTGGCATCGCTCAAATACGCCCGCGACCATCTCGGCCATTGGGTCGAAGATGAGCCGCGCCAGGTGTTTGCACCCTATGACCAACTGGGCGCCAAGGCCTGGGTGATGCACCAGCCCAAAGGCTCGATCGGTATTCTCGGCACCTGGAATGCGCCGCTGTTTACCTTGCTCAGCCCGCTGGCCTGCGTACTGGCGGCGGGTAACCGGGCGATTCTCAAGCCTTCGGAAGTGGTGCCGCGCACCGCTCAGGTACTGGCCCAGGCGTTTGCCGAGGTTTTCGATGCGCTGGAAATCGGCGTGGTCACCGGTGACGCCGAGTTGGCGCAGGTATTTACCGCGCAGCCCTTTGATCATCTGGTGTTTACCGGCAGCACTGCTGTGGCGCGCTCGGTGATGCGCAATGCCGCCGAGAATCTGGTGCCGTTGACCCTGGAGCTGGGGGGCAAGTCACCGGTGATCATTTCCCGCAGCGCCGATTTGGCCAAGGCCGCTTTCAGCATTGCGCTGGCCAAGGCCAACAACGGCGGGCAGATCTGTATCAACCCTGACGTGGTGTATGTGCCCCGCGAGCAACTGGAGGATTTTATCGGTCTGCTGGGGTCGGCCTACAGCGAACTGCTGCCCACCACGCAAGGCAACCCGGACGTGGTGGCGGTGGTCAACGAGCGGCATTTACAGCGCATTGAAGGCTATGTGCAGGACGCCCGCGAACGGGGTGCCCGGGTCGAGAGTTTCCCGCAGGCGCAGCAGGTTGCTGCCGATTCACGTCAACGCCCGCTGCAAGTGGTGATCAACCCGCCCCGCGACAGCCGTATCCTGCATGAAGAAATCTTCGGCCCGGCGCTGGTGCTATTGCCTTATGAGAATCTTCAACGGGCGCTGGACGATATCCACTCCCGCGAGCGGCCGCTGGCGCTGTATTACTTTGGGCAAAGTGAAGAAGAACAGCGCTATGTGCTGCAACACACGATTTCCGGAGGGGTGAGCATCAATGATGTGATGATGCACGCGGCCTTGCACGATGCCCCGTTTGGCGGCATTGGTGCCTCGGGCATGGGACACTACCACGGCCGTGAAGGCTTTCTTGAATTCAGCCATATGCGCACCGTTTACAAGGCTCCGGCCCATGACCCGCGCCGCGAATGGGGACTGCTGCCGCCTTATGGCGAACACTTTTTGCCGACCATGCAATCGATGGTGACGGCTGACTAGCTCTGCAAGAGGGTAGACATCCTGTGGGAGCGGGCTCGATCCCACACCATTGTGTGCCGCATAAAAACAACAAGATTTGTTCTGGAGTTTGACCTTGCAAAACCCTGCCGATACACCTGATGAATCCACTGGCTGGCCCCGTCGCCATGTGCTCAAGGCTGGCGCTCTGGCCGTGGGTGCCGGTCTGCTGGGGCGGTTTGCCAATGCTGCCAGCGGCACTGCCATTGCGCCTGCCGAGTACCTGGCCATGGATGCTTCGGACATGGCCCGTGCCGTGCAAAAGGGCGAACTGAGCCCCGAGAATTTGCTCGCCGCGGCCATGGCCCGTTGTGATGCGGTCAACCCCAAGGTCAATGCCGTCAATATGCGTCATGACGACTATGCCACTGCGCTGCTCAAGGTCCGCCGTGCCAGCGGGGCGTCGACCACGGGGACGCTGGCCGGGGTGCCGATCCTGATCAAGGATCTCAACACCTACCTGGAAGGCACCCGCACCACCAACGGTTGCCGCCTGTATAAGGACGCACCAGCAGCGCCCCACACCAGCACCTTGATTGCCCGCTATCAGGCTGCCGGGGCCGTGCCATTCGGCAAGACTACTTGCCCGGAATTCGGCCTGACCACCACCACCGAGTCCTTGCTGTGGGGGCAAACCCGCAACCCGTGGAATCTGGGCAAAAGCGCAGGCGGTTCTTCCGGCGGTGCGGCATCGGCAGTGGCCGCCGGTATTGTGCCGGTGGCCCATGCCACTGACGGCGGCGGTTCGATCCGTATCCCGGCGTCCTATTGCGGTCTGGTGGGGCTCAAGCCGACGCGCTATCGCACCCCCAGCGGCCCGGGAAAATATGAAGGCTGGTTTGGTGCCAGCGTGGCCAATGTGGTGTCGCGCAATATGCGCGATATGGCGCTGTTTATGGATGTGGGGCAGGGGCATGAGGCGGGCAGTCCGTATTGGGCCAAGCCATTGCTGCGCCCGTATATTGAGGAATTGCGTGCTGCGCCCGGGCGTTTGCGTATCGGTGTGGTGCGCGATTCGTTGACCGGTGCAGCGCTGGACCCCGCTGTGGCCAAGGTGCTGGACGACACTGTCAAACGCCTGGCCGCACAGGGGCATGAGGTTGAAGAGTTGCGTTTGAATATCGACCCGCGCCAGCTGTTCGGTGCCCACGGTTCGGTGATTGGTGAGGCCTTGCTGACCATGGTCCATGATCGTGAGCAGGTGCTGGGCCGTAGTGCCACTGCCGAAGACTACGAACGCATCACCCAGGTGGTGCTGGGCAATGCGCAAAAGGTCACGGGGGAGGGCCTGTATCGGGCGCGCCAATCCTTTGAAAGCATCGGCGGTTATATGGAGGAACAGTTCCACAAGTATGACGTGATCCTGTCGCCGGTAACGGCCAACGTCACCCCGGACCTGGGCTTGCTGAGCCTCGACCAGCCATGGGACAGCTATGCCCACAATGCCATGGGCAGCGCGTCCTTTACTGTGCTGGCCAATGTCAGCGGGCAACCGGCGCTGTCGTTGCCGGTGGGCATGAGCGCGAGTGGTTTGCCCATTGGCATGATGTTTACCGGGCCTTTGGGGGGTGAGGATGTGTTGCTGCGTCTGGGCGCACAGATCGAGCAGGATCGGCCTTTTGCCAAGTTGCCCACGCTCTGAGACTCACACCATCACTCTGTGGGAGCGGGCTTGCTCGCGATAAAGGCAACTCGGTGCTTCAGGCATACCGAGGCGATGCCATCGCGAGCAAGCCCGCTCCCACCTTCAGATCTTCTCTCGTGCCATGCCTAGTCCGCTTTGACGATGATCCACATCCCGCCTGGCGGGATTATTCGTCATACACCGCCCGCGCATTCGCGCAGCGAGAGACTGACGGAGAACACACGGATGGATCAGATACGAGAGAAAAGTCCGATTGAGCTTGAGCTGCTGCAACGCGCGCGCAATCTGATACCTGCGCTCAAAAGCCGTTCAGCCCAGGCGGACAAGGACTGCAAACTGCCCGACGACACCGTGCGCGATATGCAGGAGGCCGGACTGTTCCGCGCCCTGCAACCCAAGCAATGGGGCGGCCATGAAATTGATTTGCGCACCTTTTTCGAAATCCAGATGACCCTGGCCGAAGGCTGCATGTCCACCGCCTGGGTATTTGGCGTGGTGGGCGTACACCCGTGGCAACTGGCGCGTTACCCGATAGAAGCCCAACGTGATGTCTGGGGTGAGGACAGCTCGGTGCTGGTGGCCTCGACCTATATGCCGGTGGCCAAGGTCACGCCGGTCAAGGGCGGCTATCAGGTCAGCGGGCGCTGGGGCTTTTCCAGCGGCAGCCAGCATGCACAGTGGTGCCTGCTCGGCGGCATCGTGCCGCAAGACGAAACCGGCCCGACCGAACACGGCACCTTCCTGATCCCGGCCAGCGACTATCGCATCGAGCAGAACTGGGACGTGCTGGGCCTGCGCGGCAGCGGCAGCCACGATATCGTCGTCGAGGACGTTTTTGTCCCGGCCCATCGCGTGCAACGCACCAACAACTACAGCATCGAAGCCACACCGGGGCGGCTGGTCAACACCAACCCGATGTACTCGATCCCGTTTGCCCAGGTGTTTGCCCGTGCCGTGTCGACTTCGGCGCTGGGCGCCCTGCAAGGCGCAATCAACGAGTTCTGCGACAACGCCGCCAGGCATATCGGCAAGCACGGCGCCAAAACCGCCGAAGACCCGGCTGCCCAGGCTGCTGTGGCCGAAGCCATCATCACCGTCGATGCGCTGAAACTGGTGCTGATGCGCAACTACGGGCACCTGATGGCGCTGGCCACCGCCGGGCAATACCCGGATGTGGAAACCCGTCTGCTGTATCGCTACCAGTCTTCCCATGTGACCAATGTGTGCGCCGACCGGGTCAGTGACCTGCTGCGCTGCATGGCCGCGTCGGGCCTGTACAGCACTAACCCGGTGGCGCGTTTCTTCCGTGATCTGCACCAGGCTCGCGGGCATATCGCCAATAACGAGGCGGCCTACCGTCGCAGTTACGGCCTGGTGCAATTGGGCCTGCCCAACGCCGACCCTTTCGTTTGACCTGATCCACCTTTAAACCTCTGACCTCAGCGCAAGGCATAATAATAATGACGGCTCACGATCAGTCTCAGTCCAGCTATGACGTAATTGTTGTCGGCTCCGGTGCCGGCGCCATGACCTCGGCCCTGTTTGCGGCTGATCAGGGCCTGTCGGTTCTGATTGTCGAAAAAAGCGATAAATACGGCGGAACCTCGGCCATTTCCGGTGGTGGTATCTGGATCCCCAACAACCATTATTTTGCCGCCATTGGCGGGCAGGACAGCCCTGAACTGTCGATGCAATACCTCAAGGCCGCCACCGCTGAACACGGTGACCCGCAACGCCTGCAGGCGTATCTGGACAACGCGGCGCCGATGATCAAAAAGCTTACTGACAGCAGCCACGTACGCTATGCCGTGGCCGACAAATACCCCGATTACTACCCGCAATTGCCCGGCGCCTTGCCTGGCGGCCGCACTTTGGACCCGGAGCTGTTCGACACCAGCCTGCTGGCCGAAGAGCTGCCCAACCTGCGCAAGCCTTCGCCCTCGACCCTGCTGATGGGGCGCATCGCCTGGACGGCCCGCGACGCGCACAAGGCCATGGCTCGCAGCTTTGGCTGGCAATGGCTGATTTTCAAGCTGATGGCGCGCTACAAGCTCGATTTCAAATGGCGGCGCAAAAGCAAATATGACCGCCGCGCAGCCCTGGGCAGTTCGCTGGTGGCGTCCTTGCGCCGCTCGCTGATGGACCGCAAGGTACCGTTGTGGCTCAACACCGACTTCCAGGACGTGCTGCTCGACGGCGACCGGGTGTGCGGGATCAAGGTCGCCACCGGCGCCAAGGTGCTGGAACTCAAGGCCCGTCGTGCAGTGATTTTTGGCTCCGGCGGTTTTGAGCAAAACCAGACCCTGCGCGAGAAGTACCTGCCGCAACCCACCCGTGCCAGCTGGAGCGCCACGCCACCGGGCAACAATACCGGCGCCGCGCTGGAGGCGGGGCTGACTATCGGCGCCGCGACATCCTTGATGGACTGGGCCTGGTGGGCGCCGACCATTGCCGTGCCCGGCGAGGAAAAACCCCGAGGCGTATTCGCCGAGCGGGCGTTTCCGGGGGCCATTGTGGTCAATAGCCTGGGCCAGCGTTTTGTTAACGAGGCGGCACCGTATCTGGAGTTTGTCGATGCCATGTACCAGGACAACCAGAAGACTGATGGCCGCTCGGTGCCGTCCTGGGTGATCTTCGATGGCCATTTCCGCTTCACCTACGCCATGGGCCCGTTGATGCCGGCCCAGGTGATGCCCGATAGCCGTTTGCGCAAGGAATGGCTCAACACCGTGTACTGGAAGGCCGACAGCCTGGAAGCGCTGGCCATGCAGATCGGCGTTGATGCCCAGGGCTTGAACAGCACCGTGCACAAGGTCAACGGCTACGCGCAAACCGGTGTCGATCTGGACTTTGATCGCGGCGGCAACGTATTCGATCGCTATTACGGCGACAGCAATATCAAGCCCAATCCGTGCCTGGCACCGCTGCGCAAGGGCCCGTATTACGCCATGCGCCTGGATGCCGGGGATATCGGCACCAAGGGCGGCTTGCTGACCAACCGGCACGCGCAAGTGGTGCGTGAAGACGGTCAGCCGATCCCCGGGCTGTATGCCATTGGCAACTGCTCGTCCTCGGTGATGGGCACCAGTTACCCCGGTGCCGGTGGCACCCTGGGCCCGGCCATGACCTTCGGCTATATCGCCGCCAACCATATTGCCAGCGCAGTGTCGGCAACAACGGGTGCCAAGGCACGGGTGCTGTCATGAGCCGTAGCAAAAACACCAGCAGTAACAGCAAGATCCTCGCACCCTTGCAGGCCGATCGCCTGAGCGGCCGCGACTGGCACGATACCTGTGATGTACTGGTGATCGGCTGGGGCGCGGCGGGTGCCTGCGCGGCGCTGGAGGCCCGCAGCACAGGCGCCCATGTGATCGTGGCCGACCGTTTTACCGGCGGTGGCGCCAGTGCCAAAAGCGGTGGCGTGGTGTACGCCGGTGGTGGTACGGCGCAACAGCAGGCCGCCGGTTTCAATGACAACCCACAGGCGATGTTTGATTATCTCAAGCACGAAACCCAGGGGGTGATCAGCGATGCCACCCTGGAAAAATTTTGCGCTGACAGCGTCAGCAACCTCAACTGGCTTGAAGGCCACGGGGCGAGCTATGCCCACAGCATGCCGCCGGGAGGGAAGACCTCTTACCCGTCCGATGGTTATTTTTTGTATTACTCGGGCAATGAGCTGGTGCCGTCCCATGGCGGTACACAGTCCCCGGCACCACGGGGCCATCGCACGGTAGGCAAAGGCCAGTGTGGCGCGGTGCTTTACGGCCATCTGAAAGCTGCATGCCTGCGTGCCGGGGTGCAACCCTTGCTGCAATCCGCTGCCCGACGCCTGGTGGTGGACGCTAGCGGGCGGGTGGTAGGGGCGGAGTTCTGGAGCCTGCCAGCAGACACCCGCGAAGCACGCTTGCATGCACGCCTGGCGGCCCGGGCCGAGCGCCTGCAAAACTTTGCTCCGGGCTATTGCGATCGTCTGCGGCAAAGGGTCAGCCTGCTGGAGCGTGATCACGGTCAGCCGCTACTGATCCGCGCCCGCCGTGGGGTGGTTCTGAGTACCGGTGGCTTTATCTTCAATCGCGGACTGATTCGCGATCATGCCCCCGACTTCCGGCGCAATTTCAAGGTCGGAGCCACCGGCTGCGATGGCAGCGGCTTGCTGCTGGGGCAATCGGTGGGGGCCAGAAGCGAGCGCCTGAGCCGGGTATCAGCCTGGCGTTTTATCAACCCGCCGCACTGTTGGCCCAAGGGCATTGTGGTCAACAGCCACGGCCAGCGTTTTTGCAACGAAGAAGTCTACGGCGCCACCCTCGGCCAGCCACTGTGCGAAGAACAGGGCGGTCAGGCATGGCTGGTGCTGGATGCGCGATTGCGCAAACAGGCGATCCGCCAGGCGCTGTTTGGCGGCTACTGGTGGTTCCAGACATTGCCGGCACTGGCCCTGATGCTGCTCAAGGTGCGCAAGGGCGACAACCCGGACAAGTTGGCCAATGCCTGCGGCATGCAGGCAGGTGAATTGAATGGTGCCTTGCGTGCCTACAACGCGGCTGCCCGTGGTGATGCGCCGGATGCTTTTGGCAAGTCCGAGGGCAGCCGCCAGGTGCTGGACAAGGGGCCGTTTTATGCCTGCGATATTAGCGTGGGCAACCCGATCTTTCCGCTGGGGGCGCTGACCCTGGGCGGGCTTAAGGTCGATGAAGGCAATGGCGCAGTCCTCGACAACGACGGCCAGCCGATTGCCGGGCTATTCAGTGCCGGGCGTACCGCCATTGGCGTGGCCTCTCATTTGTATATCAGTGGATTGTCGCTGGCTGACTGCGTGTTTTCGGGGCGTCGTGCCGGGCTTGCGGCCAGTGCCACACAGCACACCTCCTGTGGGAGCGGGCTTGCTCGCGATGCATGCGCTGCGGTTGTTCTGCAAGACCGCGGTGCTGCCATCGCGAGCAAGCCCGCTCCCACAGAAGCTACAGACGTGACAGGGGTAACCTTATGAGCGCACGAGTTGCAGGCAAGGTGGCATTGATTACCGGCGGTGCCAGTGGTGTGGGCAGGGCCACGGCACTGCTGCTGGCCCGCGAAGGCGCCCGTGTGGTGATCAGCGATATCGATGTGGCCGCCGGCCTGGCCCTGGCCGAAGAAATCGGCAGCCAGGCGCTGTTTGTCGAACATGACGCGGGCAGCGAAGAGGACTGGGCACGGGTTATTGAAAGCGTGCGCGAGCACCACGGGCGGCTGGATATTCTGTTCAACAACGCCGGGATCCTGCTCAAGGGTGATATCGAAAATACCACCTATGCTGATTGGCAGCGGGTACAAAAAATCAACTCCGACAGCGTTTTTCTCGGTTGTCGTGCCGCCATCGGCCTGATGAAGCAAGGTGAGGGAGGTTCCATCATCAATATGTCTTCGATTGCAGCGGTGGCCGGGCGTGATGATTACGTCGCCTACAGCGCTTCCAAAGGCGCGGTCGCGGCGCTGTCGCGCACAGTGGCGGTGCTGTGTCGTAGACGCAAGTACCGCATCCGCTGCAACTCCCTGCACCCCGACGGCATCCTTACCCCCATGACCACCACGACCCTGCCCGCCGGGCTGGACCCGTGGAGCCTGACCATCGACGCCGACCCTATGGGGCGCATGTGCCTGCCTGAAGATGTGGCCGCCAGCGTGCTGTTTCTGGGCAGTGACGAGTCCCGCGCCATCAGTGGCATCGAGCTGCGGATCGACAGCGGCCAGTTTGTGATGAGTATTTGATATGAGCCAACCAGCGTATTTCTCCCTGCGCGTGGCGCAAATCGTCACTGAAACAGCGGATTCCAGATCCCTGGTATTCGATGTTCCCCCGTCCTTGCGTGAACAGTTTGCCTATAAGCCCGGTCAGTTTCTGACCCTGCGTGTGCCGTTTGAGGGCAGCTGGTTGCCACGCTGTTATTCATTGTCGAGCACCCCGCTGCAAGACGAGCCCCTGCGCGTCACGATCAAGCAGGTGCGCGATGGGCGAGCGTCCAACTGGCTGTGCGAGCAATTGCGCGCGGGTGATCAGCTTGAAGTGCTGGCCCCGGCCGGGGTGTTTGTGCCGCGGCATTTTGACGATGACTTTGTGTTGTTTGGCGGTGGCAGCGGCGTCACGCCGGTGCTGTCGATTCTGCGTTCGGCATTGATTGCGGGTACGGGCCGTATCCTGCTGATCTACGCCAACCGCGACGAGGCCTCGGTAATCTTTGCCGCAGAGCTCAAAGCCCTGGCCAGTGCCTACCCGCAACGGCTGCAAGTGATTCACTGGCTGGACTCGGTGCAAGGTATTCCAGCGGTGGCGCAACTGGCACAAATGGCCCGGCCCTTTGTTCATGCCCAGGCGTTTATCTGTGGCCCCGGCCCCTTTATGGACGCCGCCGTCAGCGCCCTGCACGACATTGGCATGGCGCACGGACGGATTCACGTCGAGCGCTTTGTCTCGTTGCCTGAAGAAGGCAGTGTGGCTGCCCCGGCACCGGTTAATACCGATGTCATCGGCAGCCAGCTCTCGGTGCGCCTGGACGGTGAAGAGTTTGAGGTGCCCTGCGCCGAGGGCGAAACCCTGATCGGTGCTATGCAACGCGCGGGCCTTAACCCGCCCAGTTCCTGCCTGGTGGGCTCCTGCGCGACCTGTATGTGCACACTGGAGCGCGGCACTGTCGAGATGTTGCGCAACGATGCCCTGGACCCACAAGAACTGAACGACGGCTGGGTGCTGGCATGCCAGTCGGTGCCCAGCAGCGAACAACTGCGTGTGTGCTTTCCCGAATAACTTGCCAGACGAGTGACCGATGACTTCCAGCCTGCAACAGAACCTGCCGCGCTCGATCCCGCAATTGCTGTTTAACGCTTCGCAGCAATATGCGGGGATTGCGGCCATTGAAGAACATGGCCAGCGCACCGACTATCACGACTTGCCGCGCCTGGCCCTGGCGGTCACCCGCAGCCTGATGGCCCAGGGCATCGGCAAGGGTGATCGGGTTGCAATCTGGGCGCCCAACGGGCGCGACTGGATCATTGCCGCACTGGGCATCCATTGCGCAGGCGCGGTGATGGTGCCGATCAACACCCGTATGAAAGGCAGCGAAGCAGCCGATATCCTGCAACGCAGCGGTAGTCGTTTGTTGTTCGTGCAACCGACGTTTTTGGGCACCGATTACCTGGCCTTGCTGGCGCCGTATCGACCGGCCAGCCTTGAGTGCCTGGTATTGCTGGGCGAAACCACGGCAGCCAGCTGCAGTGGCCTGGGCTGGGACGGCTTTTTGTCCATGGGGGCTGCCATCAGCGAATCTGCTGCATTGCTGCGTGCTGCCAGTGTTGGTGCTGAGGATCTCAGTGATTTGCTGTTTACCTCCGGCACCACCGGCAAGCCCAAGGGCGTGATGAGTGCCCACGGGCAAAATATCCGCGCCTTTAGTGAGTATGTGAAGGTGATTGGCTTGCAGGCCGGTGACCGCTATCTGGTGATCAACCCGTTTTTCCATGCCTTTGGCTACAAGGCGGGTTGGCTGACCTGTCTGCTGGCAGGGGCGACCATCCTGCCGCATCCGGTGTTCGATGCCGAAGCGGTGTTCCAGCGGATAGCCGCCGAGCGCATTAACGTGCTGCCGGGACCGCCGACCCTGTACCTGTCGATGCTGGCCCATCCCAAGCTGGCTGAAACCGACCTGTCGAGCTTGCGCATTGCCGTGACGGGTGCGGCCACCATTCCGCCAATCCTGATTGAGCGCATGCGCCGCGAGCTGGGTTTTTCGGTGGTCACCACCGCCTATGGCCTGACCGAGTGCGGTGGGCTGGCAACCATCTGCGATCCAGGCGATTGCGCAAACGTGATTGCCGGTACCAGTGGCCGGGCTATTCCTGGCACTGAAGTGAGCATCCGCGACCCGCAGAACCGGGCTTTGCCAGCGGGCAGTACGGGGGAAATCTGCCTGCGCGGTTTCCATGTGATGCAGGGCTATTTTGAAGACCCGCAAGCTACCGCTGAAACCATCGACAGTGAGGGCTGGTTGCACACCGGCGATATTGGTGAGCAGGATGCTGCGGGCAATTTGCGCATTACGGATCGGCTTAAGGACATGTTTATCGTTGGGGGTTTCAATTGCTACCCGGCGGAGATTGAAGCAGGCCTGATCGAGCATCCGGCCATTGCCCAGGTGGCGGTGATTGGCGTGCCGGATGAGCGTATGGGAGAGGTGGGTTGTGCCTGCGTGGTGGTGCGTCATGGCCAGCAGCTGGATGAGGCCGGGCTGATCCAGTGGGCGCGAGAGCATATGGCCAACTACAAGGTGCCGCGGATGGTGCGGTTCTATGTGGCGCTGCCGGTGAATGCGTCGAACAAGGTGGCGAAGAACGAGTTGCGGGCGGGGTTTATGTAACTGGGTTCAAGAGCGCCCTCACCCTATCACGGAGGGTGAGGGCGCTTTTGCTTTAATGCCCTTCAAACCGCGCCGTGCGCTTCTCGATAAACGCCTGCATCCCTTCTTTCTGATCACGGGAAGCAAACAGTAGCGCGTTGGCCTTGCGCTCCAGCGCCAGCCCCGTTTCCAGCGGTCCATCAACCCCGGCCAATATCACTTCCTTGATTTGCTCGGCCGCCAATGGCGGCATGGCCGCGATCAGTTGCGCCATCTCCAGGGCGTAAGCCTGTACCTGATCATCTTCCACCAGATTGCTCACCAACCCCGAAACCCAAGCCTCTTCAGCGGTGATCGGCTGCCCGGTCAGGGCCATGCGCATGGCCTTGGCCTTGCCCACCGCCCGCACCAGGCGCTGAGTGCCGCCAATGCCAGGCATGATGCCGATGCGAATCTCGGGCTGGCAAAACCTGGCGCTGCGTCCGGCCACGATAATGTCGGCCAGCATCGCCAGCTCGCACCCGCCGCCATAGGCATAACCACAGACCGCCGCAATCACCGGCTTGGGGCAATGCTGGATCGGCGCCCAGACCCGCTCGGTATGGCGTTGGTAAATATCGATCGGGCCGACCCCGGCCATGCTGTTGATATCCCCTCCGGCGGCAAACACCTTGTCACCACCGGTCAACACAATGCAGCGCACTTCAGGGTTGACCGCCAGCTCAGTGAAGTAGCGCGACAACAGCGCCTGCAATTCAAGGCTCAGGGCGTTGGTGGCCTGGGGCCGGTTGAGGCGCAGCAGGGCCACGCCCGGAGTCGGGAATTCAAGCAATACCGGCGCGGCAGATGGGTCTGACATGGGGTTCCTCATTAACAAGGGCTGTAACCACAGCGTGCGCTGGATTGTTGCGTTCACCCGGCTGGGGTTCATCGTCCGTTCAGACGACGAGCAGCCTCCGGATTGTCCCTAGAGTGGCTCCATCAGTAGAAAAGGAGCACGTCATGGGCCAACTCTCAGGGCTGGACTACAGCGGTAAGGTGGTACTGGTCACCGGCGGTACCAAAGGCATCGGCGCCGGTATCGCCCACAGCTTTCTGCAAGCTGGTGCACAGGTGATCGTATGTGGCAGGACGACGCCCGAGGTGTTGCCTCAAGCCGGTTCGGCTCAGGCGATTTTCATGGCCTGCGATGTGCGTGATCAGGAGTCGCTCAAGGCATTGTTCGACGGCATTCGCGCTGACTTCGGTCGCCTCGATGTGGTGATCAACAATGCCGGTGGCAGCCCGCCAGCCGAGGCCGCCAGCGCATCGCCACGTTTTCACGAGGGCATTATCCGCCTCAATCTCATTGCCCCCCTGAATGTCGCGCAACAGGCCAACGCCCTGATGCAGCAACAGACCGAGGGTGGCTGCATCGTGTTTATCGGCAGCATCAGCGCCTTGCGCGCATCGCCCGGCACCGCAGCTTATGGCGCAGCCAAGGCCGGGGTCCTGGCCCTGGTGCAATCCCTGGCCGTGGAATGGGCGCCCAAGGTGCGGGTGGTCGCGGTCAGCCCGGGGCTGGTGCGCACCGAGCAGGCCCATCTGCATTACGGCGACGAACAAGGCATTGCCGCAGTCAGTGGCGGAATCCCCGCCGGGCGCATGGCACTGCCCGAAGACATCGGCAACGCCTGCCTGTTTATCGCCTCGCCCATGGCTGGTTATGCCAGCGGCTGCAATTTGTTGTTGCACGGCGGCGGTGAGCGTCCGGCGTTTTTGAGCGCTGCGCACTAACGACCTTTAGCGGCGACCACCGGGTCGCTGCCCTTACACGCAGGAGACGAACTTGGCTGATTCTCAATTGCTAACCGACGTGCGCGCCCTGGTAGGGCGTGAATATGGTCGCGTCTACGCCTGGGACGAAGTCAACGCCCCGATGATCCGCCAATGGTGCGAGATCATGGGCGTGGACAACCCGCTCTATACCGATCCGGCCTTTGCCGCCAACAGCGCCCAGGACGGTCTGGTGGCGCCGCCTGCAATGCTGCAGGTGTGGTGCATGGAAGGCTTTCACCTGAACAACTACGCCCCGGGCTCGACCACCGAAAACCCCTATGAAGTGCTCAAGCTGATCGAGTCCTACGGCTATGCGTCGGTGGTCGCGGTCAACTCCGAGCTGACCTTCGAGCGCAATCTGCGCCCGGGCGAAAAACTCTACTACACCACTCGCCTGGAATCGGTGGGCGACGAAAAAACCACCGGTCTGGGTACCGGCTTTTTTGTCACCCTGGTGATGGATTACTTCGTTGAACACAAGGGTGGCGACGAGGCTGTGGGCCAGTTGCTGTTTCGCGTGTTCAAGTTCCGCCCGGCCAATAACCACACTGCACAAGCCGCACCGGCCAAGGTTGAAGATAAACCTGTGGTCAAGCGCCCCAAGCCGGGCATGAGCGATGACACGCGGTTTTTCTGGGAAGGCTGTGACGCAGGCAAGTTGCTGATCCAGCGCTGTACCCAGTGCCAGACCCTGCGCCATCCACCCGCGCCGGTGTGTATCGAATGTCACTCGTTCGATTGGGACAGCGTGCAGGCCAGCGGTCGCGCCAGCCTCTATTCGTTCGTGATCATGCACTACCCCGAGGTCGCACCCTTTGACCATCCCAACCCGATCGGCCTGATCGAGCTGGAAGAGGGCGTGCGCCTGGTGGCGGGGCTGGCGGGTGTGACGCGTGCAGAACTGCGCATCGGCCAGCCCTTGCAGCTGGAGTTCCAGACTTTCGACGGCGAGCTGACGTTGCCAATGTTCCGGCCTGTGGCCGAGTAAGGGAGCCAGCATGGATTTCGAATTTACCGAAGACCAGGGCGCCATCGCCGAAATGGCCGGCAGTGTGTTTGCCGACTATTGCACCGATGACCGCCTGCGCCAGTTCGACACCAGCGAGCAGGCCTATATGCAGCCGCTGTGGCAACTGTGTGTGGAAACCGGCCTGCAAGCCCTGGCTATCCCTGAAGCACAGGGCGGCAGCGGGCTGGGCATGACCGAATTGATGCAGGTGCTGCAGGCCCAGGGTCGGGCTCTGGGGCAGGTGCCGTTATGGCGTCACCAACTGGCGGCCGCGACCTTGGCGCAGTTTGCCGATGGGTCTTTGCACTCCTGGGCAGTCGAAGCTGCAGCGGGCAGGGCGTTGCTGAGCCTGGACCTGAGCGGTCTGCACAACGCCCAGGGTATTGAACTGCACGCCACACAAGCCGATGGCGGCTGGCGCATCGACGGTCGGGTCGGCGCGCTGGCACTGGCCGAACAATCACAGGCGGCGCTGCTGCTGGTGAGTGTCGACGGGCAACCGCGGCTGGCGCTGGTCGAGCTGGCCAACCAGGCGATCAAGCACGTAGCGGGGCGTATGACCCACGGCGAAGCGATTGCCGATGTGAATATCGAAGGCCTGTTGATCCGCGCCGAACACCTGCTCACGCCAGCCGCACTGGACTGGCTGGAACCCCGCGCCATCGCGGCACTGGCCTCGTTGCAACTGGGGGTGAGCAGCGAGCAGATCCGTCGCACCGTGGAATACGTCAGCGAGCGCCGCCAGTTCGAGCGCAGCATCGGCAGTTTTCAGGCGGTGCAAATGAGCATGGCCAACGCCCATATCGCCCTCGAAGCCCTGCGCAGCACCTTGTGGCAGCTGTGCTATCGCCTTGACGCCGGTTTGCCAGCACCGAGCGAAGCCCTGGCCACGGCCTGGCAGGTTTGCGAAGCGGGGCATCTGATCGGGCACAACGCCCAGCACGTACACGGCGGTATCGGCGTCGACCTGACCTACCCGATGCATCGCTTTCTCTACTGGAGCCGCGCCCTGGGCTGTGCCCTGGGTGGATCGGCCGTATGCCTTGAACGCCTCGGCGACTGGCTGAGCCATAACGACAAGCTGGGATGGAAATATGACCTTGCAGAACACCAAGCGCTTTGACGACGTGCGCCCCGGCGAAACCCTGCCGGAACTGGCGATCCCGATCACCGTGGGCCTGGTCACTGGCGGCGCCATTGCCACCCGCGACTACTTCCCCGGCCACCATGACCTCAATGCGGCCCAGGCCCTGGGGTCGCCGCATATCTTTATGAACATCCTCACCAGCAACGGCCTGGTGCAGCGTTATGTCGAAGACTGGGCCGGGCCCGAGGCGCGTTTTACCTCGTTGAAGATCAAGCTCGGCGCGCCGAATTATCCCGGTGACAGCATGACCTTCAATGGCGCAGTGACTGGCCATGACGCGGCCACCCGCACGGTGGAAATCACCCTCAGCGGCAAAAATTCCATGGGCAACCACGTGACCGGTACGGTCGCGCTGGTTCTGCCCTGATCGCGGGAGACAGCACACATGACGCAATCGTCACTATCGGGCAGCGCGGCCATTGTTGGCCTGGGCGCGACCGAATTTTCGAAAAACTCCGGGCGCACCGAGCTGCGTCTGGCGCTGGAAGCCACCCTGGCGGCGCTGAAAGACGCTGGTATCGATCCTTCCGAGGTCGAGGGTTTCAGCTCGTACTCGGTGGACAAGGTTCCGGAATATGAAATCGCCCGCTTGCTGGGCTGCAAGGACGTCAAGTTCTTCTCCCAGGTGCCCCACGGCGGTGGTGCGGCCTGTGCGCCGATCATGCACGCGGCCATGGCCGTAGCCACTGGCGTAGCCAAAGTGGTGGTGGTGTACCGCGCCATGAACGAACGTTCCTGGTATCGCTTCGGCAGCGGCAGCTACGGCTTTGCTTCGACGCCGATCTTCGAGAACGTCAACTACGGCTGGTACATGCCCCACGGCCTGCATACCCCGGCCTCCTGGGTGGGGATGTTTGCCCAGCGTTATATGCACACCTATGGCGCCACCTCGGAAGATTTCGGTCGCGTGGCAGTAGCGGTGCGTGACTTTGCCGCCACCAACCCGGCGGCGTTTTTCTACGGCAAGCCGATTACCCTTGAAGAGCACCAGGCTTCGCGCTGGATCTGCGAACCGCTGCACTTGCTCGATTGCTGCCAGGAGTCCGATGGTGCGGTGGCGATGGTGATTACCTCGGCAGAGCGGGCCAGGGATCTGCGTCAGAAACCGGTGATGATCAAGGCCGGTTCGCAAGGCATCACCTCGGGCCAGCAGATCATGACCTCGTTCTACCGCGACGACATTACCGGCCTGCCGGAAATGGGCGTGGTCGCCAAAGAACTGTATCGCCAGTCGGGCCTTGGCCCCGAGGCGCTGCAGACCGCAGTGATCTACGACCACTTCACCCCGTTTGTGTTGCCGCAACTCGAAGAGTTCGGCCTGTGCGAGCGTGGTGAAGCCAAGGAATTTATCCGCGCCGGGCACCATGCCCGTGGCGGCAAGTTCCCGATCAATACCCACGGAGGGCAGTTGGGCGAGGCTTATATCCATGGCATGAACGGTGTGGCTGAAGCGGTGCGTCAGGTGCGTGGCAGCGCGGTCAACCAGGTGGATAACGTAGAAAACGTATTGGTCACTGCCGGTACCGGCGTGCCTACCAGCGGCCTGATTCTGGGAGCAGCCTGAATGTACGTCGACCTCACGCCTGAACAACACGCCCTGCGCCTGAAGGTGCGGGACTACTTCCAGAACCTGATGACCCCGCAGTTGCGTGAGCAATTGCGCGGCAAAGAGGGCGGCGAACTGTACCGCGACACCATCCGCCAGATGGGCCGTGACGGCTGGCTGGCCGTGGGCTGGCCCAAGGAACACGGCGGGCAGGGCTATGGCCCCACTGAGCAATTTATCTTCTTTGAAGAAGCCAATATCGCCGGTGCGCCGCTGCCGTTTGTGACCATCAGCACCGTTGGCCCTGCATTGATGGCCCACGGTACCGAATTGCAAAAAGCCAAATTCCTGCCAGGTATCGCCGCCGGCGAAATCATCTTCGCCATTGGTTATTCCGAGCAGGATGCGGGCAGCGATCTTGCCGTGCTGAAAACGGCGGCACGCCTTGAAGGCGATGAGTTTGTGGTGAATGGCGCCAAGCTCTGGACCTCGGGCGCGGAGTCGGCTGATTACATCTGGCTGGCAGCCCGTACCGACCCTGAGCGCCCGCGGCACAAAGGTGTGTCGATCCTGATTCTCGATACCCGGGCCGAGGGCTTCTCGACCACGGTAATCCCCACTACCAGCAACCCGACAGCGGCCACCTACTACGACAATGTGCGGGTGCCCCAAGACATGCTGGTGGGCGAATTGAACGGTGGCTGGAAGCTCATCACCGCGCAGCTCAACCACGAACGGCTGGGCCTGGGTGCCTGGTCGGACAAGGTGGTGGGGCTGTTTGGCCGGGTTTTGGCGTGGGCCAAAGCGGTGGATGAACACGGCGTGCGTGCCACCGACAAGGCCTGGGTACGTGCAGGCCTGGCGCAGTGTTATGCGCGGCTGGAAGCCATGCGCCTGATCAATCTGCGCATTGCTGCCGACCTTGAGCGTGAGCGCATGGACGTGGCGCTGGCCTCGACCACCAAGGTGTACGGCTCGGAATCTTCGATCGAGATCTTGCGCGTATTGAGCAACATCGTGGGCGCCAACGGACTGGTGCGCGGTGGTTCGGCGGCGTCCTTGCTGCAAGGCGACCTGGAGTACGAAGTGCGTGCCTCGGTGACCCTGACCTTTGGCGGTGGCACCAATGAAATCCAGCGCGAGCTGATCGCCCAGTTCGGTTTGGGCATGCCGCGTACCCAGCGTTGAGTCTGCAGGACAGGGCTGATTCTGATCCTGTGGGAGCGGGCTTGCTCGCGATTCAGGCGCCGCGATCTATCTGGCACACCACGGCGATCCCATCGCGAGCAAGGCCGCTCCCACACTGGCTGTGTAACACCCCCTAATGCCATATACAGGTGAAAGGCATCATGAACACGATTGACCAGTTCACAGAGCAAACCCGCAGTTGGCTTGAGGCCAACTGCCCGCCATCTCAGCGCAAGGCCATACCTGAAGGTGAGCTGGTATGGGGCGCCAGCGCTGTCGAGTTTCCCGATGCAGACGCCAAACTGTGGTTCGAGCGTATGCGCGACAAAGGCTGGTTCTGCCCGGACTGGCCCGTCGAATACGGCGGCGCAGGACTGAGCGCGGAATATAACGCGGTGCTCGAAAGCGAACTGCGTCGCCTCAAGTGCCGCCCGCCGCAAATCAATCTGGGTATCTGGATGCTCGGTCCGGTACTGCTGGAGTTCGGCACCGAAGAACAGAAAAAAAGCCTGCTCACCCCCATGACCCGCGGTGAAGTGCGCTGGTGCCAGGGCTTTTCCGAGCCCAATGCCGGTTCTGACCTGGCCAGCCTGAAAACCTGCGCCCGGGATGCCGGCGATCACTTTGTGGTCGATGGCAGCAAGATCTGGACCTCTTACGGCGACAAGTCGGACTGGATGTACGCGTTGGTGCGCACCGATGCAAAAGCCGGCAAGCATGCAGGCATCAGCCTGATCGTGCTGGATATGAAAAGCCCCGGGGTCAGCGTCGCGCCGATCGATTTGATCAGCGGCAAGTCGGCGTTCTGCCAGGTATTTTTCGATGGCGTAAAAGTGCCGAAGAGCCAACTGATCGGCCCGCTGCATGGTGGCTGGAACCTGGCCAAGCGCCTGTTGCAGCACGAGCGCAAGGCCATGTCCAAGTTCGGCGAATTCAGCTTGCCGAGCCATTTCCATCTGCTGCCTCTGGTCCGCCAGTACTTGCCAGAACCTGAGGGGCAGAGTGAGTCGGCACTGGTGGCGCGAGCGGTGGCTGCGGCCATGAACGAACACAGCTACAACCTGACCGTGCAGCGCATGGGTGAAGAGGCCCGCGCCGGGCAGGATGTCAGCGGGCTGATGTCAATCATGAAACTGGTGCACACCGAGCAGGAGCGCGACAAGTTCGAGGTGCTGCTGGATGTCATGGGTTATCACGCCCTGGGCTGGGACAAGGGCGCCTTCACGCCTCAGGAACAGGCCATCACCCGTGGCTGGCTGAACAGTTTCGCCCTGACCATCTCTGGCGGCGCGTCAGAAATCCAGCTCAACGTTATTGCCAAGCGGGTCCTGGGCCTGCCTGACGTGAAGTAAGGAAACTCACCATGAACCTGCTCTATAACGAAGATCAACGGATGTTGGCCGACAGCGCCCGCGAATTTCTCGCTGCCCGCAGCCCGGTATCGCGTCAGCGTGCCTTGCGCGATGAGGCCCAGGCCAACGGCTTTGACCCGCAACTGTGGCAAGACGCAGTGGCTCTGGGCTGGAGCGCGATTCCATTCCCCGAGAACCTCGGCGGGCTGGATTTCGGTTGCATGGGCCTGGGGCCTGTTTTTGAGTCCATGGGCTGCAACCTCAGCGCTACGCCGCTGCTATCCAGCGTGGTACTCAGCGGCTCGCTGCTGCATCTGCAGGGCAACGCCGGGCAGCAGGATCGCTGGCTGTCGGCGATCATCAGTGGCGAACGCCGCCTGGCCCTGGCTCTGGATGAACAATCGCGGCACAACCCGACCCGAGTGGCGCTGCAAGCGGTGGCCAATGGCGACGGCTATTGCCTGACCGGGCAGAAGTATTTTGTCATTGATGGTGTGGGTGCCGACGCGTATCTAGTGGCTGCATGCAGCGGTGGGTCCGGCATCAGCCTGTTCCTGGTGCCAGCCGATGCGCCGGGCCTGACGGTCAAGGCCTTGCCGCTGATCGACTCGCGCAACCATGCACGACTGCAGCTGGAGCAGGTGCAGGTCGGGTCTGATGCGCTTTTGGGGGATATCGGTTCGGCAATGCCTGCGCTGCATATTGCCCTGGATCGCGGTCGCGTATGCCTGGCTGCGGAGATGCTGGGCATGTGCGAAAAACTCTTCGAAATGACCCTCGATTACCTCAAGACCCGTGTGCAGTTCGATGTGGCGATTGGCACCTTTCAGTCTCTGCAACACCGTGCCGCGCAACTGTTTGTCGAGCTGGCCCTGGCGCGCAGCGCGGTGATGGCCGGGCTGGCGGCGCTGGACGATACCAGCCTGAGCGTGGCCGAGCGCCAGCGCCTGGCCAGCCTGGCGAAGTGGAAGGCGGGGCAGATGGCGATCAAGGTGGCCAATGAGGCGGTGCAGATGCACGGCGGCATTGGTGTGACCGACGAGCTGGATGTGGGCTTGTTTCTCAAGCGTATCCGGGTGGCCCAGGCCAGCCTCGGCGATGCTGATTTTCACTGCGAGCGCTACGCCGCTCTTGAGCTGGCGCACGCCTGAGCCGGTAGCGAACTGTTCGAGTCAGGAGAATAACAAAATGAAACTTGAGCAATGGCAGAGTGCCTGGCAGCAACTGATTGGTGCCGGCTCGCCTTTTGAAGTACTGACACCAGCGGATGGCGGGGCGAAGTATTTTCGCCATAGCGCCGCCAGCGTTTGGGCCGCAATCGACAGTGGTCGCGTGCATGGCGATCGGGAATTTCTGGTGTGGGAGCAACAGCGCCTGACCTTCCGCCAGTTTTTCGATCAGGTGGATCGTCTGGCCGGGCAGATGGTGCAGCGCTTTGGTCTGCGCAAAGGCGATCGCGTGGCGATTGCCATGCGCAACCAGCCTGCGTGGCTGGTGGCGTTTGCCGCCATCCAGCGCTGTGGTGCGGTATGCGTGCCGCTCAATAGCTGGGGCTTGCGTGACGAACTGTTCCATGGCTTGCAGGACAGTGGTGCGTGCCTGTTGTTATGCGACGAGCCACGTTTGCAACTGCTGGCCAACGACTTGCGTGAACAAGGGCTGGCGACCATTGTGGCCGGCCTGAACCCAGGTGTAGCGCTGGAAGAACACTGCCAGCGCCTGGAAGACCTGCTGGCTGCACCGGTGTTGAATGTGCCCGCACAGGCCGTCAGCGCCGAAGATCCGGCCATGATCCTCTATACCTCGGGCACCACCAGCCTGGCCAAAGGGGTGCTGTCGAGCCATGGCGCGGTGTGTCAGGCGCTGGTGGCGCTGGAGTTTCAGGGAGCATTTTGTGCGGTGAGTTCACCGGAACGCATCAGCGTGGTGATCAACAGCGGCTATGCCCCCACCACCCTGATGGCGGTGCCGCTGTTCCATGTCAGCGGCTTGCATGCGCAGTTCTTGCTGGCCTTGCGCAGCGGTCGACGCTTGTTGTTGATGTACAAGTGGGACGTGGAGAAGGCCTTCGACCTGATCCGCGATGAGCAGTGCACCCAGTTCAACGGTGCGCCGGTGATGATGCAGCAACTGCTGACCTCGCCACGCTTTGGCAGTGCCGACACGGTCAGCCTGTTCGGCCTGGGCCTGGGTGGCGCGGCGCCGTCCAGCAGCCTGCTGGCCCACCTGACCCAGCGCAAACCCGAGGCCATCGGCGGCAGCGGTTATGGCCTGACCGAGAGCAATGGCATCTGTGCCGCAATTGGCGGTGACCAGTTTGTCTATAAACCGGCGTCGGCGGGTTGGCCACTGCCGATTGTCGATGTGCGTATCGGCGACTGCCCGGAGCAACCCTTGCCCAATGGCGTCAGCGGGTTGATCTGGGTGCGTTCGCCGACCCTGATGAACGCCTACTGGAACCTGCCCGAGGCCAGCGCCCAGACCCTGCGAGAGGGCTGGCTCGACACCGGCGATATAGGCCTGCTGGACGACGAAGGCTTTCTCTATATCACCGACCGCGCCAAAGACCTGATCAATCGCGGCGGCGAGAAAATTGCCGCCGCCGAGGTCGAGTCCTGTGCTTGTGAAATGCCCGGGGTGATTGAAGCGGCGGCTTTTGCCGTCCCCGACGAGGTGTTGGGCGAAGTGGTGTTTCTGGTGGTGCGCGGCGAGCCGGGCTTAACCCCGGACCATGGCGCGGTGCGCAGCTTTATTGCCCAGCGTCTGGCCAGTTTTAAAGTGCCGGCGCAGATCCATGTCCAACACACGCCGTTTGCCCGCAACGCCTCGGGCAAGATGCTTAAAGGCTTGCTTAAAGAGCTGTTGGTAACGCCCTGAATAGTCTTAGTGGACGATGTGCTCGCCTGTGATTGGCGAAGAATGGACGCATACCCCCAGCAAGCTTTAATCGCGTAGGAGGCAATACATGAAAATAACAAGAACAGGCGTAATGCTCGCAGCCGCCATGGCCGTCAATGTGGTCGCCATCGGTTCGGCATCCGCCCAGGTATCGCCCGCAGAAGCGGCCAAACTGGGCAAGGAGCTGACCTGTGTCGGAGCCGAACAGGCGGGTAACGCGGCGGGCACCATTCCGCCCTATACCGGCAAGTACCTGGGCGAAGTGCCGGGCTGGAACCATGTGAAATTCTCCGGTGACCAGCCGGTTGACCCTTACGCCGCAGAGAAGCCGATCCTGGTGATCACCGCGCAGAACATGGCCCAGTACGAAGACAAACTGAGCGAAGGCCAGAAGGCCCTGCTCAAGCGTTATCCGACCACCTACAAGATGAATATCTACCCCGGCCATCGTGATTTCCGCTACCCGGATTACGTGTGCGAGCGCGCCATGAAAAACGCCCTCAATGCCAAGCTGGTCAACGATGGCATGGGCATTGAAGGTCTGGGCCAGGTGCCGTTCCCGATCCCGAAAAACGGCATGGAAGTGCTGTGGAATCACCAACTACCGGCGCGTGCCTGGACCGAAGAAAAAACCAGCGACCTGGCCTCCGTACTGCCCAATGGCAGCATCGGCTGGGGCCGGGCCTATGCACGGGGGCTGTCACAGGCCAACTCGCCGCTGGTCGAGCCTAAAACCGAAGACAAGATTCAGGCCATGGGCAACAACACCACCCTTAAACCGGCGCGTGACAACGGCGTGATCAGCATCTCCCACGAACCCTATGACTTCCAGGCCAACCCGCGTCAGGCCTGGAGCTACAGCCCGTCGACCCGCCGCGTGCGGTTGCTGCCGGGTTACGGCTACGACCAGCCGATGATCGGCACCAACGGCACCATGACGGTCGACGAAGACCGCCTGTTCAACGGTTCGCCGGAACGTTTCAGCTGGAAGCTGATCGGCAAGCGTGAAGTCTACATCCCGGCCAATGCCTACAAGCCCAACGCCGGGACGGTGAAGTACGCCGACATGCTCACCCCCAATCACCCCAACCCGGAGCTGATGCGTTATGAGCTGCGCCGTGTATGGGTGCTGGAAGGTGATCTGAAAGAAGGCTACCGCCACGTGTACGGCAAGCGCGTGCTGTTTATCGACGAGGACACCTGGAACTCGGTGATGGCGGATAACTACGATGCCCGTGGGCAGCTGTGGAAACACGCGATGATCAACTACTACTACCATCCGGACATGAGCGGCTGGCAGGCGGGTTCGCAGTTCTTTATGGACTTGAACTCGGGGCAGTACACCGGCTACGGCATGACCAACGAAGCCAAGAAAGGCCCGATCCTCAACGAAGGCAAGTTTACCCCTGACCAGTACACCGCCGATGCGGCGCGAGCGATGGGACGCTAAGCGACAAGTTTCAAGCGGCAAGCTTCAAGTTAAAGCCCCGTCGGTTTGCACTGGCGGGGCTTTTCTTTTGCTCAGGTCAGTGAGGCAAAGGTCATTCCAGTGGCATGGACCACCTGACGCATGGTGCGCAGTGTGGGGTTGCCCTTGGGTGAAAGGGCACGGTACAGGCTTTCGCGGGAGAGCCCGGCCTTTTCGGCCACTTGTGCCATGCCACCCCGTGCTTCGACAACATGGCGCAGCGCGGTTAAAAAACTGGCCTGGCCGCCTTCCTCATCCAGCTCTTCAACGGCAATGCGCAGATATTCAATGGCAAATTCTGGATCCTGGCGGATCATTTCAATAACGGATTCGTCGTGACTCTTGGATTTGTTCATGGCGTCCTCTTTTGATACTCGTTCCAGCAGCGTATGGCTTTTTCAATGTCGGCCTGCTGCTGGCGCTTGTCGCCACCCAGCAGCAACAGCATCAGCTTTTTGCCGTCCTGAGCGTAATAAAGCCGATAGCCCGGCCCGTGATCTATACGCAACTCCCACACACCCTGGCACAGGGGTTTGCAGTCTCCAAAGGCGCCAGCTGAAAGCCGGTTAACCCGTACGGTGATGCGCGCCTTGGCCGTTGGATCCTTTAAATGGTCCAGCCACTGCTGGTAATGGTCGTTACCCGTTTCGCTGACGTAATGTCTTATCTCGATCATAAGAAATGTAGCTTTGAAGCTACCCTTGGTCAATGGTTTTTTAATCGCTCGATGCGGCTGTTCGTCCGATGAGACCCACATCCGATGTGATTGAGGGTGACCGCCGAAAAGCTAGAGCCATGGTGCAGCGAGGGTCAATTAGGACGGGTCGCAAGGTTGTGCAGGCTTTTTTACTTATGTAGCAATCGCGGGGCGGCAGTTGGCAGCGCTAATGCAACAGGGCATTACCGCTGCCAAGCGGGGAGGGTTTTGCAAAAGGGTGGTGTAGTTATGCTTGGGACCAGACTGCCAGCTCGTAGCCGTCCAGGTCGGTGAAGTGGAAGCGGCTGCCCCCCGGGAACTTGAATTCCGGCCGGGTAATCTGCCCTCCGGCTGTGCTGATGGCCTGCTGTGCCCGGGCCAGATCCTCGGCATACACAATGATCAGCGGGCCACCGGGGCGAACAGGCTCACCGGTTGTAAAGCCGCCGCTCAGGCGGCCATCGGTAAACTCGCTGTAGGTAGGGCCATAGTCAGTGAACGTCCAGCCGAAGACCGCGCCATAAAAGGCTTTGCTACGTGCGATTTCATAGACGTTGAATTCGATGTTGTCGATTTTGTAGTGGCGTTGGTCTGTGGTCATAAGTCTCTCCTTGAGAGAGACAACTATAGATAAACCGGGCCTTGGTCACTACCTGAACCGTGCCTGTCGCCGAAGGTTAGTGTGAACTCTGCTGTGGGAGCGAACAGACCCGCTCCCACAGCAGTCCAGCTAGCCCAGGGTTTGATCAGGCCTCGCGCCCGGCCCGGTGCCCGGCACTGATTGCCCCTTCGATATAACCGATGCTCTGGCAGTCACCGATGCTGGTGGCGTTCAGGCCTGCACGGGTCAACTCGTCGAGCAACCCGGTATCGGGCTGGGCACCGATGGCCAGCACCACTGAGTCGGCCTGGCTTTCGCCTGCTTGACCATCGGTCAGTTGATAGCGCACGCAATGGCCGTCAATCGCACTGACGCTGGCCCCGGTAATCAATGCGCCGCCATGTACACGAATCTCATGCAGCACCCGCCAGCGGCGCACAATGGCCAGTTCGCGGCCCAGGTGTGTGCCACTTTCCAGCACGGTCACCTGGCGCCCGCGAGCAATCAGAAATTCTGCCAGCTCCAGGCCCACCAGCCCGCCACCGATAATGGTTACGCGCTTGCCCAGCGGCATCCACACCCGTGACAGTTTCTCCATGGCCTCGCGGCTGTCGGTAATGCCGGTCAGACTGCCGGCCTTCATCAGCGTGCGCTGGGTAAAGGACAGTTTGCGTTTGGCAATTTCTTCAGCGCGGTCACCGGTCATCAGGCGTCGCAGTTCGTCGCCGCTCCACACATGGTCCTGGTCGGCACCAGGAATCGCTGGTGCCGCGCGCTCGGCACCGACGGCCACCAGCACCTGATCGGCACTCAGGTCGCGAAGCAGGGCAGGGCTGGCCGCTGTATTAAGGCGAATATCAATGGATGACTGCTGCACCTGAACCTTGAGGTTGTCCAGCAGACGGGCGTTTTCGGCATAGGCCAGCCCGGCAAAAAACAGCGTGCCGCCGAGGCGGTCGCTGCGTTCGAGCAGGGTCACGCGATGGCCGCGCAAGGCCGCAACACGGGCCGCTTCCATCCCTGCAGGCCCGGCACCGACCACCACCAGATGTTTGGGGGCGGCGGCAGGGCCGATAACATATTCGAACTCATGGCCGGTCATGGGGTTGACCGCGCACTTGACCCGTTCGTTGATGAAGATCTGGCTGACGCACACATAACAGTAAATGCACGGGCGGATACTTGATTCCTGATCGTGGAGCAGTTTGTTCGGCAGTTCGGGGTCGGCCAGCAGCTTGCGGGCCATGGCGATAAAGTCGCAGTCACCGCGTTTGAGCGCGGCCTCACCGGCCTCTGGTTCAATACGGCCCACGGCAATCACTGGCACTTGCACGCTGCGTTTGAGGGCGGCGGTCCACTCCAGAAAACCCCCGGGTTTGTGCACCAGCGGCGCCTCGGTAAATACCACGCCACTGGTGATGCGGGCACTGGCGGATACACTGACCGCATCCACGCCGGCCGCTTCAGCCATGCGCGCCACGGCCTTGGCGTCGTCCAGCGTGATACCGCCGGGGGTATGCAGTTCTTCGGCATCCAGGCGCAGCCACAGGGCAAAGTCGTTGCCAACCCTGGCTCGCACAGCCGCGATAATTTCCAGCAGCAATCGGGCACGGTTTTCCAGGCAACCGCCGTATTGGTCTTCGCGCTGGTTGTAATAACCCGAGAGGAACCCGGCGATGATGTAACCGTGCGCCGCATGCAGTTCCACGCCGTCGAAACCGGCGCGCTTGGCGCGCTCGGCGGCGCAGGCGAACCAGTCGATCATCTGCACGATATCGGTGCTGTCCATCACCCGGATCGGCGAACCTTCGGCGCGGCGCTTCATGGAACTGACAAAGTTGGCCAGCTCTTCGGGGGTTAGCGCGGCCATCATGTCGCTCTGCAGCACCGGTGGCACTGAAGGCACCCATAGCTGGCGACCTTCGGCCATATCGCGTACCGACGTCTTGCCCGCGTGCTGCAATTGCATGGCGATTTTTGCGCCGTGCTGATGCACGCGTTCGGCGAGGCGGCTCAGCCCGGGGATAAAGTCGTCGCTGGAGACACCGACCTGGAATGGCTCGGCGGTCCCGGCGGGGAACGCCACCGAGCACACGCCCATGATCAGCAACCCTGCGCCGCCACGGGCGCGGGCTTCGTAATAGGCCTGGATACGCTCGCCGCAATGGCCGTCGGCTTCGGCGAAATTGGAGCCCATGGGCGCCATGATGATGCGGTTGCGCAGTTCCATCGAACCGATGCGACCGGGTGCCAGCAACTGAGGGTATTTTGTCATTGTTATTTCAGCCCGAGCGGGTGTTTGAAGGGGCCGCGGCCACCTGCAGGCAGCCGCAGTTCATGCGTGTTTACATCAGCCGCGCAAAAACTCCAGGCAGGCTTTGTTGAACAGCTCGCGGTGCTCAACCTGCACCCAGTGGCCGCACTGGTTGAGCATGATAAAGCGCGCATCGGGCGCATGGGTGAGTACTTTCAGGGCACCACTGGCGGGGTTGAAATTATCGTCGGTGCCCCAGAAACCGAGGATGGGTGCCTGCAACTCTTCGAGGCGCTCGGTCATGTTCGGCACCATCATGGTGGTAAACAGATTGCGCGGCTGGTGTACGGCCACGGCAACGCGCTCGGCCAGCAGGTTGTCGTCCAGTTGCGAACTGTCGAACAGTTGCAGGCTCATGATCCGGCGCATCTGCTCGATGCCCAGAGGGCCGGCGTTGTACAGTTCGACCATGCGCTGGATACCGACCATCTTGAAATAGGTTTCACGCTCTTCAACGCCACCGGGGGCCATCAGAATCAGCTTTTCTACCCGCTCGGGCTCGGCCAGCGCCAGGCCCAGGGCAATCGCACCGCCCAGGGAGTTGCCGAGCAGGGTTGCGCGCTTGACCCCTACGGCCTTGAGAAAACCCGACATGGCCTTGACGAAAAAGTCGAGGTCGTACTGCACATCTTCCGGCTTGTCGGAGCGACCAAAACCGGGCAGGTCCACCACCAGATTGCGAAAGCCTGCGGCGACGAACTGCGGGTAGTTGCCTTTGAAGTTGCTGTAGCCGCTGGCGCCCGGGCCGCTGCCGTGCAGCCACAACACTACCGGGCCGCTGCCTTCGTCGAGAAAGTGCAGGCGCAGGCCGCAGTCCAGTGTCACAAAGTGGCCGACGGGCAGGGGCAGGTCTTGTTCGGTCATCTCTCAATCTCCAAAAGTCAGGCGGTGGCCGCAGCTGCCAGCGTTGGCGCAGTCGCGGTCTTGTTCATCAGGTGGTTGCGATAGCGCGGCAGGGCCATGGCCAGAAACACCGAGGCCAACACCAGCAGCGAAACACAGGAGGCCAGGGCATAGCGCAGGCCCTCGTTACCCAAACTGTGGGCGAAGCCGTCACTGAGCATGCCGATCAACAGCGGGCCGACGCCGACGCCGAGCAGGGTCATGGCCATCACGAAAATTGCCGTGGCCTGGGCCAGGCGGGTGGCCGGAAACAGGTGGGAGATGGCGCCCAGGCACGGTGTTGCCCACCAGGTGCCGAAAAAGCTGAACACGCTGTAAAACAGGAAGGCCGTCGGCACGGGGGTGTTGCCCACATAAAACGCAGTGCCCACCGGCCACAGGAAATAGGCCAGGGCGAAAGGGATGCTGATCAGAGTGCCGAGCAATGGCACACCGATTTGCCAGCCCTTGTCACGGCGTGCCAGGCGGTCGCACAGAATGCCGCAGGTCAGGGTGCCAAACGTAGCCCCGGCGCCACCTGCGACCCCGGCCAGCAGGCCAGCGTCCTGCAGGCTCAAACCGTGGGAGCGGATCAGAAAGCTTGGGCTCCAGGTGCCAATGGCATAACCGGCAATGGCTGCCGAGCCGCCGGTGAGCACGATCCAGAGAAAAGACGGGGTCTGGAACAGTTCGCGTACGGTGACCGCCCAGTGGGCTTGTGCCACCTGATCGGCGCTGACCAGCCTGGCAGGTTTGGGCGCGCGCACGGTGAGCAGCAACAGCAGGCCCAGAAATATCCCCGGGGCGCCGATGATCACAAATGCGAAGCGCCAGCCGTAATGCTGGGCAATCCAGCCACCCAGCCCGAGGCCGAAAATCGCCCCCAGGCTTGAGCCGAGCATCAAAACCGACAGGGCGGTTGAGCGGCGCTCGGGCGGGTACAGGTCCGAGACCATGGCCATGGACGGCGCTGTGCCCCCCGCTTCACCGATGGCCACCCCGATGCGCGCTATTACCAGCATGGCAAAGCTGGCGGCGAAGCCGCAGAAGATGGTCATGACGCTCCAGGCAATGCAACTGAAGGCAATCACCTTCTTGCGCCCGATACGGTCGGACAGGCGCCCCAGGGGAAAACCGAAAAGGGTGTAGAACACCGCAAAGGTCACGCCAGACAGCAGGCCGATACCTGTATCGGAAATGCCGAACTCGGCTTTTACCGGCTCAATCAAAATGGCCATCAGCAGCCGGTCTATGTAGTTGAAGATATAGATGGCTGCCAAAACGCCTAATGCGTAATGAGTTCGCCAGGTGGGGCGCAAGGGTATGGACACGACGGGCTCTCCCGGTTTTTGTTCTAGTGGATGAGTTATTCCACGAACTGGGTCGCAGGTACATCGTCCATTTAGACCAGCCGGTCATGTTCTCGGTGCAATTGGACTCTGTGGTAGCGGGCTTGCTCGCGATGCAGCTGCGATTTGTCAGGTGAACCACATGGATGCCATCGCAGGCAAGCCTGCTCCCACAGGTTTTGCGGTGCTCACAAAATTCGGAGCTTGCCGGGATCATTGTGTGGGAGCGAGCCTGCTCGCGATGGCATCACTGCGGTTCGCCCTGCATCGCAGGCAAGCCCCACAGGATTTGTGGTCGAGTGAACAGATGCTTAGTCCCATCGGACGATGTTCAGCTTTTTCCTCCAGTCAATGATTGCTCCCATACACCGTCCGGGTTTACCGGCGGGCCGACATCGGGCAGGTGGGAGAACAGAATGAAATTGCTGAATAAGGTGGCTTTTGTAACCGGCGCAGGCCAGGGCATGGGACGGGCGATAGTGCGCCATTTTGCCGAGCAGGGCGCCAAGGTAGTCGCGGCCGATATCAATCTTGAAGCCGCACGCCAGAGCATTGAGGGCTTGGGCGACCAGGCTCTGGCTGTGAGCTGCAACGTGGCCGACAGCGATTCGGTCGCCACCGCCATGGCTGCGGTGCACGCGCATTTCGGCAGCCTCGATGTGCTGGTCAACAACGCCGGTATCGGCTCCATCGATGCCTTCGCGCAAACCCCTGACGAGCACTGGCAGCGAGTGATCGGCGTCAACCTCACCGGCACCTTTTTCTGCAGTCGTGAGGCCGTGAAACTGATGCTGCAGGCCGCCACCCCTGGCGTAGTGATCAATATCTCCAGCACCGCCGCCCTGACCGGTGAAGGCCCGAGCCATTACTGCGCGGCCAAGGCCGGTGTAATGGGCCTGACCCGCAGCATGGCCCGCGAACTGGCCGGTAACGGCATTCGCGTCAACACCATCGTGCCCGGCCCCACCAACACCCCGATGATGGCCGATATTCCGGACGACTGGATGCAAAGCATGCTCAAGGCTATCCCTCTGGGCCGCATGGGCGAAACCGATGAAATCGCCCGTGTCGCAGCCTTCCTGGCCAGCGATGACGCCGCGTTTATCACCGGCCAGAACCTCGCGGTCAACGGCGGCATGGCGTTTATCTGACAGCCGAATGGGAGAGCAGAGCATGGGTACTCGTTTACAAGGCAAGGTTGCATTTGTTACTGGCGCCGGTTCCGGCATTGGTGCGGCCACGGCGCTGCGGTTTGCCGAGGAGGGCGCCCTGGTGGTGCTCTGCGGTCGGCGTATCGAGCCATTGCAGGCCGTTGCTGCACAAATCCGCGATGCTGGTGGCCGCGCCGAATGCGCGGTGGCCGATGTCAGCAATGAAGCGGCCTATGTCGCAGCCATTGGCGAAGCTGCAACGCGCCACGGCCGCCTGGATATTCTGGTCAACAACGCCATGGCCTACAGCTGGGGCGCGATTGACAGCACCTCGACCGCGGACTGGCATTCCAACTTCGCCACCACGGTGGACGGCACTTTCTGGGGCACCCGCACGGCCATGGGCCTGATGCGCACCCAGGGCGGTGGTTCGATCATCAACCTGGCCTCTATCTGTGGCCAGTTCGGCACGCCGTGGATGGCCGGTTACTCCGCTGCCAAGGCGGCGGTGATCAACTTCAGTCGCGCTGCCGCCAGCGAAGGCGCCAGCCACAATATTCGCTGCAACGTGGTCAGCCCTGGCGTGGTGGAAACCCCTGCCACCGCGGGCATGCTCACCGACGCCAAGACCCGCATCAATACCGAAAAACTGATCCCGCTCAAGCGCGTCGGCCAGCCGGTGGAAGTGGCTAACGCCATTCTGTTTCTGGCCAGCGATGAAGCTTCGTATATCACCGGCGCCTGTCTGCCGGTCGATGGCGGGCGCAGCAGTGAGCTGTACACGGTATTGGAATAAGGAATTTTTATGCAACAGAACGCCTTGCTTGAACGTCTCGATCGGCTGGAGTCAATTGAAGAAATCCGCCAGTTGGCCGGCAAATATTCGTTGTCGCTGGATATGCGCGACCTTGATGCCCACGTCAATCTGTTCGCCGAAGATATCCGTGTCGGCCGCGAGAAGACCGGGCGTGCGCACCTTAAAGCCTGGGTCGATGACACCCTGCGCGACCAGTTTCACGGCACCTCGCACCACCTGGGCCAGCACCTGATCGAGTTCACCGACCCGGACCATGCGGTGGGTGTGGTGTATTCCAAGAACGAGCATGAGACCGGCCCCGAGTGGGTGACCATGCAAATGCTTTATTGGGATGACTACGAGCGCATGCAGGGCCGCTGGTATTTCCGCCGTCGCCTGCCGTGCTACTGGTACGCCAGTGACCTCAACAAACCGCCGATCGGCACGCAGAAAATGCGCTGGCCGGGGCGCGAACCCTACGCCGGGACCTTTCACGACCTGTTTCCGTCCTGGACCGAGTTCTGGGCCAATCGCCCGGACAAGGAGCAACTGCCGCAAGTGGCGACAGCGGCCCCGGTTGAACACTTTCTGGCCACCCTGCGCCGTGGGGCTGGTGCACCGAAAATTCGCGTGCGCTGAGGATCATCTATGAGCATTTTGTTTGAACCTGTGCGCCTCGGCGAGCTGCAACTGGCCAACCGCATTGTCATGGCCCCCATGACCCGCAGTCGCGCCGACCAGCACGGCGTACCGACCCCGGAGATGGTTGAGTACTACCGCCAGCGCGCCAGCGCCGGGCTGATCGTGGCTGAAGGCACCGCGCCTTCGGCCAGTGGCCTGGGCTATTGCCGGACCCCGGCGATTTACAACGCAGAGCAGATCGCTGCCTGGAAGGCGGTGACTGATGCGGTCCATGCTGAAGGCGGTTTGATTGTGCTGCAACTGATGCACGTGGGCCGCGCCTCCAGCTTTCACAACAAGCCGGCCGGCGCCGCCACGGTGGCACCTTCTGCCTTGCGCGCCCGAACCCAACTGTTTACCGACACTGTCGGGATGGTCGATACCGACGAGCCTCAGGCCCTGTCGCTGCAGGACATCGAGCGGGTGATCGACGAATATCGCCAGGCCGCACTGAATGCCCGCGCAGCCGGTTTTGACGGGGTCGAGCTGCACTGCACCAGCGGCTACCTGCCGATGCAATTTATGGCCTCGGGCAGCAATCTGCGTGAAGACCAGTACGGTGGCAGCGTCGACAACCGGGTGCGCTTCCCGGCCCAGGTGCTGGCGGCGATGGCTGCAGCCATTGGTGCCGGGCGTGTGGCGCTGCGGTTGTGCCCGGGCAACCCGTTCAATGACATCATTGACGAAGACCCGTTGGCCACAGCCGTCGCGCTGTGCAAGGCCGCCGAACCCATGGGCCTGGCCTACGTGCATATCATGCGCTCGCCGCTGAGCGAGCTGGATGCCTTTGCTTTGGCCCAGCGCCATTGCAGCAACGGTCTGATTCTCAATGACGGTTTTGACGGCGAGTCTGCTGAAGCCGCATTGCAGGCCGGGCAGGGTGATGCGGTGTCGTTTGCCCGGCACTTTATCGCCAACCCGGATCTGGTCGAGCGTCTGCGCAAGGGCCTGCCTCTGGCCCGTTTCGACCGCAAAACCCTGTACTCCCCCGGCCCTGAAGGCTACAGCGATTACCCGCTGGGCGAGGCGGTGGCGCCATGAACGATATGTCGCGAATCAGCGCACTGACCACAACGAAACAACAACCGGTACCACGGGAACAGACCCAGGCGCTACTCGACCTGCGCTCTGCAGCCAGCGCGCAGATCAAGCCTGCCGACCTTTACACCCTGGCCGACCGCCTGGAAGCCCAGGCGCGAGCATTCCCTGAGCGCTCATTGCTGATCGACGGTGAGCAGCATTTCAGCTACGCCAGCGTCGATGCCCAGGCCAATCGCATGGCTCACGTGTTCTACGCCAAAGGCTTGCGCCCCGGTGATGTGTGCGCGATTGCGATGGAAAACCGCCCGCAGTTTTTCTTCAGCTGGTTCGGGTTGGTCAAGCTTGGCGTAGTGGTGGCTTTTATCAATACCCAGGTCAACGGCAAACCGCTGGTTCATGCACTGCAAACCACGGCCGCCAAGGCCGTGGTGGTAGGTGAGGAATGCCTGGCCAACCTGCTGGGTACTGAGGACCTGCCCGATGTGCCGTTATGGTTGGTCGAAGACTCGCTCAATCCTTTTGCGGGTGAGTTGCCAGCCAGTGTCGACAGCCAGTTTGGCGAGCTGATTGCCACTGCACCGGGCACGGCTTTCCCTCGTGACGTGCGTGCCGCGATCACCGCAGAAACCACCACGCTGCTGATTTTTACCTCGGGCACCACCGGCCTGCCCAAGGCGGCGCGCTACAGCCATATGCGCTGGATGTCCTCGGGTGATGTCATGGAAGTCACCCTGGGTGCCACCTGTGACGACGTGTTTTATTGCTGCCTGCCGCTGTATCACGGTGCGGCGGCCACGTCTGTTACCTCCACGGCGTTGCGAGTGGGTGCGAGCATCGTGGTGCGGCGCAAGTTCAGCGTGCGCGAATTCTGGTCCGATGTGCGCCGCAACCGCATCACCGTGTTCCAGTACATCGGCGAGATTTGCCGCTATCTGCTCAACCAGCCAGTGGTGGCCGGTGAGCGCGAGCACAGTTTGCGCTACATGCTCGGCGCCGGCCTGACGCCGGAGTCGTGGCAACGCTGGCTGGAGCGTTTCGGCCCGGTGCAGGTGTTCGAGGGCTGGGGTGCTACCGAGGCCAATGCCAACCTGATCAATGTCGACAACTATGTAGGCTCTTGCGGTCGTGTGCCGGACTGGAGTCGCACTAACCTGCGCCTGGTGCGTTACGACGTCGAAAGCGACAGCCACCCACGGGATGAAAACGGTTTCTACCAGCTGTGCCAGCCCGGTGAACTGGGCGAAGCCATGGGCTTTATCGTTGACCATCCGCAGATTGGCGGCGGGCGTTTCGAGGGCTATACCAGCGCAGCTGCCAGCGAGAGCAAGATCCGCCGCAATGTGTTCCAGAGCGGCGATGCCTACTGGAGTTCGGGCGATTTGCTGCGCTATGACGACGACGGTTATTTTTACTTTGTCGACCGCATCGGTGACACCTTCCGCTGGAAAAGCGAGAACGTCTCGACCCTGGAAGTGGCCGACACCCTCAGCGATATGCCGGGCCTTGAGCTGATCAACGTGTACGGCGTGCAGGTGCCCGAGCACGAAGGTCGCGCCGGGATGGCGGCGATCCTGATGCAGCCCGGGCATGCCTTCGATCCGCAGGCGTTCTATGCACTGACCGAAGCACGCTTGCCCCGTTATGCCGCACCGATATTTGTGCGGATTTCGCCAGCCGCTGACCTGACCAGCACCTTCAAGCTGCGCAAGGTCGACTTGCAGCGCCAGGGCTATGCGCCGCAATTGTTTGCTGACCCGCTGTTTGTGCGCGATGACAGCACCGGTACCTATCAGCCGTACTCGCTGCAAGTGCTGGCCCGTGCCGGTTTGCCGCCTTTTGTTGGTAACGGCCATGAGTGAACTCGACGCCCAGGGTCACCAATGGCGTGACGGGCTGCGCTACCCCTGGCCCCAGGCTCCGGCCAGCGGCCAGGTACAGCAAGTGGCCGAGGGCGTGCTATGGCTGCGCATGCCGCTGCCGTTCGGGCTCGACCATATCAACCTGTACCTGCTGCGCCACGGTGACGGCTGGGTGGCGGTGGATACCGGCCTGAACAGTGATCAATGCCGCGAGGTGTGGGAGCAGGTGTTTGTCGAGGTCATGGCAGGCTTGCCGCTCAAGGCGGTGATCTGCACCCACTTTCACAGCGACCACACCGGTGTGGTCGGTTGGCTGGCCGAGCGTTTTCGCTGCCCGGTGCTGATGACCCACGACGAGTTCGAAGCCCTGCACCACGGCCCGCCCCGTGCTGCAGAGCCGGACTGGGCATTTGTCGATTTCTATCAAAAGGCCGGGTTCAGTCCTGAGCAGACCCTAGGCATTTTGCCGCTGATCCAGGGCGAACATTTTCGTCCGCAATTGGTGGCGGGTTTTACCCGCTTAAGCCACGGCAGTGAACTGACCATCGGCGGGCGCCGCTGGCAGGTGGTGATGGGCAACGGCCACTCACCTGAGCACGCCTGCCTGTATGCACCAGACGATGGCTTGCTGATTTCCGGCGATCAGGTGCTGCCGCGTATCACTTCGACCATTGCGGTGTATGTCACTGAACCCGCCGCCAACCCATTGCGCGACTGGCTGGACTCCATCGAGCGGCTGCGGGTGATTCCCGACAGCGTGCTGGTGCTGCCGGCCCATGAGCGGCCGTTTTTCAACCTGCATCTGCGTCTGGATCAGTTGCGAGATCACCATCTCAATCATCTGCAGCAGTTACTTGAGGCCTGCGCGCAGCCGCGTACAGCGCTGGAGATGATGGCGGTGCTGTTTAAAAAGCTGTCAGGTCGTTTTGACGAACTGATGGCGCTTGGCGAGACGTTGGCACACGCCAATTACCTTATGGCCGAGGGGGCGCTCGTTCGTGAGGAGCAAGGAGGGCTGCATCGTTATCGGGTGGCCTCGACAGGAGTCGTGAAGTTCGACCCGCTTGAGTTGTTTTGAGCAGAACGCAATGACGCTTGAACCCATCGAAGCGGCCACCGAGTCGCGAATCAGGAGAGGCAGAGTGATCAATAAAAATAACAATAAATGTCTTGGGCCGCGCCCGCACAGCTATCAGGTTAGTGGCCTGGCAGTTGCCGTGGCACTGGTCAGCAGTCCGCTGTGGGCAGGGGATACCATTGAATTCGATGACGGCACCACTATCGATTGGTCGGTGACCACCAGCTACGGTATCGGCATGCGCCTGGCCAGCCCCAGTGACCGGCTGATGGGGGTCAACGCCGATGACCCGAACCGCAACTTCGAACAGCACAGCCTCACCACCAACCGGGTGGGCGCGCTGGGCGAGATGATTCTGCGCAAGGACAACTATGGCGCCGTGGTGCGTGCCAGTACCTTTTACGACGATGTCTACCACCGCAAGAACGACAACGACTCACCCGCCACCGTCAACAAATACGGCAGCAATGACGAGTTCACCAGCGACACCCGTTATTACAGTGGCGGCCGCACCCGCCTGCTCGACGCGTATGTGTTTGGCGGCTGGCGTTTCGAAAACGACACCATGCTCGACGTCAAGGCCGGTCGGCATATCGAATCGTGGGGCGAGAGCCTGTACTACCCCGGCGTAAACGGCGTGCAGAACCCGTCCGATGCGGTCAAGGCGGCGCAGCCCGGGGTTGAGGTCAAGGAAGTGTTGCTACCGGTGGGGCAGTTCTCGGCGTCGTACCGGATCAACCCGGAAATCACCCTGGGCGGTTATGTGCAGTACGAGTGGAAGGGCACCGAGTTGCCACCCGTGGGCAGCTATCTGTCGACCTCGGATGTGATCGGGCCGGGCCGCGAGTTTTTGTATATGGGCGCCAACAAGGTGCCTTATCTGGGTACCGATGAGCCGCGAGACAGTGGCCAGTGGGGCGCGCAGATTCGTTATCGCCCGGTCAGCGAACTTGAGCTGTCGCTGTTTCATGTGGTGTACCACGATAAAAACCCGGCCACTGCTCTGGTTGGCTGGGACCCGATCCCGGCCGGGCCGGGCGGGTTGGCGTACAAGGCCAACGGGTATCGGGTCAAGTATTTTGAGGACATCAAGCTGACCGGTATCAGTGCTACCACCAAGCTGGGCGAGTACCAGCTGGGTGCGGAATGGTCGTATCGCGACGGTGCCCCGGTGATGGTCAATACCGGGCTGGGGCCGGTGCCTGCCAAGGGCAAGGGCCAGCAGCTGCAGTTTTCGGCCATGCGCATTCTGGGTGACCGGCCATGGGCCAGCCAGACCACGCTGACCGGTGAAATCGTCACCGTACGTGCCGATCATGCCGACGACACTTCGGCAGCGCCGAACCTTGAAGGCTTGCCATTGTTGCCGTCGCTGGCGCCGTCGGTGCAACCGTCCAATGACTACACCTACAAGACTTCATCGGCCTGGCGCAGCCGCTCGGCGAGTGCTTATACCGTGGGCGCCTCGTTCAGTTATCCGGGTGTGTTCCAGGGCTGGGACCTGGAGGTGCCATTTACCTTCTCGAACGTGTTCAGCGGTGCTGCGCCGATGTCGGGGACCATTGCCGGGGTAGCGGGTGACCGTCGCCTGAGCGCAGGTACCACCTTCAAATACCTGAGCAACCTGGAAATGTCGTTCAAGTACATCGGCTACCTGGGTTCGCCGGACCCCATCAATCGCCCGCTGGCAGACCGTGACTACGCCACGTTCTCGATGAAATACACCTTCTAAAAATCGCCCCGCCCTCAGGTGTGGGAGTGGGCTTGCTCGCGATGGCATCACCTCGGTTTTCAGACAAACCGAGTCGCCTGTATCGCGAGCAAGCCCGCTCCCACAAAGGAGTACTGGATGCGCACATTAAAGAGAGAAACCCATGGGTCTTAAAGGTCATGCAGCCATTGTTGGCAGCGCGCAGTACAAACCGGAGAAATACGCCACGGCCCCGCGCATGTTCCATCTGGAGCAAGTCGCCGACCTGGCAGCCCAGGCTTTACAGGATGCCGGCCTGCAGGCCAGTGACCTCGACGGACTGGTGATCAACGGCCCGCAATTTCATGAAGCTTCGGTGTTTGTACCGGCCATGGCCGCCGAATACCTGGGTTTGCGTCTCAACTTTGCCGAAGTCGTCGATCTTGGCGGCTGTACCTCCGTGGGCATGGTCTGGCGCGCAGCCGCCGCCATCGAGCTGGGTTTGTGCCAGGCGGTACTCTGCGTATTGCCTGCGCGCATGGCGCCCATGGGCCCGGATGAAGATGCCAGCTGGATGGCTCGGGCCATGCGCTTTGGCGGCCACAGCACGGCATTTGGCGCACCTGAGGCCGAGTTCGACCTGCCCTACGGCCATATGGGCCAGAACACTGGCTACGCCATGATCGCCCAGCGCTATGCCGCACAGTATGGCTATGACCCCCGGGCAATGGCGAAAATCGCCGTGGATCAGCGCACCAATGCGCAGTACAACCCGCAGGCGATGTTCTACGGGCAGCCGCTGACCATCGAGCAAGTGTTGGCCAGTAAAAAAGTGGCTGACCCGTTGCATGTACTGGAAATCGTCATGCCGGTGGCCGGTGGCGCGGCGATGATCATCGCCTCCAAAGAAGTGGCAGCCCGCGCGCGCAAGCGTCCGTCGTGGATCACCGGCTTTGGCGAACACCTGGCCTTCAAGTCGCCGTCCTATGCCCAAGATATGCTGCAAACCCCGATCGGGCCTGCCTCACGCCGCGCTTTCGAGATGGCCGGGCTCAAGCCCGCCGATGTGGATGCGGCACAAATTTATGACTGCTACACCATCACCGCCTTGCTGACCCTGGAAGACGCCGGTTTCTGCGCCAAGGGCGAGGGCATGAGCTTTGTGCGTGAGCACGACCTGACCTGGCGCGGCGACTTTCCGATGAACACCCACGGCGGCCAACTCAGCTTTGGCCAGGCAGGTTCCGCGGGGGGCATGAGCCAGGTGATCGAGGCCGTGACGCAAATAGCCGGTGAGGCTGGTGAGCGTCAGCTCAAGCGTTGCGACACGGTGTATGTCTCAGGCACCGGCGGTGTGATGAGTGAGCAGGGCGCATTGATACTTCAGGGAGCTTGAATCAAATGTCGAATAACAAACCAATGCCGGTTGCGACCGAGATTTCTGCGCCGTTCTGGGAAGGCCTAAAGGCTGAGCGCCTGTTGATTCAGCAGTGTGAGCGCTGCAGCCACTGGGTGTTCTACCCGAGGCGGCATTGCCCGGCGTGTTTTACCCATGCCCTGACCTGGCGTGAAGTAAGCGGCGGGGCGACGCTGTACAGCTTTACCATTACTCGTATCGCCACCTTGCCCGACTTTGCCGATGAGATGCCGCAGATGCTCGCGGTGGTGGAGTTGGATCAGGGCGTGCGTATCAACACCAATCTGGTGGGGCTGGACGAGGCTGAAGTGAAAGTGGGCATGCGCCTGCAACCGGTGTTTGCCGAGGTGGATGCCAAGGGCAATCGGTTGCTGCGCTTTACCGGCCTGGACAAGGATGCAGAGGCGTTGAAAGCACAGCGTGTGGTCGAGCAACCGGTTGCAGAAAAGGTCGCCCCGGTGCGCCAGATTGCCCTGGATGACGAGGCTGCGTTGCAGGCGCTGGTCAGTGAAGAGTTCAGTCCCTGGAGCAATCAGGTGGTGGTGGATCAAGCGTTGATCGACACCTTTGCCCAGCTGTCGGGTGATGACTACTGGATTCACACTGACCCGGAGCGGGCGCGCAAGCAAAGCCCGTTTGGCGGCACTATTGCCCACGGTGCGCTGGTGCAGATCCTGCAATCGCGGATGAAGCTCAACCTTGGGTATGAGATCACCGGTTTCAGCAATATGGTCAACTATGGTTCAGACCGTTTGCGCTTTCCGGCGCCGGTGCCAGCGGGTTCGACCATTCATGCGCGGGCGCGGGTCAAAAAGGTGGAACGGGTCAAGAGCGGTACCCAGCTGACCCTGGAACTCAACACCCATGTGCTGGGCAGCGAGCGGCCATCGGTGATCAATGAATTGGTGATTTTGTATATGTAAAATCAAGAGCCCCTCACCCTAGCCCTCTCCCGGAGGGAGAGGGGACTGACCGAGGTGTTCCACACGATCTATCGACCTGAAAAGTCGAGTCGATTATGGATTCAAAACAGCACATGCAGGCGGCAGTAAATCTTCAATATCCCCCAATCAGCCCCCTCTCCCTCCGGAAGAGGGTTGGGGTGAGGGCAGCGCATTTGCTTTTAAATACAGGCCACACGTAAGGTCTAAGCTTCTATTTTATAGCGCCGACAGTGCAGTGTTGATCTGCACTGATTCAAAGGGTTCAGAAGCAGTGGGTAAATTTTTGTAGAGGTGATTTATGACAGGGTATGTGTGTGAGAATTTAAATATCATTCCTGGTATTTCCCATTCTTTCTGCACTGCGGAGGTCGCTGAAAAGCCTCAAGACCTGTTTTATTGCGCACAGCAGAATGGCGCTGGTGTAATTCAAGTGGGTGCCAGGCAGCAGGCAGGCACTATTGCGGCAGACGCTGTTTTTACTGGAACCACTCGCCCCATAGCAGTCGTTACCGCTGATTGTTTACCCATTCTGGTTGGGTCAAGTCATGATCAATTTGTTGCTGCCATTCATGGGGGATGGCAAGGCCTGGTTGACGGCGTCATAGAGAACTCATTTAACGCTTTTCAAAAATCCGGAATCTCCCTTCAATATCTTCACGTTGGAATAGGGCCCGCCATACAGGCGTGCTGCTATGAGGTTGATTTGCCCCTGATCGGGAAAATTGAGTCAGTGCATGGGCATTTGTGGCGTGGAAGACCTGCGCCCTGGACGGTTACTCAACGAGCTGCTTCAAAGATATCATTGGGCGTGAGTGCAACGGCCACCCACGCTAATGCCTGGCTTGATCTGTCTCTGTATTGCAAGTATTTGCTTGAAGCTGTTGGGGTGGAGAGTGAGCAGATCAATGTGGTGGACAAGTGTACTTATTGTTCGGGCATGGAGTTTGGTAGTTACAGACGCAGAGTTCATTTTAGTGAGCCTAAAGCCTTCCAGTACTCATGGATCAGACTGAAGGCGCCCTGCGAGCTGTACTGATTTTCTATTTTGTTTGATCCATCGACCTGAAATGTCGAGTCGATTATGGATTCAAAACTGCACGTACAGGCGGCAGTAAATCTTCAATATCCCCCAATCAGCCCCCTCTCCCTCCGGGAGAGGGTTGGGGTGAGGGCTGCTTTAGTCTCAACGGACGATGAACCCAACCCCCTTCCTTACCATACTGCTCCAAGCCAATAAATACAGGCATTGAGGAGCAGGCACATGATCGACATTCGTGGTTTGAGCTACTTCGTTGCAGAGTCCGCCGACCCCGTTCAATGGCAGCGCTATGCCGAAGACGTGCTCGGGATGATGGTCAGCGAAGCCCCCGCAGACGGCCTGTATGTGAAGATGGACGAGCGTCCGTTTCGCATGCTGATCGTGCCCGGCGGCGAGTCGCGCTACCTGGCTTCCGGTTGGGAGCTGGCCAGCGAAAAAGCTTTCAATACCGCCATCCAAGTGCTGGACCAGGCCGATGTGAACTGGCACCTGGGTACGAGCGAACAATGTGATCAGCGCGGTGTTCAAGCGCTGCTGCACGTTACCGACCCCTCGGGCAATCGCCATGAACTGAGTTGGGGCCATCGCTCCGACTGCCAGCCGTTTATCTCGCCGCAAGGCGTGCCGGGCTTTGTCACCGGCGATATGGGCCTGGGCCACACCGTGCTGCCCGCGCCGAATTTCGATGCCACCCTGGCCTTTGCCAAGGACGTGCTCGGCTTTGAACTATCGGACATCTTCAACTTCCGCCCCGACCCTTCGGCACCACCGGTCCGCATCCACTTTCTGCATTGCAAAAACAGCCGTCACCACAGCCTGGCCCTGGCCGAGTACCCGGTGCCGTCCGGTTGTGTGCATGTGATGGTCGAGGTTGATTCCATGACCGAAGTCGGCCGCGCCCATGACCGGCGTATCGCTCACAACGTGCCGTTGTCGGCCACCCTCGGCCAGCACCTGAACGACCGCATGACCTCGTTTTATATGAAAACCCCTTCAGGCTTTGACCTGGAGTACGGCTATGGCGGCCTGCTGGTGGACTGGCAGGAGCACAGCGCTTTTGAATTCACCCGGGTAAGCCTGTGGGGCCACGATTTCTCCGTGGGCCAGGAACAGTAAGGAGTCACCATGAACAAGCAAATGACAGCGGCAGATGTGGTCGGCCAGTTGCGTGACGGCATGACCATCGGCTTCGGCGGCTGGGGCCCGCGGCGCAAGCCCATGGCAATTGTGCGCGAGATCCTGCGCTCGGACGTCAAGGACCTCACCGTGGTGGCCTATGGTGGCCCCGAGGTCGGCATGCTCTGCGCTGCCGGCAAGGTCAAAAAACTGGTGTTCGGCTTTGCCACCCTCGATGCCATCCCCCTCGAAGCCTACTTTCGCAAGGCCCGTGAGGCCGGTGAACTGGAACTGATGGAACTGGACGAAGGCATGCTGCAATGGGGCCTGCGCGCCGCCGGCATGCGCTTGCCGTTTCTGCCGAGCCGTTGCGGCCTGGCCACCGATGTCAGCCGTCTGAACCCCGAGATCAAGCAGGTGCAGTCGCCCTATGACGATGGTGAGGTGCTGCTGGCCATGCCCGCGCTGAACCTGGATATCGCCTTTTTGCACGTCAACGTGGCAGACCGTCTCGGCAACACCCTGGTCACCGGTCCCGATCCTTACTTTGACCATCTGTATGCCCGCGCTGCGAAGCAATGCTTTGTCTCCTGTGAACGCATTGAAGAGCGCTTGAGCCTGGATGCGACCCAGGCCCGCTTCAACACCTTCGAGCGTTATCTGGTCAGCGGCGTAGTCCATGCCCCCTTTGGCGCGCACCCGACCTCCTGCCCGTCCGACTACGGCTGGGATATGAGCCACCTCAAGCGCTACAGCGCCAGCGCCGCTGAAGAGGGCGGCTGGGCAGGCTATATGGCCGAGTTTGTAACGCCGGGCGAAAGCGCCTATCAGGCCAGCAATGGCGGTGTCGATCGACTCAGCGCTTTGCCGCTGCCCGTGTTTTAAGGAGTTTGCACATGACTGCTACTTGCGAATTTACCCTGGCCGAATTGTTGATCGTGGCCGCCTGTGAAGCCTGGCGCGGCAATGGTGAAGTGATCGCTTCGGGCCTGGGTGTGATCCCGCGTCTGGGCGCGAGCCTGGCCAAGCTGAGCCACAGCCCTGAGCTGCTGATGACCGACAGCGAAGCCTTTCTGGTGGAAGAGCCGATTCCTTTGGGGCCGCGTGGCGATTACCAGCCGCGCTACTCGGGCTATCTGTCGTTCGAGCGGGTGTTTGAGTGTGTCTGGGGCGGGCGTCGCCACGCGATGATCGGCCCGACCCAGATCGACCGCTGGGGCCAGACCAACCTGTCGTGCATTGGCGACTATCAAAAACCCAAGGTGGCCATGCTCGGGGTGCGCGGCTTGCCGGGCAACAGCATCAACCATATCAACTCGTTTTTTGTCCCGGTCCATAACACCCGCGCTTTTGTCTCGGGTGAAGTGGACATGGTCTCGGGCGTGGGCTTCAAGGACGAGCGCTGGGAAGAGGGCATGCGCCGCGACCTGATGGATATCCGCCTGATTGTCACCGATCTCTGCGTGATGGACTTTGGCGGGCCTGATCGTGCGGTTCAGGTGCGCTCCCTGCACCCCGGCGTAAGTTTTGCAGAAGTCCAGGAAAAAACCGGCTTCCCGCTGCTCAAGGCGGCCGACCTCAAGCAGACCGTGGCCCCGACCCCGGAGCAACTGGCGCTGATCCGCCGTCTGGACCCCCACGACTATCGCGCAGCCGCGCTCAAGGGCAACCCGCCCGGTATCCGCCAAGCCTGAAGGCAAGGAGCTCATATGAGCCGCGACAGCGAATTTGTGCAGCGGGCTGATACCGCTGTGTATGAAACCGAAGAGCCGGTGCTCTATGCCGTGGCCGATGGCATCGCCACGGTGACGATGAACCGGCCCACGGTCAACAATGCGCAAAACTCGCAGATGACCTATGCCCTGGACGATGCCTTTCGCCGCGCCGTGAATGATGACGCAGTGAAGGTCATCGTGCTGCGCGGCAATGGCAAGCACTTCTCGGCGGGGCACGATATCGGTACCCCGGGGCGCGATATCAACAAGCAGTTCGATCGCGCCAGCCTGTGGTGGGACCACACCAACAAGCCCGGTGGCGAGTACCTGTATGCCCGCGAGCAGGAAGTCTACCTGGGCATGTGCCGGCGCTGGCGCGAACTGCCCAAGCCGACCATCGCCATGGTGCAGGGCGCGTGCATTGCCGGCGGGCTGATGCTGGCCTGGGTGTGCGATCTGATCGTGGCCAGTGACGAGGCATTTTTTCAGGACCCGGTGGTGCGCATGGGCATTCCGGGGGTGGAGTATTTTGCCCACCCCTACGAACTGAACCCGCGCATTGCCAAGGAGTTTCTGTTTACCGGCGACCGCATGAGCGCCGCACGTGCCTATCAAATGGGCATGGTCAACCGCCTGTTTGCCCGTGATGAGCTGGAAGCGGGCACCTATGCCCTGGCCGCTGCCATTGGCAAACAGCCACGCATGGGCCTGGCCCTGACCAAGCAGGCGATCAACCATGTTGAAGACTTGCAGGGCAAGCGCACGGCCATGGATGCGGTATTTGCCTGGCATCACTTCGCTCATAGTCATAACGAGCTGCTCTCGGGAGACAAGCTGGGCGGCTACGATGCCAAGGCCATGATTGAAGCGAACAAGAACGCTGCGGGAGAGCGTCAATGAGCGAGTATCTGCAAACGGCATTGACTGCTGCTCTGGGCTGCCGCTATCCCATCGTGCAAACCGCCATGGGCTGGGTGGCGGACGCCAATCTGGTGATCGCCAGTACGCGCGCCGGAGCCTTCGGTTTTCTGGCCGGTGCGACCCTTGCAGCGGACAAACTGGAAGCTGAAATCCAGAGGGTGATCGAAGCCACCGGTGGCAGCAATTTCGGTCTCAACTTTCATATGTTCCAGGAAAATGCCGCGCAGTGCGTGGACCTGGCCATCGAGTACCGTTTGCGTGCTGTCAGTTATGGCCGTGGTCCGGATCGCCAGACCATCGAGCGTTTCAAGAAGGCCGGGGTGTTGTGCATTCCTACCGTGGGTGCGCTCAAACACGCGATCAAGGCCGTGGAGCTGGGCGCGGACATGATTACCGTGCAGGGCGGTGAAGGAGGCGGGCATACCGGTGGTGTGCCGAGCACCATTTTGTTGCCCCAGGTGCTGGATGCAGTGCAGGTACCGGTGATTGCCGCGGGCGGTTATTCCACCGGCCGCGGGCTGGCCGGGGCACTGGCTACCGGCGCGGCCGGGATCGCCATGGGTACGCGGTTTTTGATGACCCAGGAATCGCCTACCCCCATTGCAACCCTGGAGCGCTATGTAAAAGTCGCCGACCCGCAAAAAATCCGCGTGACCCTGGCGGTGGATGGCATGCGCCACCGGATGATTGAAAACGCTTTTATCAATCGCCTGGAAAAGGCCAGCGCCTTTGGCCGTCTGCGTATTGCCCTGGGTAGCGCCTGGCACTGGAAGCAGCAGACCGGCATGAGCCTTGGGCATATGCTCGGTGTGTTTGCCCAATCGGTGAAGGAAGACCCCGGCGCCTTGGCGCAAACCGTGATGGCGGCCAACCAGCCGGTGTTGTTGCAGCGCTCGATGGTCGATGGCGTGCCCGATGAAGGCATCCTGCCGTGCGGCCAGGTGGCGGCCGCCATTGGCGAACTTAAAAGCTGCCAGACCCTGATCGACGAGATGGTGCAAGAGGCCGAGCGTTGTCTGCTCGCGGTGAGCGCACGTCATTCGCCAACGCGCTGTCAGGCGCTGGAGCCAGCAGCTATCTGAAACGCCTCTAAATGCTGTAACTGCATTTCTCCTGATACAAAACTGGCGCCATTAAGGCACTGGGGCATAGAACCTGATCACTACACTTTTTAATCATTGTGCAGTTCAGGAAGCTGACTTATGCCCCAAGCCTTGCATCGCCATACCCCCTCCCTGACGGCCTACGATCCCCGTGGCCTGGCCATTCGCTCAGTGGCCTACCATCGGCGTACCGCAGCAGAGGAGCCACAGGCGCGGGTCAGCCGCCAGATGTTCGGTGCCAGCGGTTATTTAACCGAGCAGTGGGACCCGCGCCTGACTGCAGCCCCCAATCTACGCAACCGCTATTCACTGTCGGGGCGTGTATTGCATAGCGACAGTGTTGATCGGGGTTCACGTATCGCCCTGTCAGGGGCTGGCGCAGAACTGCGTTACAGCTGGGACTCGCGGGGTACGCGGTGCAGTTATGAATACGACGGTTTACTGCGCCTGACGGCCGTCTTCGAACAGGCTGAGGGTGCGGAGCAAGCGACCTGCGTCGAGCGCTTGACCTATGCCGATAACAGCGCTGGGCACGCGGAGCATAATCGTTGCTCACGATTGCTGCGTCATGACGATCCCGCGGGCTCTGTGTGGTATGAGGACTACGATCTGCAGGGACAGGAGATCAATCAGTCGCGAAGCTTTTTGAGTGACAGCTTTCAACCTCCCGATTGGCCTGAGCAGGCAGAGCTGCGAGAGCGCTTTCTGGAACGTGAGGTATTTCGCAGCCAGTGGCGCTACGGTGCTTTAGGCCAGCTGCTTGAGCAGACGGACGCCAAAGGCAACCGGCAGCATTCGCGCTATGAGGTGGACGGTTTGCTGACGTCCCTGGCGGTCAATCTCAACAATGGCCGTCAGCATACCCTGGTGCAGCACAGAACCTACGGTGCGAGCGGCAATATAGAAGTTGAACGGGCGGGCAATGGGGCGGTAACTGTACGCACCTACAACCCGATGGATGAACGCTTGCAGCAACTCAAGACTCACCGTTCCGGCAAACCGGACGACGTGCTGCAGGACCTCACCTATGGCTATGACCGTGCTGGCAATGTGCTGAGCATCCGTGATGCCGCGCAGCCGCTGCTGTGGTCCGACAACACACGGCTGGAGGCATTGAGTACCTTTGGTTACGACAGTCTCTACCAGTTGATCGAAGCCACTGGCCTTGAAAACGCCGCCAATGGCAATGGCCCGCAATTGCCTGTTGCAGCACACTTCGGCGTGGCCAATGGTCATCGCCGACGTAACTACCGCCAGACATACAGCTACGATGCAGGCGGCAACCTGGCCAGGTTGCAACACACGCCCAGCCACGGAACCGGCTATACGCGAACCCTGAGCCTGTCGAACCTGAGCAATCACGGCCTTGAACTCAGGCCGGGCATGGCTGCCAGCCCTGGGTTGGGCGGGGGGTTCGACGGCAACGGCAACCAGCAGGCACTTGAGCCCGGGCAGGCGTTGGACTGGAACCTGCGCAATCAACTGCAGCGCGTTACCCAGGTCACACGGGCGAATGGCGCCAATGATGACGAAATTTACGGCTACGACAGCAACGGCGTCCGGGTGCGCAAGATCAGGCGGTTTAATGTTCGCAGCCAGACTCATCGCGACGAGGTGTATTACTTGCCTGGTCTCGAAATTCGCCGTAACAGTGCTACGGGTGAATGGCTGAACCTGCTGACTGTGGGCTCGGACCACAACAACGTGCGCATCTTGCAATGGGAACAAGGTCGCCCCGAAGGTATCGAAGATGGACAGGTGCGCTTCAGCTTCTCTGATCATCTGGGTAGCAGCACCCTGGAACTTGATCAAAGCGCCCGCCTGCTCAGCCATGAAGGCTTTTACCCCTATGGTGCGACCGCCTGGTGGGCGGCCCGAAATGCTCTTGAGGCTAGCTACAAAACCCTTCGCTATTCGGGTAAGGAACGGGATGCCAGTGGCCTCTACTACTTTGGCTACCGTTACTACGCACCATGGCTGGCACGCTGGATCAGTGCCGACCCGGGCGATGATATTGATGGTCTTAACCTGTATGCAATGGCTCGCGGCAACCCTGTCGGCAGGGCAGACGGGCAGGGGTTGCAAAGCTCCGATGTGGTTGAGCGCTCTGGCGTGTTTGCGGCGGTGCAGACCGCCGCCAAAGAAATGTCGAGCCTGGTCAGAGCGCGCTTGCAGGCCTCCAGTGCGGCCGCGATTCGTGATGCACTGGCAACTTACATCAGCAATGCCGTGGGGGCAGGGGTCGATATTGCTCTTTTTGAGGGGCGTCAGCCGGGTCGGGGGCTCAACAATACCCTTAGAAGTGCCGTAGCAGTCCTTGATGCATTGACCGTGATGCATATGAGCACCGGGCTCTTTGGGCACTTGACCCGCTGGAGCCCTTTGATCGGTTTTTTTGCCGCCACCGCAGCGGACAGGGGCTTTGAGCTGCGAGGTGCAAGCGAGGGCGGGGGCTCCGATGAGGTCTGGGACCCTGTGGCCCGAGTGCGGCTGGCAGGGCATGTACGTGCCTTTACCCGGGAAATCGTGCAACAGGCCTTGAGCGGCTTCGGTGAAAACGTGTCCTGGGGCCAGACCCCGGTGCGGGCCAGAATCCCGCGCACACTCATGGCTGCAGGTGCCTATGGTCTGGCCACTGTGCCCAATGCGATCTTCGGTCAGCATGTGCCGGGGCCGCTGGTGCCGAATCTGGGGCCTGCGATTGAGGCTTACGATGCGGCGGCGGGCACGGCCATTCGTGCCGGTCATGCCACTGCGCGGTTTGATCGTCATGTGCAAACGCTGCAGGTACCAGGGGTATTGGATACGCTGCAGGGTGGCTTGAGCCGAATGTTTAATCAGACCTGGAGTTACTGGGCCGGGGTCGCTATTGAAGCCATTGCCGCGTTTGCCACCGGCTCGCCGGTTGCTTCCCAAAGTGCCAGGGCCAGAGCCTGGGTGGGGGCTGCAAAAGGAGTAGTGTCGGCACTGACCGAAGTGCGCGGGCTGTTGCTGCAAACGGCCAAAAGTGGCTACAGCAGCCTGTTCAAACGCTGGAGCACAGTAAAAAACTGAATACAGCCTGATCTGCTTTTTGTGGGCGCCTCAAAGCCTGTGGGAGCGGGCTTGCTCGCGATGCAGGCGACACGGTCTTGCAGGTAAACCGCGTTGCTGCCATCGCAGGCAAGCCTGCTCCCACAGAGAGCAAACCAGTGCAAGCATGCAAGCCCACAAGCCAAGGGTGGGCTCAGGACAGGAAACCACCATCCACATTCAGCGATACCCCGGTGGTATAGCTCGACGCATCGCTGGCCAGATACAGCACGGCACCGGCCATCTCGCTCGGCTCAGCCACGCGTTTGAGTGGAATCTGTTGCAATGCGGTCTTGAGGATGGCGTCGTTGCTGACCAGCGCCGAGGCAAATTTTGTATCGGTCAGCCCCGGCAGCAGGGCATTGCAGCGGATGCCAAAGCCGGCGCATTCCTTGGCGAACACCTTGGTCATATTGATCACCGCCGCCTTGGTCATCGAATACACGCCCTGAAACACCCCCGGCGATACACCATTGATCGAGGCCACGTTGATGATGCTGCCACCACCCTGCTCACGCATCAGTTTGCCGGCTTCCACCGACATAAAGAAATAACCGCGGATATTTACATCCACAGTTTTCTGGAACGCGCCAAGGTCGGTATCCAGCACATTGCAAAATTGCGGGTTGGTCGCGGCATTGTTGACCAGAATATCGATACGCCCGAAGTGTTCGCGGATACGGGCAAAGGTCTGGGTGATTTGCTCCATTTCACCGATATGGCAGGCCATGGCCGTGGCCTTGCCGCCATCGGCGATGATTGCATCTGCCACTGGCTGGCAGCCTTCGAGCTTGCGGCTGGAGACGATGACATGAGCGCCTTGCTGGGCCAACAGCTTGGCGATGGCCTCGCCGATGCCACGACTGGCACCGGAAACAAATGCGATTTTGCCATCAAGGTCGAACAGTTGAGTCCTGGGCATGCTGATTCCTTGTGATATCGGTCTTAAAGACTGGAGCGGCGAATGACGTTGAGGCTCATCTGTTCCAGCAAGGCGTTCATTTGCACAAACTGCGCAAAACGTTTGTCCTGGGTCTGGCCGTGGTAGAAACGGTAGTAGATTTGCTGGACGATACCCGCCAGACGGAACAGGCCGTAGGTGTAGTAGAAGTCGTAGTTATCTATCTGCAGCCCTGAGCGTTCGGCGTAGTAATCGACGAACTCGCGGCGGGTCAGCATGCCGGGGGCATTGCTTGGCTGGCGCCGCATCAACTGCACCGGGGCCGGGTCGCCCGCTTCGATCCAGTAGGCAAGCGTATTGCCCAGATCCATCAGCGGATCGCCCAGGGTGGTCAGCTCCCAGTCCAGCACGCCGATGATTTGCATCGGGTCGGCAGGGTCGAGGATCACGTTATCGAAACGGTAGTCATTGTGCACGATGGCCGGGGTGGGGTGGTCCGCCGGCATTTTCGCCTGTAGCCAGTCCTTTACCGCCTCCCAGCGCGGTGCGTCCGGGGTCAGGGCTTTTTCGTAGCGCTCGCTCCAGCCGCTGATCTGGCGTTGCACATAACCCTGAGGCTTGCCCAGGTCGCCCAGGCCGCAAGCGTTGTAGTCCACCCTATGCAGTTCGACCAACCGTTCGACAAAGCTCTTGCACAGGGTTTGGCTGGCCTCGGCGCTCAGCCCCAGTTCGGCAGGGATATCCGAGCGCAAGATGATGCCCTTGACCCGCTCCATTACATAGAATTCGGAGCCGATCAGGGTTTCATCTGTGCAGTGGGCGTAGGCTTTGGGGCAGTAGGGGAAAGCATCCTTGAGCTGATTGAGGATACGGAATTCGCGGCCCATATCGTGGGCCGACTTGGCCTTTTGTCCAAACGGCGGGCGACGCAGCACCAGTTCCTGGCCCGGGTATTCAATCAGGTAAGTCAGGTTCGAGGCCCCGCCCGGGAACTGGCTGATCGCGGGTTGCCCCACCAGCCCCGGGATTTGCGCCTTGAGGTATGGATCAATGCGGCTGGCATCGAGTTCTTCGCCGGAACGCACGCGGGTGGACGAGTCGGTAAGCGCCATGTTTATCTCTTCTGCTTATATTTGTGGCAAGGCAACATTCGCTAATCTAATGGGCAAGGCGTGAGCCGACAAGCCACTCGCAGCCTTAATAGACAGGGGTGTTAGCAGGGCATCATCCCCCTTGATAACCATTGCCCGAGCAAAGCACAGGGCAAAAAAAACCGAAGCGCGTGGGCTTCGGTTTTGGCTGTTGCCCGCGGTTTAAGCCGGGAACAGTTCGCTCAGCTTCATGGCCAGCATCATGTCGCCTTCAGCGCGCAGTTTGCCGCCCATAAACGCTTGCATGCCGTCGGTTTCGCCGCTGACGATGCCTTCCAGGGTTTCCCCGTCCATGACCAGAGTGACCTGGGCGTCCGGATTCTCGCCTTCCTGCAGTTCACAGGTGCTGTCTTTGACGATCAGCGAGAAGTGCTTGTCTTCATCAATGCGGAAACCAAAAACCAGGTCCAGGCCTGCAGCAGCGGCTGGGTTGAATTTGGCTTTCATTGCTTGAACGGCATCAGCTACAGAAGTCATGGTTCGATCCTTATATAGGGTGGGTTACAGCGGCCCGGAGGCCACGGTTGCCATCGCTCAACGATAAGTGATGAGTGACGGCGTCTTCAACAGTTGCAAATGCACATGACTGTTGAAGGAAGCCAGGGTTACCTCGCGGCCATTGAACTTGAGCTGGCTGAGCGAGGTATTGACAATTTGCCAGGCCAGCTTAAAGGCATCACTGGCAGGAATCTGGGTCAGCAGGTGGATCAGCGCCGTAATGGTGCCTGCCGAGGTGAACACGGCAATGGATTGTTGGCCCTTGGCCAGATCCAGAATTCGGTTGAGCCCGGCCTGGGCCCGTTCGACAAAGCCCAGCCAGCTTTCCAGGCCAGGCGTGTCGTAGGTGCCGCTGAGCCAGCGCTCGATAATCAGTTCAAAGATGCGCTGGAATTCTGCCGGGTTGTGCGCGGCATTATGCATCGCCGCCAACGCTTCAGGCTCGTCTGGCAACAGGCCAGGCAGCAGGGCGTCAAGGATAGCGAAAGCGTCAAATTCGTTGAATGCTGCATCTACTTCAAGTGTGGGAGCAGGCAACCCGGCAGCGCTGAACTGCGCCATGACATGCTGCGCTGTGTCTTGCTGGCGCGACAGATCACCCGACAGGCAGCGGTCAAAGCGCAGGCCCAGATCAACCAGATGCTGACCGGTAATGTGTGCCTGGCGCACGCCCAGTGGTGACAACTTATCGTAGTCGTCTGCACCGAAGGAGGCCTGGCCATGTCTTATCAGATAGATGCTGCCCACGTCCGCGTCGTCCCGGTCCGCTGAAAGTCAGGCGAGGTTAGGAGGATGGCAAGTGGCTGTCAATGAAAAAACATACGCTTGTTTGAATTCCTGTCTGAGCCTGTGTCCAAGGTGTTTCACGGCTGGCAGCCCCCGGTTCGCGCCGGTATGCTGGTTGTCATTGCGCAGCCCTGACCCACGGGCTGCAGACGTTTTAAGGAGAGGCTGTGGAATTTCTTGCCGAGTACGCCAGTTTTCTGGCTAAAACCGTGACCCTGGTGGTCGCCATTGTGGTGGTGCTGGTGACCATTGCAGCATTGCGTGGCAAAGGGCGTCGCGCCACCGGGCAGTTGCAGGTCATCAAGCTCAATGATTTCTACAAGGGCCTGCGTGACCGTCTTGAGCAATCCCTGTTGTCCAAAGGTCAGCTAAAGGCGTTGCACAAGCAGACCGCCAAAGCGGACAAAAAGCTGAAAAAACAGCCTGAAGACAAGCCCAATGTCTTTGTTCTGGACTTTGCTGGCGATATCAAGGCTTCGGCAACTGAAAGCCTGCGCCACGAAATCACCGCCTTGCTGACCCTGGCCAAACCGACTGACGAAGTGGTGCTGCGCCTGGAAAGCGGCGGCGGCATGGTGCACAGCTATGGCCTGGCCTCATCGCAACTGGCACGTATTCGTCAGGCGGGTATTCCGCTAACGATCTGTATTGATAAAGTCGCGGCCAGCGGCGGCTATATGATGGCGTGCATTGGCGAAAAGATCATCAGCGCACCCTTTGCGATTCTGGGTTCCATCGGTGTCGTGGCACAGTTGCCCAACGTCAATCGCCTGCTCAAAAAGCATGATATCGACTACGAAGTCCTGACGGCGGGCGAGTACAAGCGGACCTTGACGGTATTTGGCGAAAATACCGAGAAAGGCCGTGAGAAGTTTCAGCAGGATCTGGATATCACCCACCAGTTGTTCAAAAACTTCGTGTCCAAGTACCGGCCGCAACTGGCCATTGATGAAGTGGCTACCGGGGAGGTCTGGCTGGGGGTGGCAGCGGTCGACAAGCTTTTGGTCGATGAGCTGAAAACCAGTGATGAATACCTGGCCGAGCGGGCGAAGGATGCACAGCTGTATCACCTGCACTATGCCCAGCGCAAAAGCTTGCAGGAGCGTGTCGGGCTGGCCGCCAGCAGTTCGGCCGAGCATGTAGTCGACTCATTGTGGAGCCGGTTGACTCAGTCGCGCTTCTGGTAAGGCGACAGGCACTGCTGCAGTTGAATAAGTGCGGCAGTGCCCTTTGAAGTGCGGTAGTTATATGTAGTTTTGATTCTTTTTTTAAATACATAATCTGAAAGTTGATCAGTTAATTAGCCGACTCGTATTTGGCGTTATCTATAAGCTTGAGGCTCGAGTCCTGTATCGAGCCAACGCCATGACCGACGCCATTAAATACATTTTGTCAGACCCTGAACGTTTCGCTGCTGAATATGCCCGCGAGTTGGCAAGTACGACGGTTGAAAATCAACACGAAACTTATATTCCTGAGTTGCTTGCCCCCTGGTTTAAATGTGCGTCGCCGCCATTGCGTGAAGCATTACGCAATAGCTTCAGGCGCGGGCATGAAACCCGACGCAAGGTCGAACAGGTATTGGCCGGGGTGCAGCCCATAGAGCAATTTGCCGAACCCTTGCTTAAACAAGCGCTGGCCGCTCGTGGCTGGGCAGATATCGATCCCAAGACCCATGGCATCAAACAGGTACGTTTTTTGAGTAACCTGGTGCTGTTTTTTGCCCGTGAGCAATTCAGGCTCGCTGACACACTGATCCAGCAAATATTGCCCGAGGTGCTCGCACCTGAGTCAGTGGAGCTGAATCTGGTTTCCAGTATCACCCGGCACAGCCTGCTGCAGGCGGCCATGCAGAACTTTGAAGCCGATGAGGCCGGTGAGGGCGGCTTCGACCAAGGATCGTGCATCTATGCAGTCAGAGGTGCCCGGCAAGTCGAGCTGGCCGCATTCAAGCCCATAGATTTTGCGCAGATCTGTCGCGACTTGAATCTTGGCATGCAGTATCAATGGCACCTGGCTCGCGTGTTTGAACCTGCGGATGACAACTTGCCCGCGGACAATGTCAATTCCACAGCCTACAAGCTAAAGGTTGTATTCAGTGAGAACATACGCAATGAGTTTGAAAGCGCCTTGCACATTGCCTATATGAAGGAGGAAATAACCTCACACACTTATTTTTTCATATTTAATTTTTTGAATGCTCCAACCGCCGTATATGCGCGGACGCAATCAGTCCATGGCACCCTTCAAATCATGGGTTTTGAAGTGCGCGGTGCGATGGTGTTCTGGCCGCAAGGCAAGTCTGCCGAACAACGGCAATCCTGTGTGTTGTATTTGCCCAATAGCCCAAACAACCCGTTCCATGAGTTTGAATCCTTTGATTTGCTCAAGGCCACGCTGCGCGACTGGTTGCGAAACAGTGAGTTCGCGAACTTCTTCTTCCAGTTGGTGCCACTTCGCTATCGAGCCGAGTTCATGCGGCGCACGGATATGAAAAACATGACTTGGGACTCGCTGCTGCTGCGTCGCCCGCCGATTATCAATGAGCCGGCGCTGATGGCCGAGACCCGGCATTTACCCCAGTCTGGAGATCCATTTATGTTGGCCTGGCGCCTGCAATTGGCGCAAATAAAAGATGATGCCAGGTTGTTGATAGTCCCGACCGAAGATGAAGACTCCAAGAGCCGCTTGGCGCGTCAGGCATCCTTTTTGAACATGGGTCTGAGTTTATTGACGCTGGCATTGGGATTTGTGCCCGTGCTGGGTGAGTTTTTGCTGGTAACCGGTGTCATCCAGTTGGGTGTTGAAGTGTATGACGGGATCAAGGCGTGGCAGCGAAATGACCGTGTAGCCGCGTTGGAGCATTTGTTTGATGTCGCCGAGAATCTTGGCCTGATCGCCGCTGGCAGCGCAGCAGCCAAAGTACTCAAGCCCTCGCCGGTGGTGGATGCACTGGTTGCGGTCAAAACGGTCAAGGGTGAGAAACGCCTGTGGCGGCCGGATCTGCGGCCCTACCAATACCCAAGCCAGTCTGTCAGCGGTCTTGAACCTGATGCGCAAGGGCTCTATCGCACGGGGAACAAGCAATTTATCAGGCTGGATGACAAGGTGTTCCAGGTCAAAACTGATGAACAGACGCAAAGATGGCATATCCAGCATCCCACAGAGCCGCAGGCCTACACCCCGCGAGTCAGGCATAACGACAACGGTGCCTGGATACATGAGCTCGATGACCCCATGCACATGTCGCCCTTGCAGTTGTTCCGTCGCCTTGGGCCTGAGGCCCAACGTTTTTCGGACGCAACGGCGCAACATATTCTGGCTGCGTCCAATACCAGTGACGCAGTCCTGCGCAAACTGCATATGAATAACCTGGCGCCATCACCTGCGCTGGCAGACAGCATGCGGCGTGTACGCTTGAGCGAAAAGATCGACAGTTTCATCCTGCAAATGCAGCAGGGCGTGAATCTTTCCCCGGATAATGCGCAACTGCACCTGGACTTGCTGACACGGCTCGAAGGCTGGCCGGCAGACAGGGTATTACGAGTGGTGGGTATGGACGGTGGCATAGTCAAGGAGTACGGGCCGACTCTCGATCCCCTGCACCCGCGAGTGCAAATTGCCCAGGCCCAGATTGAAAACGCAGACTTGCTCAAGACCACGCTGGAGTGTTTGTCATTGGCGCAAATCGAGGTTTTGCTGGGTGAACCGGTTGTGGGTCTTGAACCGCAGGTTCAGGCACTGTCGCGCAAGTTGGGCAGCCTGGCCCGGGCTACAAAGGCAGAACTGCTCTCCCGTCTTTATGCCCATGGAGAAGAGCTGACTGCCCGGATGAGCCCGCTGCAACAACAGTTCCCGAGCTTGCCAGCCAGTGTGATGGCTGAACTGCTGGACCATTTGAGCCCGGATGAGACTGCTGCGCTGGACAGTATCGGCCGGCTGCCGCTGCATGTTCTGGAGGAGGCACGAAGCTATGCGCAGACGCTGCGTTTGAACCGGGCGCTGGAGGGGCTGTATTTCGAGAATTTGAGCAGCGCTGACAGCAACGTACTGGCATGGCAGACCGTGACCGGTTTGCATGGCTGGCCAACCAGTCTGCGTTTGGTACTACGCGATAAAGCCACAGGTGAAGTGCTGAGCACTGTGGGCAATCCCTTGGCCAGGTACAGTCGGGAGTTTTTTAAAAGTGCTGGCGAATACCAGTTTTATGAGAGTAATACCGAGGATGTTTACACCAGTCCCTATCTCTCAAACTGTGTGGCCAGAGCGTTGTCGCCTGCAGAGCGAAACTTGCTTGGGCTTCCTGTGGCTGAACCGGCAGTAGTTTTGAGCCGGAAAATTGCTGACCTTGCGGCTCGCCAGCGCGCGCAAAGCGCGAGTGCGCTGGGTATGCAGCGGATCAAATCCTGGTTCAGATCGCCCATGCGGCTGGCCGATGGCCGGCTGGGCTATACGCTGAGCGGTCGTGCAGGGAGGGCTTTGGATGAGGGCAGGGCACTGCAACTCAAGGATATTGTGACGCAGTTGTACCCGTTGATGAGCGAGGAGCAGATCGGCCAGTTTTTGTACCGCATGGATCTCTCACCGGCGTTGACGAGCCGGGCGCTGGTCAGGCTCAAGGCCGAACTTGAAACCCTGCGCAGCGATCTTGACCAGTGGGTCGGTTCCATGGTCTGGAGTCAGCCGCGCAACGGGCCGCGGGTGCTGGTGTCGATGCGCGACAAGCGTGCCATCAGCCAGGCACTGACCCAGGCATGGCGCAGGCAGACCGAACGTGTGGAGTTTGGTGATCACGCAGGGTATGTACTGGATCTGAACTCCTGGCCGGTTGACTGCCTGCCGCTATTGTCGGCTGATTACCCGCATATCAGTGAATTGCGCTTGAGTAATTCAGCCAACGGTAATTTCCCTGGGGCATTTCTGGAAAAATTTCCAAACCTGCGTGCCCTGTCCCTGAAGAACAATCAGCTCAGCGACCTGCCTGGCGAAATAGCAGGCATGTACGAACTGATCGAATTGAACCTGCAGGGCAATCAGATCGTATTGAACAGTCGCAGTGCCTCGGTTCTTTCGGGACTGGTCAAGCTCAAGTCGCTGAACTTGACCGGCAATACCCTGGGCAGGCGCATCTCGGTGCGACGCATGGCTGATCTTGAGCACCTGCACTTGCGCTATACCGGCCTGCTGACCTGGCCTGAGGGAGTGGAGTCACTCAGCAAACTGCAGACCCTGGACCTGCGCGACAACGCGATCAGCCGTATACCGCAGGAGGTGTTTGCTGCGGACAGAACCGCCATCAACCGTGTCACCCACTTGCATGACAACCCCTTGAGCGCCGACTCCTTGCGTCGCCTGGAAAACTACCGGCGTGAGTACGGCATCAACTTTGGCATTGCTCCACGACATCAGCATGTGGTGCAGGCTCGGGGTATCTTGCATTGGGCGTCCCGGCCAACATTTGCAGAAACCAGCGTATGGAATGACCTGAGAGGAACGGCCCGGTCGACTGATTTTTTTCGCGTACTGGAAGATCTCAGCGTTTCCTCACAGTTTTTGCATCAGCGTGAGAGCTTAAGCCAGCGGGTATGGAAAATTCTCAATGCAATGCACAGCAACAGTGAATTGCGCGACCAGTTGTTTGAGGTTTCGGCCAACCCCAATACCTGTGCCGATGGCATTCCCATGATCTTTGCCGATCTGGAACTGCGCCACCTGATTTTTACTGCCCGCAGTGCCGCCAACGCTGAGGAGCAATTGCTGAAGCTGGGGCAAGGGCTGTTTCGCATTGAGCTGCTGGATAAACACGTGCAGGGAGTAGTCGAGGCACGGGTGGCTGCTATTCACGCCGAGCAGGCGGGGTATGTGCAGCAATTACAGGATTTGATAGATATGCAACGGGCGGACTTTGCCCCGCACCCTCTGGCTGACATGACGGCGGAGCAGCAGCAGGGCGTGGCTTATCGTCTTGGCACGGAGCAAGCCCTGGTGTTGGCGCAGAGGCTGAGCCCGGCTGATTTGCAGGCCCGTATCGATCAGGTCGAGCCACTCGAAGTGCAGATGTTTTATCAGGTCAAGCTGGCCGAGAGTCTTGATCTGCCAGCGCGGCCCGAGAGCATGATCTTCGAACGAATGGCCAAGGTGACACCTGAGCAGTTGCAAGTCGCCAAACAGTCTGTGCTCAGCGGGGACACGCACGCGGCGAAGATTGCTTACCTTGTAAAGCAGGGATTTTGGGAGAACTTCCTGGAGAAGAAATACCCCGAACATTTCCAGTCCGTGGATTCACCGCTGCATGAGCGCATGCAGTTGCTTTATATGGCGCGGGAAAAGCTGTCCAGTCAGGACTATGTGTCGAAAACCCAGGAGGTGGGAGATCTGAGGCTGGTGAACAGGCAAGAGCTGATTGCCCGCTTGACCCGTGAAGAAATCGAAAGGCATCCGTTTGCACCAGTGCAACCTTCAACCTCCAGCACCTTGTAAACGCAAAGACCCCAGGCGAACCCGGGGTCTTTCACATCATCAGCGACGGCGGAACAGCGGCATCGGCTCATCGGTTGAAGACTGGTAGGTCACCGAGAAATCCTTGAGACCTTGCAGCGCTTCGTACGGATCTTTATCGGCGCGAATGGCAAACGCGTCAAAGCCGCAGCGGTGCAGATAGAACAATTGGTCACGCAGGACATCACCAATGGCGCGCAATTCGCCTTTGTAACCATAGCGGTCACGTAGCAGGCGGGCATTGGAGTAGCTGCGGCCATCGGTGAAGGCGGGGAAATTCAGGGCAATCACCTGAAAGTTGGCCACGTCTTCGCCGATTTCTTCAGCTTCTTCATCGCTGTCCAGCCACACGCCGAGGCCGCCATCGCGGGCCTTGAGGGCATGGCCGTGTTCGCGCCACATTACCAACGGGACGATCAGGTCGTCGCAGTTGGAGATTTCGTCAAAGGTGGTTTCCTTGGGCAGCAAGTGCCAGGTTTCATCGATGACTTCGTTGTTCTTAATTATTCGCTGCATAGACGCGCTCCTTGAAAGGGTCGATGCCGATACGCTGGTAGGTGTCGATAAAGCGCTCATCTTCGGTACGTTTTTCAACATACACATCGATCAGCTTTTCGATCACGTCCGGCATGGCGTCCTGGGCGAAAGACGGGCCAAGGATTTTACCCAGGCTGGCATCACGGCTGGCGCTGCCACCCAGGGAAACCTGATAGAACTCGGCGCCTTTTTTGTCGACACCCAGAATCCCGATATGACCGACGTGGTGGTGACCACAGGCGTTCATGCAACCGGAGATGTTCAGGTCCAGCTCGCCAATGTCGAACAGGTAATCCAGGTTTTCGAAGCGACGCTGGATCGATTCGGCAATCGGGATCGATTTGGCGTTGGCCAGCGAGCAGAAATCGCCGCCGGGGCAGCAGATCATATCGGTCAGCAAACCAATGTTCGGCGTGGCGAAACCGTTTTCACGCAACTCGCCCCACATGGTGAACAGTTGGCTCTCTTCAACATCGGCCAGGATGATGTTCTGCTCATGGGAGGTGCGCAGTTGGCCAAAGCTGTAGCGATCGGCCATTTCGGCAATGGCGTCCCACTGCTTGTCAGTCACATCGCCCGGCGCTACGCCAGTAGGCTTGAGCGACAGGGTGACGGCGACATAGCCCGGCTTTTTGTGGGCCAGGGTATTACGGGTGCGCCAGCGGGCGAAACCCGGGTGCTGCTTGTCGAGTTCGGCCAGTTCAGCGCCGAAGTCGGGCAGGGCTTTGTAGTCCGGGTCCACGAAGTGCTTGGCAATCCGCTGCACTTCAGCTTCGGTCAGGGTGTTCGAACCACCGCGCAGGTGCACCATTTCGGCTTCCACGCGCTCTGCGAACACTTCAGGCGTCAGTGCCTTGACCAGAATCTTGATCCGCGCCTTGTACTTGTTGTCACGACGGCCATAGCGGTTGTAAACCCGCAGGATGGCTTCGAGGTAACTGAGCAGGTCCTGCCACGGCAAGAACTCATTGATAAAGGCGCCGATGACCGGAGTACGGCCCAGACCGCCACCCACCAGTACGCGGAAGCCAACCTCGCCAGCCGCGTTGTATAACGGCTCCAGACCAATGTCATGCACTTCAATGGCGGCACGGTCAGAGCTGGAACCGTTGATCGCGATCTTGAACTTGCGTGGCAGGTAAGCGAATTCCGGGTGGAAGGTGGTCCACTGACGCACGATTTCGCACCAGGGGCGCGAGTCAATCAATTCGTCGGCGGCAACACCGGCAAACTGGTCGGTGGTGACGTTGCGCAGGCAGTTACCGCTGGTCTGAATAGCGTGCATTTGCACGGTGGCCAGCTCTTCCAGGATATCCGGGATGTCTTCCAGCGCAGGCCAGTTGAACTGCACATTCTGGCGGGTACTGATATGGGCATAGCCCTTGTCATAGTCGCGGGCGATTTTGGCCATCATCCGCGCTTGACGCGAAGTCAGCTGGCCATACGGTACAGCGACCCGCAGCATTGGGGCAAAGCGTTGAACATAAAGGCCATTTTGCAGGCGCAGGGGGCGGAACTCTTCTTCGCTCAGCTCACCTGCCAGATAGCGTCGGGTCTGATCCCGGAACTGCTTGACGCGGTCCTCGATGATCTGCTGATCGTACTCGTCATATACGTACATATAGGTCCTGTTCTCAGGCTGCTAACAGCTTATCTGCGCGCACGGCCGCGCACTCCCCAAGGAGCGAGGCAAGATACCAGTTTGTAGTTATGCGCAAAAGTGATGTTTAAGCATATGCAAAGAACCAAAACGACTATAAGCGGTTGATTCTCAATCCCTTACTTGAAAGAAGGGCATTGCTGGGCTTAACTGTTCGAAGGACTTCAAGCAATCACCCATAAAACCGAAAAAAGGCGATGCGATGAGTACTCCAGTCAAAGCGCGTAAAAGCGACAGCAAGGTCGATGCATGGGCCATTTTCTTTCTGATTGTGCTGGTGGTTGCCACCGCCGTGTTCTGGGTCAGCCACCAGTAATACTCAGCCTTTTATACACCCGCCAGGTACAGGACCAGCTTGACGATCCCGTACAGGGCCAGCGCAAAACACAAGGTAAACAGCAAGCCCAGAATCAGGAACTGGCCGGGTTTGCCGTGGGTGAAATCCCTGGCGCGGTTTTTTCCGCTTTGCACGCCAAAGGCTGCGGCCATCACGCTGTGCAGTACTTGCCAGAAGGTCGGCGGCTTGTTGTCTGGATCATCCATGAGGTCCTCCGGTGCCAGTAAGTGGTGCTGCCTACGATAGAGCGTAGTCAAGAACGATATATAGATACCGCCAAATACACTGACTCTTTGGTTGTACTGAGGCTTCTCAAGCGAGCTATCAGGAGAGGCTCAATGACCAAATGGCGAGTATCCGCAGGCCTCGGCCCGCACGCAGCATTTATCAAAAGCAGGCTGCCCGGCTGGATCAGGCACAGCAGGGTGGTGGACGTACAGCGCCTGAAGCAGGGCCTGCTGGCGCGCCCGCGGGCCGAAGATGCCCAGGCACCGTTATGGTTGCGTGAGGCACTGGCTGGCTGCCAGGCGCGCAGTCGCCAGGCCAATCAAGCACTGGCGCGTACTCTGAAAGACTTGCAGGGCATCACCCAGTTTGCCGAACCCAGGCTCAAGGAGGCGCTGCACAGTCACAGTGCACCAGGCGTAGAAATCGATGTTAACAAGAACCGCCTGTTTTACCTGCGCCGTGACCAGCCGGTGCAGCACCAGAGCCTGCTGCAAGCAGCGCTGCTTAACTTTGAAGGCAATGAAGAATTCTCCCTGATGGTCAATGGCCAGGTCAGTGCCCTGGCACCCGAAGGGGCCTTGGCGGTAGACAAGTGGGTCCCCGAAAGCGCAACGGATACCTACTCGCAGCTTGCCGATACGCTCGTGCATGGTACCGGTGAAGTCGTCGGTGAGCTTGAGCAAACGCGGAAAAACCTGAGACCTGTACCCGGCTTTGAATATCGGGAAAAGCTCACTATGACGCCCGAGGTTTTTTCCCGTCTCTGCCGGGCGCTGGATCTGGGCCAGCAATATCAGGAGCATCTTTACCAGGTGTTCGAGGCGCCCGACAAGGCTCCGAGGGTGAGCTACCAGATGATTCGGGCGCAAAAGGAACTGCTGGGCGTGCGCCAGAATATTGCACTGATGCAAAAGGACATCTCCCTGCACGCCTACGACATGCTGCAGGCGGTGCTGGACAGGGCGCCAGCGCCAAAACTGCATGGCAAGCCCGTGGCCTTCAGCCAGTTGCAGCTGTATGGCTTTACCCTGGGCGAGATTTTGCTTATTGGGCCCTATCGCTCAACGCTGCCGGTGATGGAGTGGGCAGGCTCACGGCTCGGGTTCGAAATGCCGGTGATGAAAAAGCCGGATATGGAACCTTTGCTGGTGTATATACCGGGGGCACCGTTGTATCCACTCAAGGAATACCCCTCACTCGAAGCATTCCAGTATGAGCTGGGGCTGAATTTGCGTACTGAGGAGTATCAGCAACTGTTTGCCAGCCTGGTACCCGAGGGGCAAGCTCAGACTTTTTTGGCTCGCCTCAACGCCCAGCTTTACAAAACCCGGCCCGACCCCGCTACGGGGCAAGCGGCGGTTTATGTTGACGAGGTGGATCTGCGGCTGGGCCAGCGTTACCTGGATACGCCCCCCGCTGCTCTGTTCGAGGCGTTGCACCGCCTGCATGTGCAGCGTCTGAAGGGCAACGCGCGGTTGCTCGCCGTGCCCACCGCCGATGCCGACAGCCAGTTGTTGCAGCAGCGTCTGGATTACTACCTGGGCCTGGGCATGGATGCGGTAAATGTGGCCGCTTTTTTTGTCCCCGGCCTGGGGGAAGTCATGATGGCAGTCATGGCCCTGCAAATCGGCATGGAGGTTTATCACGGTATCGAGTCATGGGGAGTCGGCGACCTTGAAGGGGCCTGGGCGCATTGTGAGAGTGTGGCGATAAACCTGGCCGTGGCCGGTGTTGTGGCTGGCGCCGGTCATGGGATCAGTAACGTTGCGGGCGGCACCCTGGCCCGATGGGGCGATCAACTGATCCCGATCAAGTTGCGCGATGGCCAGACCCGCCTGTGGAAACCGGACCTGACCCCTTATCAGTGTGATCCCCGGTTACCTGCTCAGCTCAAGCCCAACGCCCTGGGGCAGTATGAGATGCAGGGCAGGCTCTATGTGCAAGTGGATCAGCAGTTTTATGAACTGACCTCTGATCAGGCGCTCAACGAATGGAGAATCAGGCACCCGACGGACGACAAGGCGTATCAGCCAGAACTCAGGCACAACAATGCCGGTGCCTGGCGCCACAGTCATGAGCAACCGCTGCAATGGCAGCGCCAGACCTTGTTGCGGCGGCTGGGATTTATGACCCGGGGGTTCGATGACGCAACCCTGGCCCAGATGGCCGATGTTTGCGGGGTGGGTGACGATGCACTGCGCAAGGTGCATGTGGACGGGCTGCTACCGCCGGCACTTCTGCTCGATACCCTGGAGCAGTATTGGGTTGAGCGGGAATTGGGCCAGCTCCAGCCATCGCGTAACCGGCATCTCGCTGATAAGTTGCGCACCGAGCAAAAAGCCCTGTTCAGAAGCCTGACGCAAAGCGGCGAGCAGGAAGACGCGCGAGTTGAGGGGCTTTGCCGCAGGTTTCCCCTGTTGTCAGAGCGCACGGCCAGGGAAGTCCTTGCCCAGGCCGGCCCGGCAGCCCTGACCTCGGGCACCCTCGATGATCTGGCCCGTGCTGCTGCGCAGCAATGCAGGTTGAGCCGGGCGCTGGCCGGTTTGTACTTGCCGGGCCTGGCGTCGGCCGACAGCGAGCGTCTGGCGGCGCATTGCCGGGAAATCCCCGGGGTCGGTCAAGGCACTGAGGGGCGCTATGCAACCTCGCATCGCCGCGAGATGGCGCGTGTGCTGAAGCTGCGCGAACCGCGCGCAAGGCCCGACCTGCAATGGCTTAATGGTCAGATCGGCTATGCCTTGTCCGGGCGTGGCGACGCATTTGATGTCGACCCATCTCTGCTCAGCAGAATGCGCACCATCTATCCGAACATGACTGACGAAGTGGTCAGCCGTTATCTCTACGAGCGTCAGAGTGGCGGCGAATCGTCGCAGCATCTGTTTCATTTTCTGGCCAATCAGGAGCGTGAACTGGGGCAATTACGCGCCACGCTCGAACATTGGCAGCACTCGGGGAACCAATGGGAGCGCCAGCCGGTGGTCGACAGGGTGATCGCCTGTTGGCGAGAGGGTTTGCAACGTACTCAGGAGCCTTTTGCCTGTCTTGATTTCGGTTCCGTCGGAGATTTTCCGGTTCTGGACGCCGACTTTTCCCATGTGCGGGCATTAAAGCTGGATGCGGACCTGATGCTCAGTGAACCGGAAGCAGGGTTTGTGAAACGCTTCCCGACTGTGCAGCGTCTTGAATTGAGCGATATCCGTGAAAGACTGATGGCGGTGGTCGAGGCGCTGGCGCAACTGCCGGGCATCAAGGAGCTGTCCCTGTACGCGGGGTATCCGGGGTTCACCCAGGCCTTTATGAGCCGGCTTTCCTCAATGGAGCAACTTGAACAGTTGACCCTCCTGGGCTCTCTGGACGAACTGGACGTCAGTGCCTGGCCGGGGCTACGGGTGCTGCGGCTATCCGGGCATCTGCAACAGTGGCCGGCCGGGGTGTTCGGACTGGAGCATCTGCAGGCGCTGGACCTGTTTGGTACCTCAATCAGAACCTTGCCCGACGAGTTGTTCACAGAGCCGCGCAGCTTATGGCGCAGCTTGCGTCTGGACTGGTCGAGCATAGATCCGCCAATGGTCATCAAAGCCTTTGATTACCTGCGTGATGAGCCTGCCCACCTGGTAGATCTTGATCAATGGATGGCGCAGTACTGCCAAGGTTGCCTGAGGCAGTTTGGCCATCTGGGTCAGTACTCCTTCGACGAGGTATTCGCCCGATCCTCTCTCAGAGGGCAGGGATTGCCAGAACTGTTCAGGCAGATCAACGCGTTGCACGCAGAGCATCAGGCGCTTATGGGGGTTGTAGAGGCCTGGGTGAATAAGAGGCCGTTGTCGGCAGACATGTTTTTTCGCAGGCTTCTGGCTGACAAGGTCCAACACTGCTGGAGGGCCGGAATTACCCTGCGGTTGGGGGTTGATGAGCCGGTTGCCGGGCCTGCCTGGCGGCGACCTTCAAACCGCGGGGTTCTGGATCTATCGGACGGGGTGGTAAGCGACTTGCCACAGTTGCCCGCGAGTGGCTTTAGCCATGTTGAGCATCTGGACATGAGTAATCTGAATGTGCCACCAGATGAAATTAATGGATTTATCGGTTTGTTCAGCAACATTCGCAGGCTGAATCTAAGTCGCAACAACCTGATTGCATTACCGCCAGCGCTGAGTGAACTGCGGCAGATCACTGAACTGAATCTGGCTTTTAACGAGTTGACGGTAAACCCGTCTACCCAGGGCTGTTTGAACCGCATGGGCGAGCTGCGAAACCTGAATTTGCAGCGCAACCGGGTTACATCCCTGGATGTGCGCATGCTGCCCCGACTGCAGGTGCTCAACCTCAGTGAGACGTGTATCCGGGAATGGCCCGCCGGTGTGCTGCAACTGACCTCCCTGCGCCAATTGAATCTTGCCCGCAGTGCGATCACAGGCGTCCCGCAGGCGGCATTGACAGGTCATGAACAGTTGCTGGCCGGCACCTATCTGAGCGGCTGCCTGTTGTCGCCCGCCAGTTGTGCCGAGTTGCTGGCCTATGCGCAACGCACAGGTCACGACAATGTCGCAGGGATCGACGTGGGGTTGCTGGCACAAGGTAAAACCGGGGGCACGCCCGAGTATTTCCCCCAGTCGGTATCAGACAACCCGGAACTTTTGCTGGCCGATCTGCCCCAGCTGTCCCCCGGTGAGGTGCAATTGACCCCGGCAGCTTTGCTGCAGAGATTGAATCCTGATTTGACCCTGGCTGAGGCAATTGCGGGCATCGACGGCATGCAGGCCAATATGGGGGCACAAGAGCTTGCTGCCCGACTTGCGCAATGGGCCGCGCAGCAGGGCGAGTTGATCCACAGGCTCAACAACTGGATTGATACGCCAGGCTATAGAGAGGGTGGACGCTGGGTCAGTGCGCTTGATCGCAGGCGGGCGGCTGACCGGATCATGGGTTCCTGGCGTCAAGCCCTGGTGGGTGTGCGAGGGCAGGGCAGCCATACCCTGGACTTTTCAGATCTGTGTTTGGGGGATATACCGGCATTGCCTGTCACGCTTGAGCATATAACGACCTTGAACCTCAATGGCGTCAGGCTTGGCGGCGAGGGTACTGTTGCCTTTATCGCTGACTGTCCTGCATTGAACACCTTGCAGCTCAGTAATAACGGGCTCACCCGCCTGCCCGAAGTGGTTGGCTGGTTAGCCAGTCTCAACCGGCTTGAAGCCAGTTACAACGGCCTGGAGGACAGCGAACAGTTGCATCGGCAATTGCAAACACTGCCCCGCCTGGAGTGGCTCGACCTCAGCCATAACCGTCTGGAGCGTTTCGATTTGACTGGATTGAACCAGTTGCACACCCTCGACCTGAGCGGTAACCGACTGGTGCAGTGGCCTTCTAATGCCCTGAATACGCCCACGCTCAGAACCATGAATCTGAGCAACAATCTCATCGAGGACATCCCCACAGCGTTGTTTGAAGGCAACAACGACAGGCTGATGGCTGACACCGATGTCTCAGATAACCTGCTGTCGTCCTCGGGGTATCGAACCTTGAGGGATTACATGGACTTCTCCGGCAATGGCCTGGGTTTCACCCGGGAAGAAATCGAGATGGCGCTGCTTGATAGCGACGAATCAGACAGCTCTTTTGGCGCGATGGATGAGGATCTGGAAAACGCGATCTCAGAGCCTGAGGAGGAGCAAAAGGCCCGCTGGTTCGAAGGCGTTGCACATGACTCACCCAAACATGGGATCTGGTCGGGCCTGCAGGCTCAGGAGGGCAGTGAAAGCCTGTTTCATTTGCTCAGTGAACTGAAGCATTCCCGTGACTTTATTCAGGACAGGGCCGACCTGACCAGACGGGTATGGGAAGTGCTGCAGGCCATAGAGTCGGACGCAGGGTTGCGCAGCGATGTGTTTACCCGCGCACGTTCGCAGTACACCTGCGGTGATGGCCGGATTCTGCTGTTCAGCAATATCGAAGTGAAAGTCTATGAATTCAATGTGCTGAAATCAGTAGTTGCGGGGGAAGAAGGGGCCGCTCTTCTAAAACTCTCCAGAGGGCTGTTCCGGCTGGGGCAGGTAGAGGAAATCGCCCAGGTGCAGGTGAACCGGCGACCGAGAATAGACCCGGCTGAAATTCGTATGGCCTATCGCGTCGATCTTGCCAAGCGTCTGGATCTGCCCCGCCAGCCCCAGGACATGCTCTACAGAAACGTTGCCAAAGTCAGTGCCGAAGATCTTGAAGCTGCTTATGTTGCGGTGCTGGCGGCAGAAAACACTCCAGCCTATCTGGAGCAGTTGCTGGCACGTGAATATTGGGTGGATTATCTGAAGCGCAAGTACCCACAGGAATTTGCCCAGATGGAGCAGGCTCGCCAGGAGCAGGCTGACGAACTGGAAGACCGTCATCCGGATTTCGGCGCGGCTTACAGTATTGAGGTAGAAGCGCTGGGCAAAAAGAACACCCGTGAAGAACGGGAGTTGTTGGTGCGTCTCACGGAACGTGAGCGCGCTGAAATCGAACACCTTTGAGAAAAACCGCAGGAGCCGTGATGACTCCTGCGGGGGTTTCAGCCCTTAGTTGTCATACCCCAGGTTGGGTGCCAGCCAGCGCTCGGTCACGGTCAGATCCTGGCCTTTGCGCGCGGTGTAGCTGTCAATCTGGTCCTTGTCGACCTTGCCCACGGCAAAGTACTGCGCCTGCGGGTGGGCGAAGTACCAGCCGCTGACCGCTGCCGCCGGGAACATGGCGTAGTGCTCGGTCAGGAACACCCCGCTTTTGCCTGCGCGCATTTCTTCGGCTTCAGGCTCCAGCAAGGCGAACAACGTGCCTTTCTCAGTATGGTCCGGGCACGCCGGGTAGCCGGGAGCAGGGCGGATACCGCTGTATTGCTCCTTGATCAGCTCTTCATTGCCCAGCTGTTCGTCCTTGGCGTAGCCCCAATAATGGGTTCGTACCTGCTGGTGCAGCCATTCGGCACAGGCTTCGGCCAGACGGTCGGCCAGGGCCTTGACCATGATCGAGTTGTAGTCGTCGCCTGCGTCCTGATAGGCCTTGGCCACTTCTTCGGCACCGATGCCTGCAGTGGTGATAAAGCCGCCCACGTAGTCGGTCACGCCGCTGTCCTTTGGCGCGACAAAGTCGGCCAGGGAGAAGTTTGGCTTGCCGTCGGTCTTGATGATCTGCTGGCGCAGATGATGCAGTTTGGCGATTGGCTGGCCGTCTTCGCCATACAACTCCAGATCGTCATCGTTGACCTGATTGGCCGGCCAGAAGCCAAATACCGCACGGGCGCTGATCAGTTTCTCGTCGATCAGTTTTTTCAGCATTTCCTGGGCATCGGCATACAGCGCGGTGGCCGCTTCGCCGACCACTTCATCGGTGAGGATGCGCGGGAATTTGCCAGCCAGGTCCCAGGAGATAAAGAACGGCGTCCAGTCGATATACTCGGCCAGTACCTTGAGGTCGATATTGTCCAGCACCTTGGCGCCGGTGAAAGTCGGCTTGACTGGTTGGTAGCCGGCCCAGTCGAACTGCGGCTTCTTGGCGATGGACGCGGCGTAGCTCAGGCGTTCGGTACGGGCACTGCGGTTGGCGGTGCGTTCGCGAACTTCGACGTACTCGTCGCGGGTTTTCTGCACAAAGGCGGGTTTGAGTTCCTTGGACAGCAACTGCGTGGCCACGCCCACGGCGCGGGAGGCGTCGGTCACGTAGATCACCGCATCGTTCTGGTACTTGGGCTCGATCTTGACCGCGGTGTGCGCCTTGGACGTGGTCGCGCCGCCAATCATCAGTGGCAGATGGAAGTTCTGGCGCTGCATCTCGCGGGCCACATGAACCATTTCATCCAGCGACGGGGTGATCAGACCGGACAGGCCGATAATGTCGCACTTCTGCTCCTTGGCCACCTGGAGGATTTTCTCCGCAGGCACCATCACGCCCAGGTCAACGATGTCGTAGCCGTTACAACCCAGCACCACGCCGACAATATTTTTGCCGATATCGTGGACGTCACCTTTGACGGTGGCCATCAGGATCTTGCCCTTGGCCTCCGGCTTGTCGCCTTTTTCCAGTTCGATAAATGGAATCAGGTGAGCCACGGCCTGTTTCATCACACGGGCGGACTTGACCACCTGCGGCAGGAACATTTTGCCTGCGCCAAACAGGTCGCCAACGATGTTCATACCCGACATCAACGGCCCTTCGATCACTTCGATCGGACGTTTGAACGACAGGCGCGACTCTTCGGTGTCTTCGACGATATGGGTGGTGATGCCCTTGACCAGCGCGTGCTCCAGGCGTTTGTTGACGTCCCAGCCGCGCCATTCTTCAGTCTCGGCTTCCTTGACGCTACCATCGCCCTTGTACTTGTCGGCGATGGCCAGCAGGTTGTCGGTGGCATCCGGGGTGCGGTTGAGCACCACGTCTTCCACGGCATCGCGCAGCTCGGTCGGGATCTGGTCGTAGATCTCCAACTGACCGGCGTTGACAATACCCATGGTCAGGCCGTTGCGGATTGCGTATAGCAGGAACACCGAGTGGATCGCTTCACGCACCGGGTTGTTGCCGCGAAACGAGAACGACACGTTGGACACGCCGCCGGAGGTCAGTGCGTACGGCAGTTCGTCGCGGATGTAGGCGCAGGCGTTGATAAAGTCGACAGCGTAGTTGTTGTGTTCTTCAATACCGGTGGCCACGGCGAAAATGTTCGGGTCGAAGATGATGTCTTCCGGCGGGAAGCCGACGTCGTTGACCAGAATGTCGTAGGAGCGTTTGCAGATTTCCTTTTTGCGCGCTTCGGTATCGGCCTGGCCGGCTTCGTCGAAGGCCATCACCACCACGGCGGCGCCATAGCGCTTGCACAGTTTGGCGTGATGGATGAACTGCTCGACGCCTTCTTTCATGCTGATCGAGTTGACGATGCCCTTGCCCTGGATGCACTTGAGGCCGGCTTCGATCACTTCCCACTTGGAGGAGTCGATCATGATAGGTACGCGGGAGATATCCGGCTCACCGGCGATCAGATTGAGGAAGGTGACCATGGCCTTCTTCGAATCGAGCATGCCCTCGTCCATGTTGATGTCGATGATCTGCGCACCGGCTTCAACCTGTTGCAGGGCCACTTCCAGGGCTTCGGTGTAGTTGTCTTCGCGGATCAGCCGGGCAAAGCGAGCAGAACCGGTGATGTTGGTACGTTCACCGACGTTGACGAACAACGAGCTGCGATCGATGGTAAACGGCTCAAGGCCCGAGAGGCGGCAAGCCTTGGGGATATCCGGGATCTGGCGCGGCGCATAACCGGCCACGGCATTGGCGATGGCCTGGATATGCCCCGGCGTGGTGCCGCAGCAACCGCCGACGATGTTGAGAAAGCCGCTTTGGGCGAATTCTTCAATGACCTTGGCCGTTTCTGCTGGCAGTTCGTCGTATTCACCGAATTCGTTGGGCAAGCCCGCGTTGGGGTGAGCCGAAACGTAAGTGCTGGCCTTGTTCGACAGCTCTTCCAGGTAAGGACGCAGTTCGCTGGCGCCCAGCGCGCAGTTCAAACCCACCGAGATCGGTTTGGCGTGGCTCACGGAGTTCCAGAACGCTTCGGTGGTCTGGCCCGACAGGGTGCGACCGGAGGCGTCGGTGATGGTGCCGGAAATCATGATCGGCAACTCGATGCCCAGCTCTTCAAATACACCCTGTACAGCGAAGATCGCGGCTTTAGCGTTGAGGGTGTCGAAAATGGTCTCGATCAGGATCAGGTCCGAGCCGCCTTCGATCAGGCCTTTGGTGGCCTCGGTGTAGTTTTCCACCAGTTCATCGAAGGTGACGTTGCGGTAGCCGGGGTTGTTGACGTCTGGCGACAACGAGCAAGTACGGCTGGTAGGGCCGAGCACACCGGCGACAAAACGTGGTTTGTCCGGGGTTTCCAGCGTCTTCGCATCGGCCACCTTGCGCGCAACGCGTGCGCCTTCTACGTTTAGCTCGTAGGCCAATGCCTGCATGCCGTAATCGGCTTGTGAAACCTGGGTGGCGTTAAAAGTGTTGGTTTCGAGAATATCGGCACCGGCATCCAGATACGCCTTCTCAATGGCCCCGATCACATCGGGACGGCTGAGGATCAAAAGGTCGTTGTTGCCTTTGACATCGCTCGGCCAGTCGGCGAAGCGTGTGCCACGATAGTCGTGTTCCTCTAGACGGTAGCTTTGGATCATAGTGCCCATGCCGCCATCGAGAATCAGAATGCGCTCTTTGAGGGCTTGCTGAAGTGCTTGTAGACGAGCGCTGCGGTCAGACATAGGACTACCTGTTAGAGCCATGCAAAAGATGCGAAATCATAACAAACCTGCGTGGGATTTGAGCGCTCGCTGATTTACATGAATTTCGCTCATGTTGACGAGTGTGACGTACAGGTAGAATCGCGACATATTTTTGATATCAGGACACTGGCACATGCTTTTTCGCCTCCTCACCAGCGCCGTGACGCTGGTGGTGTGCAGTACCGCGCTGGCACAGGCGCCGTTGGTCAGCCCGGCTATTTCCTACACCAGGGACATTCAGCCGATCCTTACGCAAAAGTGCGTTGCCTGCCATGCCTGCAACGATGCTGCCTGCCAGCTCAACCTGGGGAGCGCGGAGGGCGCCACTCGTGGTGCCAGCAAAGTGCCGGTCTACAAGGGGGATCGTGTCGATGCCGTAGCGCCGACGCGAATTTTCTACGATGCCAGTGGCCAGGATGAGTGGCGACGCAAAGGCTTCTATTCGGTGCTCGATGCCCAGGGCGCGCAGGCGGCCTTGATGGCGCGCATGCTGGAACTGGGCCACAGCACACCGCTGACGCCTAACGCCAAATTACCCGAAGAAATTGTCCTGGGTCTTAACCGCGAGAACGTCTGCCCGGCGCCGGGCGAGTTCAATGCCTACGCCCAGAGCCATCCCAAAGAGGGCATGCCGCTGGCCGTAACCGGGCTGACCGACAAGCAGTACACCACTGTACAAACCTGGCTGGCCCAGGGTGCGCCGGTGGATCAGCACGCGATCAAGCCCAGCGCAATTGAAGCGGCGCAGATTGACGAGTGGGAAGAACTGCTCAACCGTCCGGGCTCAACCGAAGCCCTTGTGGCGCGCTGGTTGTACGAGCACCTGTTCCTCGCGCATACCTATTTTGACAACGGTGTGCCGGGGCATTATTTCCAGTGGGTGCGTTCGCGCACGCCCCGTGGGCAACCGATCGACCTGATCGCCACCCGCCGCCCGAATGACGATCCGGGAACGACTTTTTACTATCGACTGATGCCGGTGCAGGGTGTAATCGTACACAAAACCCACATTACCTATCCAATGGGGGCGCACAAGTTGGCGCGGGTCAAACAGCTGTTCTACAGCGGCGACTGGCATGCCACCCGACTGCCGGGCTACGGGCCTCGCGGGCGGGCCAACCCGTTTGAAACCTTTGAAGCGATCCCGGCGGTGGCGCGTTACCAGTTTATGCTCGACAACGCCGAGTACTTTGTCCGTACCTTTATCCGTGGCCCGGTGTGCCGCGGGCAAATTGCGACTGATGTGATTCGCGACAACTTCTGGACCGTGTTCCAGGAACCGGCCCGCGACCGCTATGTCACCGATGCCGTTTACAGAGGCATCGCTACGCCGTTGTTGGCCATGCCCGGCCAGATCGACAACGTTGGCAGCATTATTTCGCTGTGGCACAACTATCGTGATAAACGCAACGACTATGAAAAGCTGCGTCAGGAAGCCTATGCCGATATGCCGCCGCCAAGCTGGTCGACCCTGTGGGCAGGCAACGACAATGCCTTGCTCACGGTATTCCGCCACTTTGACAGTGCCAGCGTGAGCAAGGGGCTGATCGGTGAAGTCCCGCAGACCCTGTGGCTGTTTGACTACCCGTTGCTGGAGCGCACCTACTATCAATTGGCGGTTAACTTCGATGTGTTCGGCAACGTCTCGCACCAGGCGCAGACCCGTCTGTACTTTGACCTGATCCGCAACGGCGCCGAGGTCAATTTCCTGCGCCTGATGCCCGCCGATTCGCGTGCAGCCATCTTGAGCGACTGGTATCAAAACAGCGGCAAGCTGAAGATGTGGATGGACTATCAAAAAATTGATACCGACACCCCGACCGGCATGAAGCTCGATCCGGCAGACCCCAAGCGTGACTTTGCCCTCAAGCTGATCGAGCGCACGGGTACCCTCAATGCCCGGCCTGATCCGATCAACCGGTGCACGGGTGCCTACTGTTCGCGGCCCAATATCCCTCAGGAGTTCAGGTACGCCGAGCAATCGCTAAGCCGTCTGACCTCGCGACCTGCGGCGGGGCTGGCAGTGATCAATCAGTTGCCGGAAGCAACCATGCTGCGCATCGAGGGTGCTGACGGCAAGCGCGAGATGTACAGCATGCTGCGCAACCGGGCGCACACCAACGTGGCCTTTATGCTGGGCGAGGAATACCGCCTGGAGCCGGGGCTGGATACCCTGACCATTTACCCGGGCGTGCTCAGCAGCTACCCGAACTTTATGTTCAATATCCCGGCAGGCCAGGTCGAAGCCTTTGTCGAAGCGATGGAGCAAAGCAAGGATCAGGCGACCTTCGACAGCATCGTCGAGCGTTGGGGCATCCGCCGCAGCCACCCACAGTTTTGGCAGTACTTCCACGATATTGGCGAGTACATCAATGAAACCGACCCGGTCGAAGCGGGCGTGCTGGACATGAACCGCTACGAAAACCTGTAAAGGGCCGGTTGTATTTGAAGGAATGGGACGCAGCTTTCCTGACAAAAACACTAGGACTTTGTCAGGCGCGCCGATTGGCGTAAACTGCTTCCCATGTCTGCGAGGAGATTCCATGAGCGCCATAACGATTACCGACGCTGCCCACGATTACCTGGCTGATCTGCTGTCCAAGCAGAACACCCCGGGCATCGGCATCCGCGTCTTTATCACCCAGCCCGGTACCCAGTATGCTGAAACCTGCATTGCTTATTGCAAGCCGGCTGAAGTCAAATCTGAAGATACTGCCATCGGCCTTAAAAGCTTCACGGCCTGGATCGATTCGTTCAGCGAACCCTTCCTGGACGATGCCGTGGTGGACTACGCCACCGATCGCATGGGTGGTCAGCTGACCATCAAGGCACCCAACGCCAAAGTGCCGATGGTCAATGCCGACAGCCCGATCAACGAGCGCATCAACTACTACCTGCAAACCGAGATCAACCCCGGTTTGGCCAGCCACGGTGGTCAGGTCAGCCTGATCGAAGTGGTTGAAGACGGTATTGCGGTGCTCAAGTTCGGTGGCGGTTGCCAGGGCTGCGGCCAGGCGGACGTGACCTTGCGTGAAGGCATCGAGCGCACCCTGCTTGAGCGTGTACCGGAGCTCAAGGGCGTACGTGACGTGACCGACCACTCGCAGAAAGAAAACGCCTACTACTAACAGGGCGTTCGCTGCGAAGCTGAAGAAAAAACGGTGCCCCGTGAGCACCGTTTTTTTATGCCTGTGGATTGTGGTGTGAGGCTTGGTAGTCGCTGCCGAAGGCTGCGAAGGGTTGCGGAGCAACCCGTTTTCCTTGAGCCCACCACAACGCCGCTTCGCAGCCTTCGGCAGCGACTACAGATTTCCCGTTGCGCCGCTGAATCAGGGCCGATACAAATGCGCATGCCCCGCCCGGTACAGCGACGACTCGGCAAAACTGTCACTGGCCAGTACCCGGCCCACCAGAATCAGCGCCGTACGCCGAAAACCCTTGGCCTCAACCCTGGCAGCAATATCCGCCAAGGTGCCCTGTACCCAGTCCTGGTCCGGCCAGCTGGCGCGGTGAACCACTGCAATCGGGCAATCACTGCCGTAATGCGGAGTCAGCTCGGCGACAATCTTTTGCAGATTCTTGACCCCAAGGTGAATGGCCATGGTTGCCTTGTGCTGCGCCAGGCTGGCCAGCTCTTCACCGGTGGGCATCACAGTTTTCTCCGCGTAGCGGGTCAGGATTACGGTCTGGGAAATATCCGGCAGGGTCAGTTCGGCACCCAAAATGGCCGCGCAGGCCGCAGTGGCTGTCACCCCCGGAATGATCTCAAAAGCGATGCCCAGCTCACGCAGGCAGCGTATCTGTTCACCAATCGCGCCATACAGGCTCGGGTCACCGGAATGCACACGGGCCACATCCTGGCCTTTGGTGTCGGCAGCCTTGATCAGATCGATAATCTGCTCAAGGTGCAGCTCGGCACTGTTGATCACCTGTTCTGCCTGATGGCCTTGCAAGACCGCTTCAGGTACCAGGGAGCCGGCGTAAATGATCACCGGGCAGCTACGAATCAGGCGCTGGCCCTTGACGGTAATCAGCTCTGGATCGCCGGGCCCGGCGCCGATGAAATAAACGGTCATGGCAGTCTCGTGAAAAGTTCAGGATAGAGCTGTTCTTGAACAACGCTCATAGTGAGGCGGGGGATTATCGCGGGTTTTACCCGATCGAGGCCAACGCAAAGGTCGCCAATGGGGATTTTTGTCGTGTGATCAGCAGCTTGGGAGTCGCACCAGAGAATTGTTCGGCCAGGGCCAGTGCGGCACTTTCGGCAATGCCAAAACACCCGGTTTGTTCGAAGGCAATATCTGAGCGATGACTCAGTTGCTGCACATACGGGGCAAGTTGCTTGGCACTGAACACCTCAAATCCCAGGTTTAATTGCGCTGCCAGTTGCCGCAGTCCGGGTTCATGGCGCTTGTGATCGATGCTGGCCAGGGCGCTGATCGCACTCAATGCGATCCCGGCCTGGCCCAGCGAGTCTTCTATCAACTTCAATAATTGCTCAGCGCTGCAACCCTGGCGACAGCCCAGGCCAATTACCAGGATTGGCGCTGTGCTCATGCCGAGTACTGGCCTTCGGACTTGCGGCGGAACAGCCAGGCGCTGATCACGCCTAAAGCCAGCCAAAAGGCGAAGTTGGTCAGTTGTGAGGCGATCTTGAATTGCGCTTCCAGCGCTTCAGGGGCCAGGCTGGAATGTACCAGTGGCTGCGGTGCGCCAAAAATATGCGGAACCAGCAGAATCGCCACGCCCAGCACTTTCAATGCCCAATGTCTGCCAAATACCAGCAACGCGATGCCCACGGCAGTTGAAGCCGCAGTGCTGACCCACCAGATTTGCCGTTGCAGCAGGTCAGCCGCAGCGGTGCCCGGTAACTCTGGCGGCAGGCCCAGGGTTGGCGCCAGGCAGAACACCGCATAACCGGCCAGACCCCACAGCAGGCCCTGGGAGGTGCGGGTAGGGGCGCGCAAGGTGTACAGGCCCGCCAGCATCAGGGCAAAACCGACAGCCACTACCAGATTACCGCCCGTAGTGGACAGTACGCGCTGCCAGCCATCTTCTGGCTCCCAGGCTTCGGCGTCGTGTTCGTGGGCAGGCATGGCCATATCGGCATGCTCATGGACTTCGCTGGCGGCCGGTTTTTCGTAGGTTTCTGCTTGCAGAATCAGCGGGGCAACCCAGAAACTTTGCAGCAAGGTCAGCAACAGGGCGGCCAGCAAGCCGGTGAAGCCTGCGGTTTGAGCGATACGCTTGATCATGGCAGGCAATCTCAGTGGCACGGGAAGGCGGAGCTATGACGGGTGTCATGGGCCGCGTTATGGACCGCATCGATATGCGAGAAACCGGCGAAATAAACCAGAAATATCCCCAGCACGGCGGCGCCGACAGCGGCCACGATGCGTTGGCTCTGGGTCGCGGTGGTAGCGGCGGAATGGGTGCTGCTGGTGCTGATGGACATGGCGCTTGCCTCTGGGTCAGACGACGGGCAGCAAAGCGCAAGAAAACCCCGCGAACGAAGCTCGCAGGGTTTAACAGCGCCCGCCCACCGCGGGTTTGTTATTCGAAATAACCAGGCCGGTCTCCGGGCTTGCGAGGGGCTCATGGCTTGAGCCTGCAAACATCTCCTTCCCATGCCAGTGGCACAGTGGATTTGATGTTTCTCTCGCTTACCGTTGCGGGGGCAGCGCCGGACTTGTCAGGGCATAAAGCCTGACGCACCGGTTTCCCGTTTCACCCTGTGAAGGGCACCTGATACAAGATGTGTAGGAAACCACAAGCAAGCGGGTCTGCACAACCCCTGTGGGCCTGCCTGTGAGAGCGGGCTTGCTCCCACACTCTCCACTGCAAGGTTTGGATTCTGTGTACGATGCAAAACCTGTGGGAGCCGGGCTTGCCCGCGATGCAGGCGCTGCGGTTAGTCGGGTAAACCGCGCTGATACCATCGCGAGCAAGCCCGCTCCCACAGTGCAGTGCAGTGCAGTGCAGTAGGGTTGAGGTTATGCAGTTGCCAGCATGCTTTTGACCTTGTCGCGCAGTTGGTCAATGGAGAAGGGCTTGCCGATCACCGCCATGCCGTCTGCAATCTCCAGGCTCTCGGCGTAACCGCTGGCAAACAGGATGGGCAATTGTTGGCGCAACAGCCGGGCCTTGCCTGCCAGTTCACGGCCATCCATGCCTGGCAATCCGACATCAGTCATCAGCAGATCAATGTGCTGGCTATGGTCCTCTAGCAGTTCCATGGCGCGCTCGCTGCCGTCGGCCTCAAGCACGCTGAACTGCAGTTCTTGCAGCACGTCTACGATCAGCATCCGAACAATGGCGTCGTCTTCGACCACCAGGATGGTGGAGGGTGTTGCGGACATAATCATGATCTCGATAAAAATTTGAGCGCTGCTCTCACAGCCATCAAGGATAGCCTTCACCCGCAACTGAGTCTGTTTCTTTGTATGAAAATGACCATTTAAAGGCAAGAAAATAGAACTATTACTCGATAATCCGGCAAACTCCTGTTTTTTATGACTGTCCACGGGCCAGAAAAATGAATGCACCTGCATCAATTGATGAGCGCAGCTTTCGCAAGCTGCTGAATCGAAACGTTGGCTTGCCGCTGGCCGTGGGTGTGCTCAGTGCCGTGCTGTTCGTGGTGATGGTCAGCTATTTGCTCTCGGTGATCAGTTGGGTAGAGCACAGTGATCGAGTGATCAGTAACGCCAACGAAGCGGCGAAGCTGACGATCGACCTTGAGACCGGCATGCGCGGTTATCTGATTACCGGGGATGAGCATTTTCTCGACCCCTATATCGTCGCCAAGCCGCAAATCAGCGCGCAGCTGAAGAGCCTGCAGGAGTTGGTCAGCGATAACCCGCAACAGGTCGATCGCCTCAAGCGCCTTGAGGCGATGCAAAGCGAATGGGCCACCTACGCGCAGACAATGATTGATATGCGGCGTGCGAGCGGCGATTACCGTTCTGCGGTACAGGCCGGTCGTGGCAAGCGCCTCACGGATGAAATTCGCAAGGAATACGACGACTTCATTCAGGTGGAGCAGCAGTTGCGGGTAGAACGCAGTCATGAAGTCAGCCAGAAAACGGTTTTCGGCGTCAGTCTTTACCTGTTCTTTATACTGGGTTTCAGCGGTTTTCTGGCCTATGTTGGTCGTCGTGATTTGCTCGCTCTTTCAGAGAATTACAAGAAAAACTTCGAGTCGCAAATTAAGACCGCTGAGCGCCTTGAACGCCAGGCATGGTTGCGCAACGGCCAGACCGAACTGGCCGAACAGGTGCTGGGGCGTCTGACCCTCAATATGCTGGGGCGCAATATCCTGCAATTCTGTGCCCAGTATCTGGGTACCGTTGTCGCGGCGGTTTACGTGCGAGAAGATCACGGCGGCCTCAAGCGTGTGGCCAGTTATGGCTTTTCCCGTGAGCAAGAGGCGCAGGACCAACTGATCCACAATGACGAAGGCATCGTGGGTCAGGCAGCGCAGCAGGATAAGTTGATTCGCCTGGACGAGGTGCCGGCCGATTACTTCTTCAAAGTCAGTTCCGGGTTGGGTGAAGGCAGCCCGCGCAGCGTGCTGGTGGTGCCGACCAGTGATGATGACCGGGTCAACGGCGTTATCGAACTGGGTTTTCTCAGGCCTTTGGAGGAGCGTGATATCGAGCTGTTTGAATTGATCGCCGACAATATCGGCATGTCAATCGAGGCAGCACGCTACCGTCAGCGTTTGCAGGAGGTTTTGGCCGAGACCCAGCAGCTCAATGAGCAGTTGCAAGTGCAGCAGGAAGAACTCAAGACCGCCAACGAAGAGCTCGAAGAGCAGTCGCGCATCCTTAAAGAGTCGCAGACCAGCCTGGAAACCCAGCAGGCGGAGCTGGAGCAGACCAATGAAGAGCTGGCCGGCCAGCGCGATGCCATGGACCGCAAGAATAGCCAGCTCAATCAGGTGCAGGTGCAGCTGGAGGAGCGAGCTGTAGAACTGCAGCGTTCCAGCAAGTACAAATCCGAGTTCCTGGCCAATATGTCCCACGAGCTGCGCACACCGCTGAACAGCTCGCTGATTCTGGCCAAGTTGCTGTCGGAAAACCCGCAGCAGAATCTCAGTGCAGAACAGGTCAAGTTTGCCGAGTCGATTTACTCGGCAGGTAACGACCTGCTTAACCTGATCAACGACATCCTGGATATCTCCAAGGTTGAAGCCGGCAAGCTCGAAGTGCGCCCCGAGAACACCAGTGTTACGCGGGTGGTTGAAGGTTTGCGCGGCATGTTCCAGCCCCTGGCCGGGGACAAGTCCCTGGGCTTCGAGGTGCAGGTGCAGCCTGGCACGCCGCCCATGATGTACACCGACACTCAGCGTCTGGAGCAGATCCTGAAGAACCTGCTGTCCAATGCGGTCAAGTTCACCGAGAAAGGCCAGGTCAGCCTCAGCGTATCCGGTCAGCCGGGCGAAGGGGTCGCGTTCACGGTCAGGGACTCGGGCATAGGTATTTCTGTCGACCAGCAGGACAGCATCTTTGAAGCCTTCCGTCAGGCTGATGGCACCACCAACCGCCGTTATGGCGGCACCGGGCTTGGCCTGTCGATTTCCCGTGACCTGGCAACGCTGCTTGGCGGTTCGATTACGGTCAGCAGCGAACCGGGGCAGGGCAGCACCTTTACTCTGGTCCTGCCGCAGCAGTATGTAGAAGACGCTCAGGAACTGGCGCATATGCCAGCAGCTCCCGCACCACGGCCGGCCGCGCTGGTTCACCAGCCGCTGCCTGCTCTTGTCGCACTGTCCGATATTCCGCGCTTTATGGATGACCGCGAGCAGGCTCCGTTCACCACGCGTTGCATTCTGGTGATCGAAGATGAGCCGAACTTTGCGCATATCCTCTTCGATCTGGCGCATGAGTTGGGTTACCGCTGCCTGGTAGCCCACGGTGCCGACGAAGGCTTCAGCCTGGCCGCACAGTTTATTCCCGATGCCATCCTGCTCGATATGCGCCTGCCGGACCACTCCGGGCTGACGGTATTGCAGCGCCTCAAAGCGCTGGCACCGACCCGACATATCCCGGTGCATGTGATCTCTGTCGAGGATCGGGTCGAGGCGGCCATGCATATGGGCGCGGTGGGTTATGCGGTTAAACCGACCACCCGTGAAGAGCTGAAAAACGTGTTCGCCCGCCTTGAGGCCAAGCTGACGCAGAAGGTCAAACGCGTGCTTCTGGTTGAAGACGATGATCTGCAACGTGACAGTATTGCCCGCCTGATCGGCGACGATGACATTGAAATCACCGCGGTAGGCTACGCCCAGGAGGCCCTTGATCTGCTGCGTCGCAACGTCTACGACTGCATGATCATCGACCTCAAACTGCCGGATATGCTCGGCGGCGATCTGCTCAAGCGCATGTCCACCGAGGACATTTGCTCGTTCCCGCCGGTGATCGTCTACACCGGGCGCAACCTGACCCGGGATGAAGAGGCTGAACTGCGCAAATATTCGCGCTCGATCATCATCAAGGGCGCCCGTTCACCGGAGCGTCTGCTCGATGAAGTCACATTATTTCTGCACAAAGTTGAATCTCAGTTGTCCCATGAACGGCAAACGATGCTCAAGACCGCCCGCAGCCGCGACAAGGTCTTCGAAGGGCGCAAGATTCTGTTGGTGGATGATGATGTACGAAACATCTTTGCCCTCACCAGTGCCCTGGAACAGAAGGGCGCCATTGTGGTGATTGGGCGTAATGGCCGCGAAGCCATCGAGCGCCTGGAAGAGGTGGAAGATATCGATCTGGTGCTAATGGACGTCATGATGCCGGAGATGGACGGCTACGAGGCCACTGTCGAAATCCGCAAGAACCCGCGCTGGCGCAAGCTGCCGATCATTGCGGTGACGGCCAAGGCCATGAAGGACGATCAGGAGCGTTGCCTGCAGGCGGGGTCCAATGATTACCTGGCCAAACCTATTGACCTGGACCGACTGTTTTCGTTGATCCGGGTCTGGCTACCGAAAATGGAACGACTCTAAGTGCAACGAAACACCGATATCGAGTTACGGCTGCTGATTGAAGCGATCTACCTCAAATACAGTTATGACTTTCGCGATTACGCCGGTGCTTCGGTCAAGCGCCGGGTCAATCACGCGCTGCGCCAGTTTGACTGCAAGACCATCTCGGCCCTGCAGGAGCGGATCCTGCACGATCCCACGGCCTTTATGCAGTTGTTGCAGTATCTGACGATCCCGGTCAGCGAAATGTTTCGTGACCCGGAACACTTCCTGGCCATTCGCCAGGAGGTGGTGCCGATCCTCAAGACTTATCCGTCACTGAAGATCTGGATTGCGGGGTGCAGCACCGGCGAGGAGGTGTACTCGATGGCCATCCTGTTGCGCGAGGAAGGCCTGCTGGATCGCACCATCATCTACGCGACTGACATCAACCCGCGCTCACTGGAAAAGGCCAAGCAGGGCATCTTCTCCCTGGAGAATGTCCGTGCCTATACCCACAATTATCAAAAGGCCGGTGGTCAGCGATCCTTTGCCGATTACTACACCGCCGCCTATGACTACGCGATCTTCGACAAGTCCCTGCGCGAGAATGTGACCTTCGCCGATCACAGCCTGGCGACGGATAGCGTGTTTTCAGAAACCAATTTAATTTCATGTCGTAACGTATTGATTTACTTTAATAAAGATCTCCAAAACAGAGCCTTTGGACTGTTTCATGAGTCGCTGTGCCATCGCGGTTTTCTGATGCTGGGCAGCAAGGAAACCCTGGATTTTTCGGACTACAGCAAACAGTTCACGCCTGTGCTCAAGCAAGAACGGATCTATCGCAAGCTATGAGTGTCCAACTGGGTCATAGGGTTCGACGCAACCCGGTGGAGGCGGTGGTAATCGGAGCCTCTGCGGGCGGAGTCGAAGCCTTGCTGACGATTTTTGCCGATCTCAAGCCAGGTTTTCGCTTGCCGATCATTGTGGTTCTGCATTTGCCTGATGAGCGTCGCAGCCAGTTGGCCGAAGTGTTTGCCCGGCGGTTGTCGTTGCCGGTCAGGGAGGCTCAGGACAAGCAGCAGATTGTACCGGGTACCCTGTATTTTGCGGCCCCGGGGTATCACCTGTCGGTCGAGCACGACCGCAGTTTTTCCTTGAGCCAGGAGGAGCGGGTGCATTATTCGCGACCTGCAATTGATTTTCTTTTTGAGTCTGCGGCTGATGTCTATCAACAGCGTCTGGCCGCGATTTTACTGACAGGCGCCAATCGGGATGGTGCGCGGGGGCTGAGTGTGGTCAAACAATTGGGTGGTCTGACCATTGTCCAGGATCCCCATGAGGCCCAGGCATCAACGATGCCGCAAGCTGCGCTGGAACTGTGCCAACCGGATTGCATTCTTCCCTTGCGCGGCATTGGCCGTCTGCTTGTCGAGCTGGAACCTACCGAATGCTACTAAATGATATTCAAGCCAAGCTGTTGATCGTCGACGATCTGCCGGAAAACCTGCTGGCCCTCGAAGCGTTGATCAAGCGCGAGGACCGTATCGTCTACAAGGCCTTGTCTGCGGACGAGGCGTTGTCGCTGCTGCTGCAGCATGAATTCGCCATGGCCATTCTTGATGTACAAATGCCGGGCATGAACGGCTTTGAACTGGCCGAACTGATGCGTGGCACGGCCAAGACCAAGAACATCCCCATCGTGTTTGTCAGCGCCGCCGGGCGCGAAATGAACTATGCCTTCAAGGGCTATGAAAGCGGCGCGGTCGACTTTTTGCACAAGCCGCTGGATATCCACGCGGTGAAAAGCAAGGTCAATGTATTTGTCGAACTCTATCGCCAAAGCAAGGCCATGAAGCAACAGGTCGAAGCTCTGGAACAGAGTCGGCGCGAGCAGGAAACGTTGCTGGCGCAGTTGCAACTGACCCAGGTCGAGCTGGAGCATGCAGTTCGCATGCGCGACGACTTTATGTCGATCGTCTCCCATGAGGTACGAACGCCGCTCAACGGGCTGATTCTGGAAACCCAGTTGCGCAAGATGCACCTGGCCCGGGACAACGCTGCCGCGTTCACCCTGGACAAGATGCACGCGATGGTCGAGCGTGACGAACGCCAGATCCAGAGCCTGATTCGACTGATTGAAGACATGCTCGACGTGTCGCGTATCCGCACCGGCAAGCTATCCATCCGCCCCGGCGAATTTGACCTGGCCCATGCGGTGGGGCAGTTGCTGGAAAATTTTGCGGCGCAGATCAGCGCGGCGCAATCGAGCGTCAACTTCACGGCATCGCAGCCGGTGGTGGGGCAGTGGGATGAGTTCAGGATTGAGCAGGTGATCAGCAACCTACTGACTAACGCCCTAAGATATGGTGCGAAAAAGCCCATTGATGTATCGGTTTATATCGAGGGTGACCAGGCTGTGGTTGATGTGCGCGACCAGGGTATTGGCATCAGCGAAGAAAACCAGCAGCGGGTTTTTCAGCAATTCGAGCGGGTTTCAGCCAGCCATGTAACGGCTGGGCTGGGGTTGGGGCTGTTTATTTCGGAGCAGATTGTGGCCGCCCATAGCGGCACAATCAGTGTGCAGAGCACATTGGGTGAGGGTGCCTTGTTCCGGGTTTGCCTGCCGTTGGCACAAAAGGCTTAAACTCGATGCAACCTGTGACCGTCCCCGGGGTCATACTTGGCAGCGACTGCATGAATTAAGGTTCCCCATGAGTGAAGATGCGCAAGATGTTGTTTTGATTGTCGAAGATGACCCTTCGATCCTGATGGTCCTGAGTGCCTATTTATCGGGTGAGGGCTACAGGGTGTTGCAGGCCGAAAATGGCGAACAGGCGTTCGAGATTCTGGCTAGCAAGCCCCATCTGGATCTTATGGTCACCGACTTTCGTTTGCCGGGGGGAATTTCCGGGGTTCAGATTGCCGAGCCTGCACTGAAGTTGCGGCCTGACCTGAAAGTGATTTTCATCAGTGGTTACCCGGCGGAGATCCGTGACACGGGCAGCCCGATCACCCTGACGGCGCCGATCCTGGCCAAACCGTTCGACCTTGATACCTTGCAGGCCCAGATCCAGAAGCTGTTGGCGTAACCCCATAGCAGTGGCACGGGCGAGGCGGCCGTAAGGGCGGAACCCGTAGAACGCCGTGACACATCGAATGCATATGTACTCGGTGGTTCTAACTGGAATTGCGAGTACATATCCAGCATTCGCGTCTAACTGGAATATAGGTTTCGCCCTTACGGCGAGGCACTTTTGTCAAACCGCCACAAGAGTACCCAAAAAGGCCTTGCCCCATCGTACGGTCTCCCGGAGGGCGGTAGATCAAGAGCCGCCGAGGCGGCCGACCGGCCGGCCTGATTGGAGGCAGTACGTGTATCTGTCCAAGATTTGTTTTGCTTTTGCTTTTGCTTTTGTAATGCGATTGTTCAGACGACGCGAAAGCCCATCACAGAAGGCCGAACGCAGGTGCTGTTATGGGGGTGGCGCGGCAGGACG
>NZ_JBUZTQ010000019.1:0-99290 GCF_055408445.1 Pseudomonas sp. B414 | reverse complement strand
GAATGATCGCGCGCTCTTCAACGCTGAGTTCGGAATAGGACATAGGGGCAGCACCGTACCGGAAAGGTCAGGTGTTGCACTCAGTTTTCGCGGCCGCCCGGCATAAAAACTGAATCATTGGCGAAGACGGGGTTGACCATTGATTCCTTGACGGGTTGCAATACACCAACAACCCTGAATAAATAGTTACCAATCTTTATCCAGTCACCCACTTGAACCGTAGCAGCGCCGTTGCTCAGAGATGCCGCCACCTTATGACCCAGTACCACAACGTTATCTTCATGATCGAAAAAATGAATAAAACGTCCTTTGTCTACGGCCAGCTTGATCACTTCTGACAAGGCAGGCTGGGCTCCCACGACTTTTGCATCAAAGCTTTGATCATTAAAACTTACAATGCGCGAAGTTTGCGCAACGGGAGTCAGCATCAATTCTGAAAAATCCAGCCCCCTGATTTTTTCAACATCTATGGAAAGACGAGATTCTTCAAGCCCTTGATCATTGCTAAAATTGGCAACCAGGGTATCGACCCCCATATCCTGAAATATTTTTGCAACCTCCTGACCTGCGTTATGGCCAATATTAGTAACCGCCACTATTGAGCCACTGCCCATGACGATACCTAACAACGCCAACATGGAGCGTTTGCCCAAGGTCCGAAAACTATCAATGGCATCTTCCACCACCTGAGTCAGGCCAGGTGATAGACGACGGGCAATGGAACTCATGCGCCAAGTTCCTCAACACGCCCACTTTGTACTGTCACTTGCCGATGCAATTGCTGGGCAACATGCTGGTCGTGGGTCACGATCAACAAGGTCACGTGTTGTTCCTGTTGTATTGACAGCAACAACTCCATGACTTCGCGGGCTGTTTGACTGTCCAGGCTCCCGGTCGGCTCATCGGCCAGGATCAAGGACGGCTGGCCCACCAGTGCCCGGGCGATAGCCACTCGTTGTTTTTGCCCGCCGGACAGGTCCGCAGGTTTGTAATTGGCACGCTGGGCCATATCCACACGCTGCAGCATGGACATAGCCAATTCGATGGAGCGCACACGATCGATCCCACGATAACGAAGTGGCAAGGCCACATTTTCGATAACACTCAAACGAGGGATCAGATTGAAATTCTGAAAAATGAACCCCACCTCCATCCTTCTGATGGCGGCTAATTCATCACTTTGAAGCTTTGCAACCGGGCGCCCCATAAACAGATATTCGCCCTCATCGGCAAAGTCCAACAGGCCGATAATATTTAACAGGGTGCTTTTACCGGAACCGGACGAGCCAACAATGGCGCAGGTTTTACCCATTTCGACCTGAAAATCTATCTGTTTGACAACCGGGATCAACTTCCCGTCATGCCAATAACTTTTGCCGAGACGTTTCATTGAAATACATTTCAAGTCGTGCATGGCAAACACTTACCTTTTTCAAAACAAGAAATGCATTAAGGTCCCAAGGGCAATGTGTACCCATTACACCTGAACCCTGGAAAGACATGCCAAAAGCAACCTCTTTCTTGTTGGCGTTAACCATCAAGAAAGAGCGCCCTGCCCCGCCCTCCGATAACAGGCATAGAAGCCAACCTGTTTAGAAATAAACAGATGAACTCCAGCACTTAGGGTCAGTACCTGACTTATCAAAAATAAATTGATAATACACTTCAGCCCTTGAGTTTCCGACACCCATATTGGAACGCGTCAACCTCAGATCATGCCATTTGCCGTCCTGAATCATACTATCAGGCGAGTTTACGGTATTCGAGCGAGTTGCTGCCGGCGCCTGGCCAGAAGTCAAATTGATGTTGGCCTTGTTACCACCACTCTGACCATTGAGACGGGTAATCTTATAACGCTTGGTGTGAACATATTTACCGGTGTAGTAATGACGACCTACAACCCCTTCAACGACACCAACAAAATTCCCGGACTTACAGCTCACCGAGAAGTTTTTTTCCTGACCAACCCCGACATTAAGGACCGATGCGAAACTGGCTGTAGCTGGCAGACACAACAACGATGCGACTAGCGCGATTTTTTTAAAAGACAATTTAGACACTATGCTCTCCAGACGCTTGTTCAACCCAAGGCCAATATGAGACTTGGACTGATCATTTGAGCATCAGCGAACAATTACTAATGTAGGGGATTTTTTTATAACTTGTAGGGCAAATACTACATTACATAACTCTGTTCTCAGGTCTTAAAAAAGCATGCAGCCTCCCCAAACCCAGAACACAAACCCGTATCGCAACCATAAAAAAACCCCGCGCTTCTTTCGAAGGCGGGGTTTTTCAGTCTGGTTTTCTTAGTGTGCGTAAGTCAGCAGCAACTCGGCAGGGGCTTTGAAATCCAGAGACATCATGACGCTCAGGGCGGTGATGGTGAAGATCGAGAACACGAACAGCTTGCGTGCCCAGACCTTGTCGTCGACAGCTTTATAGCCTGTCCACGCCATATACAGCCAGTACATGCCCATCGCAGCGGCCACGGCCATGTAGCTCATGCCGGCGTAACCGCCGAGGGTGAGCATCAGGGTCGCGATCAAGAACGCGAGGATGTAGAGCAGGATGTGCTTCTTGGCAACCTTGATCCCGCGCTTCACTGGCAACACCGGAATCGATGCGGCCAGGTAATCGTTGAAGCGGAAGATCGCGATCGCGTAGGAGTGCGGCATCTGCCACAGGCTGAACATCACCAGCAGGGTCAGTGCGGCCATGTCGAAGCTGTTGCTCACAGCTACATAGCCAATAACCGGTGGCATTGCACCCGACAGACTGCCAATCAGCGTGCCGTGAACCGACTTGCGCTTGAAGTACAGGCTGTACAGACCGACGTAGATCACAAAGCCGATCGCCGCGAACAGAGCCGCCAGCGGGTTGGCCACGCGATACAGCAGGTAAAGGCCGGCGCCCCCCAGCAAGGTGGCGTAAACCAGTGCCACCTTGAGGGAGATCAGGCCTTGAACCAGTACGCGGTTCTTGGTGCGGTCCATCTTGATATCGATGTCGCGGTCGATGCAGTTGTTGAACACGCAACCGGACGCGACTACCAGGGAGGTGCCGATTACCGCGGCCAGGAACAGGGCAAGATCGAAATGCCCCTTCGAGGCCAGGAAAAACCCACCTGCCACAGAAAGCACGTTACCGAAAATGATCCCCGGTTTGGTGATTTGGATAAAGTGCTTAAAGGACATCGGGTCTTACCTCACTTCGCCATCATTTCAGTGTGGATGCTGAACATGATCCACAGGGACAAGCCCACCAGCAGCACAATAACCAGGGCTGCGAATATCAGCGCGGTTACGTTGTTGCGTTGTGCAGGTGAACGGTCCAGGTGCAGGAAGTACACCAGGTGAACAACCACTTGCACCACGGCGAACAACAATACGATCGCCAGGGTGGTGAATTTGGGCAGCGATGGGTACATCACCAGCCCGAACGGAATAACGGTCAGGATCACCGACAGGATGAAGCCGATCGCGTAGGACTTCACGCTGCCGTGGTTGGCGCCGTCGGAATGTGCGTTAGCCATTACAAAGTCCCCATCAGGTAAACAACGGTGAATACGCAGATCCACACCACGTCCAGGAAGTGCCAGAACAGGCTCAGGCAGCTCAGGCGCGTCTTGTTGGTCGAGGTCAGGCCGTTTTTCTGCACCTGATACATCATGATCGCCATCCAGATCAGACCGCTGGTCACGTGCAGACCGTGGGTACCGACCAGGGTGAAGAAGCCAGACAGGAAGCCCGAACGGCTAGGGCCATAGCCCTCGGAGATCAACAGGTGGAACTCGTTGATTTCCATGGCGATGAAGCCTGCACCGAGCAGGAACGTCATGGCCAGCCAGAACAGCACCTGCTGCTTCTTGCCCTTGAACAACGCCAGCATGGCGAAGCCGTAGGTGATCGAGCTGAACAGCAGCAGGGCAGTTTCACCCAGTACGTACGGCAGTTCGAAGATGTCGTGGCCCGACGGGCCACCTGCAACGTTGTTCACCAATACCGCGTATACCGCGAAGATCGACGCAAACAAGATGCAGTCGGTCATCAGGTAGAGCCAGAAACCAAAAATGGTTGTCTCGCCCGCGTCGTGGTGTTCCTCGTGCTCATGGTCGTGACCATGAGCGTGTCCAGCAGTGGTCGCTAAGTTCGACATGGTTTAAGCCTGTTCCAACTTGGTTTCAACACGAGTAGCCGGGATTGCTTTGGCGGCTACCAGACGCTTGTGCTGCTCGGCCTCGATGCGCTCGATGGTCTCTACCGGCACCATGTAGCCTTGATCGTCACGTGCAGCGTGGGCAACGAAGACCACGACAGTGCCAACCAGACCAACGATGGCCAGCCACCAGATGTGCCAGATCATGGCGAAACCGAACACGGTCAGCAAAGCACCCATGTACACACCGGTAGCGGTGTTGTTAGGCATGTGGATCGGCGAGTACTTGGCCGGAGCCTTGTACGCAGTACCGTTTTCCTTGGCTTCGGTGAACGCGTCGATGGTGTCGACTTTTGGCACTACAGCGAAGTTGTAGAACGGAGGTGGCGACGAAGTCGACCATTCCAGGGTGTGACCATTCCACGGATCGCCATGCTCGCAGGCGTTTTCTGGCAGCTTGCGGTCACGAATACTGACGTACAGCTGGATCAGCTGGCAGGCGATACCGATAGCGATCAGTGCCGCGCCGAACAGAGCAACGTACAGGTAAGGCACCCACTCAGGGTTGGTGCTGGCGTTCAGACGACGGGTCATGCCCATGAAGCCCAGTGCATAGAGCGGCATGAAGGCCACGAAGAAGCCGACGCACCAGAACCAGAACGCTGCCTTGCCCCACTTCTCGTTCAACTTGAAGCCGAACGCTTTAGGGAAGTAGAAGCTGAAACCAGCGATGTAACCGAATACTGCGCCGCCGATGATCACGTTATGGAAGTGAGCAATTACGAACAGGCTGTTGTGCAGTACGAAGTCAGCACCCGGGATGGCCAGCAGTACGCCAGTCATGCCGCCGATGGCGAAAGTCACCATAAAGCCCAGGGTCCACAGAACCTGGCTGGTGAAGCGCAGACGGCCCTGGTAGATGGTGAACAGCCAGTTGAATAGCTTCACCCCCGTCGGGATGGAAATCAGCATCGTCGCCAGACCGAAGAAGGCGTTGACACTGGCACCCGAACCCATGGTGAAGAAGTGGTGCAGCCAAACCATGAAGCCCAGCACCGAGATCGCGCCGGAGGCGTAGACCATCGAGTGGTGACCGAACAGACGCTTGCCGGTGAACGTGGAGATCACTTCGGAGAAGATACCGAACGCCGGCAGAATGAGGATGTAGACCTCAGGGTGACCCCACGCCCAGAACAGGTTGACGTACATCATTGGATTGCCACCAAGTTCATTGGTGAAAATGTGGAAATCCATGTAACGGTCAAGTGTCAGCAGAGCCAGGGTAGCGGTCAGGATCGGGAACGAAGCCACGATCAGGACGTTTGCCCAGGTGCAGGTCCAGGTGAAGATCGGCATGTCCATGATTTTCATGCCAGGGGCACGCATCTTCAGAACAGTCGCCAGGAAGTTGACCCCGGTTAACGTCGTACCTAGCCCCGATAACTGTAGCGCCCAGATGTAGTAGTCCATCCCCACGCCAGGGCTGTACTGCAAGCCCGACAGCGGCGGATAAGCAACCCAGCCGGTCTTGGCGAACTCGCCGACGCCCAGCGACAGGTTGACCAGCACAACGCCTGACACCAGCAGCCAGAAGCTCAGGGAGTTGAGGAACGGATAGGCCACGTCACGGGCGCCGATCTGCAGCGGCACTGCAAGGTTCATCAGGCCGGTGAAGAATGGCATCGCCATGAAGATGATCATGATCACACCGTGAGCGGTGAAGATCTGGTCATAGTGTTCAGGTGGCAGGTAGCCAGGCGAACCCTCGGTGGCCATGGCCAGCTGGGTACGCATCATCACGGCGTCGGCAAAGCCGCGCAGCAGCATGATCATGGCGACGATGATGTACATCACGCCGATTTTCTTGTGGTCGACTGACGTTAGCCATTCGGTCCACAGGTAGGTCCACTTCTTGAAGTAGGTGATTGCTGCAAACAGTGCCAGACCACCCAGCGCGATCATGGCGATGGTCACCATCACGATCGGCTCGTGGAACGGGACCGCTTCCCAACTTAATTTACCAAACATCGTTTACTCCTCTGCCCCGGCAGCTGAATGCTCACTCGTGTCCGCCACGTCGTTCCCGGCCACTTCTTTCTTCTCGTGCTTCACCGGTTTGCCTGGTGTCATACCTTCGTACTTGTCGACGATTTTCTGAAACAGGTTCGGTGTGTACGTGGAGAACAGCTCAACGGGATTGTTCTGACTGGAGACGGACAAGGCGGCATAAGCAGCTTCATCAAGCTGTTTAGGTGACGCTTTGACTTCACTTACCCAGGCATCAAAGTCAGCCTGAGAAGTCGCGATCGCTTTGAATTTCATGCCAGTGAAGCCGGCGCCGCTGTAGTTGGCAGAGATGCCTTCCATTTCAGCGTTGCGGTTGGCAATCAGGTGCAGCTTGGTCGTCATACCGGCCATGGCGTAGATCTGACCGCCCAGGCCTGGAATGAAGAACGAGTTCATGACCGTGTCAGAGGTGATACGGAAATTGACCGGAGTGTTGGCCGGGAACACGATCTTGTTAACAGTGGCGATACCCTGTTCCGGGTAGATGAACATCCACTTCCAGTCCATTGCCACCACTTCGATGGTAATCGGCTTGACGTCAGACTCCAGCGGACGATACGGGTCCAGTGCGTGGGTCGACTTGTAGGTGATCACGCCCAGGGCGATGATGATCAGAATCGGCACAGTCCAGATCACAACTTCGATCTTGGTGGAGTGCGACCACTTCGGTGTGTAGGTAGCGCTGGTGTTCGACGCGCGATATTTCCACGCAAATACCAGGGTCATAATGATGACCGGCACCACGACCAGAAGCATCAGCAGTGTTGCAGTGATGATCAGATTCCGCTCTTCGATCCCGACCTGCCCCACCGGATCGAGCAATGTCATATTGCAACCTCCCAGCAGCAACGTGCCGAAAAGTGGCAATAAGCCAAGGAGTCTGGGGTACCTTTTTTTAGTCATCTCACGACCTCTAAAACAGCTTGCACAATGCAGTTGGTTTTTTTCGCCAACACTTCGCCCTGCCAAGGGTTGGCTCTTTTCCGGAATTGAATGAAAGCCTGCTCTATCACCATCAGGCGAACGGGCAAATTCCGGGTTAGCAGTGATTTCTTATTCGATACGTGGTCAATGGCCTTGTCACAGACCAATTCCATTTGGTGCGGAACTTAGAAGGGTTGCCAGTACCTGGGAGTCGCATGGGACGCCTGTATTGAACAACCCAGTCGACCTTCAACTTCCCGCTTGGGCTCAGGGATGAGCAGGCTGGACGTTCAGTGCGGGCGATTGTAGTTAGGTAGCTCTCTATAAACCACGTCTCATTCGGAAATAATTCTTCTCGGCCCCGGTAACAATCCCCTCCTATTATTACGCCCCGCGTTGAAACACACCTCGAAACCAGGGCTGTGGCACGCCATTGGCCCTCGTTTCAAACGCCCCTTTTTAGCGCATCGACACTCCCCCTCTACCCCGCTAAAACGCCCAAATAAAAAGGGCTTGAGCCGATTTGCATGGAGTCACTCCTGGCACTTTTCAACCCTGCTTCAAGCGTCAAAACACCTCTGGCACGTTACACAAAGTCATACGTTTGAATAACCGCCTGTCAGACGAAGGCAGGGCCTGCGACAAACTCTCCGTGACAATATGTCGCAGTGTCGCGCACCCATTTTCAACGTCCGGCTCACACCCTCTTTACATTTGCGCGGGGGCAAAAAAATGCCCCGCGCATCCAGAGGAAGAACGAGGCAGCCGAAACAGAATTTAGGCTTTGCTCAGCTGGTTTTTTTCCGGTTGCGGTAAATGCCCAGCGGTACCAGCACGGCAGTCAGCACAAAGGCCACCAGCGCCCACTGCGCCAACGACAGGCCGAGCACCGGCGGATACGGCGTTGAGCAAAAACCGTCGACCTGAAACCCCAAAGGGAAGATCGCTGCCAGCGGCAGGCCATCGACAATCGGCTGCAATGCGTCCAGACCGCAGCTCACTGCCGGGTTGGCGAGGATATAGACGTGACGCCCGGCAGCGATGATGCCGCCGATAGCGCTCAACACCACCAGCACTTCACAGACCGTGAGGCTGCGCCGGGTTGGCATGGCCGCGCCAATAAAGGCAAAGATCGCGATCAGCAGCAGGGCATAACGCTGCAGGATGCACAGCGGGCATGGCGCCTCGCCGAGCACGATCTGCATATACAGCGCACCGCCAATCAGCGCCAGGCAGATCAGCCCGAGCAGGACCAGAAAGCGCTTCTCCCGCCCCAGTTGCAACATGTCATTGGTCATCCCGCGTCCCTTAGCCTGATTGTGTGTAATACGCACAGTTTACACCCAGACCCCTGGCATGGATGTATCTGAACGTTACAGGGAAAGTGTCGCAGGGGGATTAATGGGGGATTAAGCGGTGCAACTCAGTGTTTTATACAAACCCTGATGCAAGCAGGATCATTGCGGGAGCGGGCTTGCTCGCGATGGCGTCGACGCGGTTCCACTGATAGACCACGCCGCATGCATCGCGAGCAAGCCCGCTCCCACAGGGTTTATTTCAGCTCGGCTGCCGGGCCGAAGAACTCGTAGCGGCTTTGCTGCTCCGGTACGCCCAAAGCTTTGAGGTGGCGTTTAACCGCGCCCATAAAGCCCTTGGGCCCGAGGAAGTAAGCATCCAGGTCACGCTCCTGTGGCAACCACTGTGCCAGTACTTCTTCTGTTAATAGTCCTACATGATCTACAGAGTCGTCCTGCTCTGCATAGCAGTAAAAGCGCTGCAGTTGCGGGTGCTGGTCTGCTAATTCATCCACCCAGGTGCGGAATGCATGCACATCGGCATTACGCGCACAGTGGATAAAGTGAATCGGGCGCTGTGTCGCCAGAGCAGCTTCGAGCATGGTCAGGGTCGGGGTGATACCCACGCCACCACTGATCAATACCAGCGGCTTGTCGCTGTCGGTCAGGGTGAATTCGCCAGCAGGCGGGAACAGTTCCAGAGTGTCGCCCACGTTCAGGCGGTCATGCAGGAAGTTCGACACCACGCCGCCGCTCTCACGCTTGACGCTGATGCGGTAACGCCCAACCTGGGCCAGCGCCGACAGGGAGTAGTTACGGCGCACTTCTTCACCATCGATCAGCATTTTCAGGCCGATGTACTGCCCCGGAGCAAAATCCAGAATCGGTTGCTGATCTACCGGGCGGAAGTAGAACGAAGTGATTTCAGCGCTTTCCTGGATTTTGGCCGCCAGTTTGAACTCGCGCCCGCCACGCCAGCCGCCGGGTGCAGCGGCTTTTTCGTCGTAGATGGCGGCTTCGGCGCCAATCAGAATATCGGCCAGTTGGTTATAGGCTGCACCCCAGGCACTCAGCACCTGCGGGGTGGCAATATCGCTGCCCAGCACTTCCTCGATGGCGCGCAGCAGGCAGCTACCGACAATCGGGTAGTGCTCGGGAAGGATTTGCAGCGCAACATGCTTGTTGATGATCCTTGCCACCAGATCGCCCAACTGGTCGAGCTGATCGATATGCCGCGCATACATCAGCACACCGGTAGCCAGTGCTCGCGGCTGATCGCCGCTGGCCTGGTTGGCCTGATTGAACAACGAGCGCACTTGCGGGTATTCCGACAGCATCATGCGATAGAAATGCGTAACCAGCCCTTCACCGCCACTTTCCAGCAGTGGCACGGTGGATTTAACGATGGCGCGATCCTGAGCAGTAAGCATAAAGGTGACTCCTGGCACGTAGGCTTTAACAATTACCTTTCACTTATCAGTAATCGTGCCAACTTTTAAACCCTTTAAAATCAGCAACTTGAAAACGATATAGTCTTTTTGACTCAAGCTGTTTTATAGTCTTCGTGACTACACGAGGTCAAAATGACTGCAAAAAACCTGCTCACTACCCTGCTGCCGCTGGTGGCCGACCTGTCCCGCGACCTGCCCGAGAGCGAGCGCTATCGGCGCCTGCTGCAAGCCATGCGTGCCCTGCTCCCCTGCGATGCCGCGGCTTTGCTGCGGCTGGACGGTGAATGGCTGGTGCCGCTGGCGGTCGATGGCTTGAGCCTGGATACCCTGGGGCGGCGCTTTAAAGTCAGCGAGCACCCACGTTTTCAAGCGCTGCTCAGCAGCCCCGGGCCGACGCGTTTCCCCAGCAACTGCGAACTGCCCGACCCCTATGACGGGCTGGTCGACGGGTTGGCCGAACACCTGGAAGTTCACGACTGCATGGGTTGCCCGCTATTTGTCGAGGAGCGGCCCTGGGGCCTGCTGACCCTGGATGCCCTGGACTGCAAACGCTTCGAGCCGATCGAGCTGGATGACCTGCAGGCTTTTGCCAGCCTGGCTGCCGCTACGGTCAACGTGGCCCAGCGCATCGAACGCCTGGCGTTGCGGGTCGAGGATGAGCAACGCAAGGCCGAGCTCTATCGACAGGCCAATGGCTCCCCCAATAAAGAGCTGATCGGCCAGAGCAAGGTGCACAAACGCCTGCTGGAAGAGATCGCCCTCGTGGGCGGCAGCGACCTGACGGTCCTGATCACCGGCGAAACCGGGGTCGGCAAGGAGCTGGTGGCCCAGGCCATTCACGCTGCCTCGCCACGGGCGGACAAACCGCTGATCAGCCTTAACTGCGCAGCACTGCCCGACACGTTAGTAGAGAGCGAGTTATTCGGCCATGTGCGCGGTGCCTTTACCGGCGCCACCAGCGACCGGCGCGGCAAGTTTGAACTGGCCAACGGCGGCACCCTGTTTCTGGACGAGGTGGGGGAACTGTCGCTGACCGTGCAGGCCAAGCTGCTGCGAGTCCTGCAAAGCGGGCAGTTGCAGCGTTTGGGTTCGGATCAGGAGCACCGGGTCGACGTGCGTTTGATCGCGGCCACCAACCGCGACCTGGCCGAAGAAGTGCGCAACGGACGTTACCGCGCCGATTTTTATCATCGCCTGAGCGTTTACCCGCTGCGGGTGCCGGCCTTGCGTGAGCGCGGGCGCGACGTACTGTTGTTGAGCGGTTTTTTCCTGGAGCAAAACCGTTCGCGCATGGGCCTGGGCAGTTTGCGCCTGAGCCCCGATGCGCAAGCTGCGCTGGTGCAGTACTCCTGGCCGGGCAATGTACGCGAGCTGGAACATTTGATTGGCCGCAGCGCGCTCAAGGCCCTGGGCAATTGCAGTACACGCCCGCGTATCCTGACCCTGACCGCGGCGGATCTGGATTTGCCGGGCACCCGTACAAGCACTACGGTGATTGAGCCACAGGCAATACCGGAGGCAGTGGGCGACTTGCGCCTGGCCACTGAAAACTACCAGCGCCAGTTGATCAGCACCTGCCTTGAACGTCATCAGCACAACTGGGCCAGCGCGGCACGAGAGCTGGGGCTGGACCGCGCGAATCTGGGGCGGATGGCCAAACGCTTGGGTCTCAAATGACCCTGACAACTGTGGGAGCGGGCTTGCTCGCGATGGCATCAACGTGGTTTGACAGACAGCGTCGCCTATATCGCGAGCAAGCCCGCTCCCACCGATTAAAGCCCGCTCCATTCACGCCGATAACCCCGTATCGCTCCCTCCTTCTGAAGGTTTTTATGTCATCGAACAATGCCCGCGCAGATTCACTTTCGCTTCTGCTCTTCACTCTGCGCAGCGGCAAGTTGTTGGCGATCAACCTGCTCAAGGTCAGTGAGATCATTCCCTGCCCGCCGCTGACCAAAATGCCCGAGTCGCATCCCAACGTAAAAGGCATTGCCGTGTTGCGCGGTGCTGCGTTGTCAGTGATCGATCTGAGCCGCGCCATCGGTGAGCAACCGCTGCTCGACCCCGACGGCGGCTGCCTGATCGTCACCGATGTCAGCCGCTCCAAGCAGGGCCTGCATGTGCAGGCAGTGAGCAAGATCGTGCATTGCCTGAGCACCGATATTCGCCCGCCGCCCTATGGCTCCGGCAAACGTTCGTATATCACCGGCGTCACCCAGGTCGACGGCGTACTGGTACAGGTGCTGGATATCGAAAAAGTGATTCACGGCATCACCCCGGCCAAGGTTGAAGGCACAGGCGAAAACCTGAGCAAAGAAGAATCCAAGTTACTGGCCAACGCACGCATCCTGGTAGTCGATGACAGTCAGGTGGCACTGCAGCAATCGGTGATTACCCTGCGCAATCTGGGCCTGCATTGCCATACAGCGCGCAGTGCCAAGGAAGCCATTGACCGCCTGCTGGAGCTGCAAGGCACCCCGGACCAGATCAACGTGCTGGTATCGGATATCGAAATGTCCGAAATGGACGGCTACGCCTTTACCCGTACCGTGCGCGACACCCCGGACTTTGCCCATTTGTATGTGCTGCTGCACACCTCGTTGAACAGCGCGATGAACAGCGAAAAAGCACGGTTGGCCGGGGCCAATGCAGTGCTGACCAAGTTCTCTTCGCCGGAGCTGACCCAGTGCCTGATCCTCGCCGCACGTACGGTTGCCGAGCAGGGTTACTGAGCGGATGAGCGAGTACTGCCTGTTGCTGCGTAAAGGCCTGCGCGATCCAGTGCCGCCTGTGCAATGGCCGCAAGGTTTTACCCTCGCTGCGCTTGGCGAAGAGCTGCTGCAACCGGTGCACGCCCTGCTCAGCCTGGGCTATGCAGATGGCACCGGCAGCATCGAAACCCTGCAGGACTGGCAACACAACCTGCTGCATGACGCCGAGTACGACCCCGACCTGTGTTTTGTGCTCCTGTTTGAGGGTCAGGCAGTGGCTGTTGCCCAGGCCTGGACCAGCGCCTATCTAAAGGATCTGGTGGTCCACCCTCATCATCAGGGCCAGGGATTGGGCAGCGCACTGCTCCATCATGTATTCGCGGTGTTTCACCAGCGCCGCGAGGCCTGCGTCGACCTTAAGGTCATGGAACACAACCACACCGCACGGCGCCTGTATCAAAAGCACGGCATGGTCCTGATTCAACGCGAGGCGCTTTAACGCCGGGTCTGCCAGAACTCCTGCGCCAGCGAGCGCAAATCTGCAGCCAGCTCGGCGACATCCCCCGAATGACGATGGCTTTGCTGACCGGCATCCACAGTGACCTCACAGGCACTGCGAATCCCGGCGATATTGCGGTTGATATCTTCGCTGACCACGCTTTGCTCTTCGACAGCCGAAGCGATCTGCACACTCATCTCGGTGATCTTCTGCACTTGTGCGCTGATACCATCCAGCGCGCAACTGGCCAGTTGGGTCTGATCGACACTGTTCTGCGCATACTCGCTGCTTTGCTGGATCACCTGCACCGCCGCCCGCGCGCCTTCTTGCAGGGCGCTGATCATGGTCTGAATCTCACAAGTAGATTGCTGGGTACGCTGGGCCAGACCACGCACTTCATCAGCCACCACAGCAAAGCCACGGCCCTGATCACCCGCCCGGGCCGCTTCGATGGCGGCGTTAAGCGCCAGCAGATTGGTTTGCTCGGCAATGCTGCGGATCACTTCCAGCACCGATGAGATATCACTGCTGTGGCTTTCCAGGTGATGCACGACCTCGGTGGCCCGCTCCAGCTCCGTAGCCAGATGCTGCACTGTGCTGCGGCTCTGCATCACCAACTGATGGCCTTCGCGGGTTTCGCTTTGCACCCGGTCGGCCGCCTGCGAAGCCTGCTGGGCATTGGTCGCCACCTGCGCCACGCTGGCCGCCATTTCGTTGATCGCGGTGGCCACTTGATCGGTTTCCAGCTGTTGATTCAAGGTACTGGTATGGCTGCTTTGCAGATGCTGAACCAGCTCGCTGGCATGCCCGGCCAGGCGCTGTGAAGCATCGCCGATGCGCCCCACCACAGCACCGACCTGCGCCTCCAGCATATGCAGGGCAAACTCGATCTGACCGAACTCATCACGGCGCCCGGTGTAAATCTGCTGACTCAACGGGTTATCACCCACATCCTTGGCGCGACGGGCCAGCGCGTGCAACGGGCGCAGCAGCCAGGCGATCGCTGCCGCACTGAACAGGCTGCCCAGCAGCCAGATCAACAGCCCGGCCTGTGCATCGACGCTGGCCAGCAGCAGCGTGCCCACGGCTGTAACGGCACCAAAAACCGTACTCACAAACAACGCCAGCTTGCCCCCCAGTCCAAGGCGCAGCCAACCCGGTAGCAGTGGCTTGCGCCCTGAGCGCAGACCGGCGTAGTGCGCCTCGGCAACCGCGACCCGTTCCGGGGTGGGATGGGTCCGTACGGATTGGTACTCGACGGTCTCGCCGTTTTTCATCACCGGCGTGACGTAGGCGCTGACCCAGTAGTGGTCGCCATTTTTACAACGGTTCTTCACCATCCCCATCCACGAGCGCCCAGCCTTGAGGGTCTGCCACATATGGGCAAAGGCCGCAGGCGGCATGTCGGGGTGGCGTAACAGATTGTGTGCGCTGCCCAGCAACTCGCTCAGCTCGTAGCCGCTGACCTGGATAAAGTCCGGGTTGGCGTAGGTGATGGTGCTGTCGAGGTTGGTGGTGGAGAGGATATTGGCGTCGGGGGCAAAATCAACGGATCGGCCGGTAATCGGTAGATTGATTTTCATGACAGGCGCGCTCGAATTGTTAGGGAAGAGTCGGCAGGGTCGTCGACTCTAAGCGCACCTATTAAGCAAATACTGATCTAGCGCATGACTGCAGGAGTTAATCCGGCTCAAACAGACACTAATGGCACAATGCCATCTTTTAGGGCGTGAACTTAGCGTTTGCCCATGGTTTTGCGGGTACCGTGGGGTGGTGCGTTAGGGGTTTTATCGTGACCGCCCAGACCGCTTTTTTGGTAGTACGCATTGCCTTGGGATTTGGCCTTGGCAAATTCCGAAGGCTTGAACGGGAAAGTGAACGCAGGGATGACCGGCTTTTGCACAGTTTCGCTTTCAACCGGCTCAGTGCCCGCAGCATCAGGAGCGGTCGTTGGTGTAGGAGAAGTCATGAAAGCTCCGAAATACGGGGAATGATCAGGCCAGATGGCGCAAGACCGCGCAGTATACCTGTGCGCATTGGGTACGTTGCACTCACTGGTCGTAAAAATCATCAGGCTCCCACCATTCTTGTGTGACCAACAGCCTGGATACTGGCCCGGTTTCTGTAGGAGCGGGCTTGCTCGCGATAGGGGCGCCGCGGTTCTATTGAAAGACCGCGCAGCCTGCATCGCGAGCAAGCCCGCTCCCACAAGTGCTAGCAGTAGGCCACAAAAGCCGCGAAAGCTGTCAGTAATGTCAGTTAGCCGTCACTGTACTGACCGGGTCCACGCGCTATAACTCTGTAGCAACCCCCAATCCACGCACACGGCGTCTATCCGGCATGCCCGATAAAACCAAAAAAATCTTGCTGAGCACGCTGGTGATTGCCCTGATCGGTACCGGCATCTGGTCGCTCAATCGCCCGGCGCCCGGTAAAACCGCAGGTGGCACAGCGGTGCCGGTGCGGGTCGTACAAGTCCTGCAACAGGATGTACCGCGCTATATCAATGGGATTGGCGCGGTATTGTCGCTGCACAGCGTGATCATCCGCCCGCAAATCGACGGCATTCTCACTGAGATTCGGGTCAAGGAAGGCCAGACGGTCAAGGCTGGCGACCTGCTGGCGACACTGGATGACCGCTCGATCAAGGCCAGCCTCGATCAGGCCAAAGCCCAATTGGGGCAGAATCAGGCGCAACTGCAAGTGGCTCTGGTGAACCTCAAGCGCTACCAGCTATTAAGCGTGGATGACGGCGTATCAAAACAGACCCTCGATCAGCAACAAGCGCTGGTCAATCAGCTCAAGGCTTCGGTTCAGGGTGATCAGGCGACCATTGCAGCGGCGCAGGTGCAATTGTCCTACACACAAATTCAGTCCCCGGTCAGCGGCCGCGTGGGGATTCGCACGGTGGATGCGGGTAACTTCCTGCGGGTCAGCGACGCTCAGGGGCTGTTTTCCGTGACCCAGATCGACCCCATTGCCGTGGAGTTTTCCTTACCCCAGCAGCAGTTGCCCATGCTCCACGACTTGCTCACCGCCAAAGTCCCGGCCCGGGTCAAAGCCTTTATCGGCAATACCGACAGCAGCGGCACGCAACTGGGCGAGGGCCGCCTTAGCCTGATCGACAATCAGGTTTCGGCCACCACCGGCACAATCAAGGCCAAGGCCCAGTTCGACAACCCCACGCAAAACCTGTGGCCCGGCCAGTTGGTCAATGTCGAGATCCAGACCGGCCTGGATCGCAACGCCCTGGTGGTGCCGCCGCAAGTGGTACAGCGCGGGCTGGATAATTACTTTGTATACCGGGTCAGCGGCGACAAGGTCGAAACCGTTCCCGTGCAGTTGATTTTTCAAGACACCGAATTGAGCATCATCAGCGGCGTAAACCCCGGTGATACCCTGGTCAGCGATGGTCAGTCGCGGCTCAAAGCCGGCTCGCGGATTGAACTCCTGAGCGAACCAACCGCCGCTCAGGTGCAGCCATGACTCGCAGCCGCTCGCTGTCCGCCTGGTGCGTCGATCACCCGGTGGCCACGGTGCTGCTGACCTTCGCCCTGGTGCTGGTGGGGCTGATTGCCTTCCCGCGCTTGCCCGTGGCGCCCTTGCCCGAGGCCGAGTTCCCGACCATTCAAGTATCGGCGCAACTGCCCGGCGCCAGCCCGGACACCATGGCCTCATCGGTGGCCACGCCCCTGGAAGTGCAATTTAGCGCCATCCCCGGCATGACCCAGATGACCTCCAGCAGCGCATTGGGTTCGACCACCCTGACCCTGCAATTCACCCTGAACAAAAGCATCGATACTGCGGCGCAAGAAGTGCAGGCCGCGATCAACACCGCGTCCGGCAAACTGCCCAAGGATATGCCGACCCTGCCCACCTGGAAAAAGGTCAACCCGGCCGACAGCCCGGTGCTGATCCTCAGCATCAGTTCCCTGCAAATGCCCGGCACTGAACTGAGCGATTACGTCGAAACCCTGTTGGCCCGTCAGATCAGTCAGATTGACGGCGTGGGTCTGATCAATATCACCGGCCAGCAGCGCCCGGCGATCCGCGTACAGGCCTCGGCCGACAAGCTGGCCGCCATTGGCCTGACCCTGGCCGATATTCGCCTGGCCATCCAGCAAACCAGCCTCAACCTGGCCAAGGGCGCGCTCTATGGCCCGTCGAGCATCTCTACCCTGTCGACCAACGACCAGCTGTTTGACGCGGCTGAATACGGCCAGTTGATCGTCTCCTACAAGGACGGCGCCCCGGTGCAGTTGCGTGATGTGGCACGGGTGGTCAACGGTGCCGAGAATGACTATGTGCAAGCCTGGTCGGGGCATCAGCCAGGGGTCAACCTGGTGATCTCGCGCCAGCCGGGGGCCAATATCGTCGACACCGTGGAGCGCATCCAGGCTGCCCTGCCCGGCCTCCAGGCGATGCTTCCGGCCTCGGTTGAAGTGACGGTGCTGAGCGACCGCACCAAGACCATCCGCGCCTCCCTGCATGAAGTGGAAATCACCCTGCTGATTGCCGTGCTGCTGGTGATCGCGGTGATGGCGCTGTTTCTGCGCCAGTGGTCGGCCACGCTGATTGTCTCGGCGGTATTGGGCGTATCGCTGATCGCCAGTTTTGCCCTGATGTATGTGCTGGGTTTCAGCCTCAACAACCTGACCCTGGTGGCGATTGTGGTGGCCGTGGGTTTTGTGGTCGACGATGCGATTGTGGTGGTGGAGAACATCCACCGTCATCTGGAAGCCGGCGAAAGCATGCGCGACGCTGCGATCAAGGGTTCCAGCGAGATCGGCTTTACCGTGGTATCCATCAGTGTCTCGCTGGTGGCGGCGTTTATTCCGCTGCTGTTTATGGGCGGAGTGGTTGGGCGGTTGTTCAAGGAGTTCGCCCTCACTGCGACCTCCATCATCATGATTTCGGTAGTGGTGTCGCTAACCCTCGCGCCCACACTGGCCGCGCTGTTTATGCGCTCACCGGTGCACAAGCCCGATGCCAAACAGGGCTTTGGCGAACGCTTGCTGGCTTGGTACGAAAAAGGCTTGAAACGCGCCCTGGCGCACCAGCGGCTGATGCTGGGGATTTTCGCCGTGACGCTGGCCATGACCATCACCGGTTATGTGTTGATCCCCAAGGGCTTCTTCCCGGTGCAGGACACCGGTTTTGTACTCGGCACCAGTGAAGCGGCGTCCGATATCTCGTTCCCGGACATGAAGCAAAAACACCTGGCCCTGGCCGAAATCATCGGCAACGACCCAGCGGTGCAGGCGTTTTCCCACTCGGTGGGTGTGACCGGCAGCAACCAGACCATCGCCAACGGCCGTTTCTGGATTGCCCTCAAAGACAGGAGTGATCGCGATGTATCAGCCAGCCAGTTTATCGACCGCATCCGCCCGCAACTGGCCAGGGTGCCAGGCATCGTCCTGTACCTGCGCGCAGGCCAGGACATCAACCTCAGTTCAGGGCCAAGCCGCAGCCAGTATCAATACGTACTCAAGAGCAACGACGGGCCGACGCTGACCACCTGGACCCAGCGCCTCACCGAAAAACTGCGCGCCAACCCGGCCTTTCGCGACCTGTCCAATGACCTGCAACTGGGCGGCAGCATCACCCATATCAGCATCGACAGGAACGCCGCTGCCCGCTTCGGCCTGACCGCCACCGATGTCGACGAGGCGTTGTACGACGCCTTCGGCCAGCGTCAGGTCAATAAGTTCCAGACCGAAACCAACCAGTACAACGTGATCCTGGAGGTCGACGCCCAGCAGCGCGGCAAGGCCGAGAGCCTCAACTACTTCTACCTGCGCTCGCCATTGACCGGGGAAATGGTGCCGCTGTCGGCTGTGGCCAAAGTCGACGCGCCCACCAGCGGGCCGCTGTCAATCAGCCATGACGGCATGTTCCCGGCCGCCAACCTGTCGTTCAACCTCGCCCCCGGCGTGGCTCTGGGTGATGCGGTGCTGATGCTCAATCAGGCGAAAAACCAAATCGGCATGCCGAGCGCCATCAGCGGCAACTTCCAGGGTGCCGCCCAGGCCTTCCAGAGTTCGCTGGCCAGCCAGCCGTGGCTGATCCTCGCGGCGCTGGTGGCGGTGTACATCATTCTGGGGGTGCTGTACGAAAGCTTTGTACATCCGCTGACGATCATTTCCACCCTGCCCTCGGCCGGGCTCGGCGCGTTGCTGATGCTGTGGATCTGCGGTCAGGATTTTTCGATCATGGCCCTGATCGGCCTGGTATTGCTGATCGGTATCGTCAAGAAAAACGGCATCCTGATGATCGACTTTGCCCTTGATGCCCAGCGCAATCGCGGGCTGAGCCCCGAAGATGCAATTTATGAAGCCTGTATCACGCGGTTCCGGCCCATCATCATGACCACTCTCGCCGCCCTGCTCGGCGCCCTGCCGCTGATGCTCGGCTACGGCACCGGCGCCGAACTGCGCCAGCCGCTGGGGATTGCCGTGGTCGGCGGGTTGCTGGTGAGCCAGGCACTGACGCTGTTTACCACGCCAGTCATATACTTGTGGCTAGGGTCTCTTGATGTTTCGTTGTGGCCGCGCCGATAGCCCATGTGGTGCACTTGAGCGACTGTTCCATCGTTCCAACCCCGTCAGCTTGCTGACGACGAATCACTGAGGCGGGTTATGCGCGTTCTGATTATTGAAGATGAAGAGAAAACCGCCGACTACCTGCACCGCGGCCTGACCGAGCAGGGTTACACAGTGGATGTGGCCCGCGACGGCATCGAAGGTTTGCATCTGGCGATGGAGGGCGATTACGCCGTGATCGTGCTCGATGTGATGCTTCCGGGCCTCGACGGTTTTGGCGTGTTGCGGGCCTTGCGCGCGCGCAAGCAGACCCCGGTGATCATGCTCACCGCCCGCGAGCGGGTCGAAGACCGCATCCGCGGGTTGCGCGAAGGCGCTGACGATTATCTGGGCAAGCCGTTTTCGTTCCTTGAACTGGTGGCCCGCCTGCAAGCCCTGACCCGCCGCAGTGGCGGTCACGAACCGGTGCAGGTGACCGTCGATGACCTGTGGATAGATCTGATCAGCCGCAAGGCCAGCCGCGCCGGTGCCCGCCTCGACCTGACTGCCAAGGAGTTTTCCCTGCTCAGCGTACTGGCCCGGCGCCAGGGTGAAATCCTGTCCAAGACCGCCATTGCCGAGATGGTCTGGGATATCAATTTCGATAGCGACGCCAACGTGGTCGAAGTGGCAATCAAGCGCTTGCGGGCCAAACTCGACGGACCGTTTGAACACAAGTTGCTGCACACCATTCGCGGCATGGGTTATGTGCTGGAGCGACGCAGTGTTTAAGCTCCCAACTGCCCTGAACTCCATTGCCATGCGCTTGAGCGCGATGTTTGCCTTGGTGGCCTTGCTGGTGTTTGTGTTGATTGGCTGGGCGCTGTACCAGCAAGTCGACAAAAGCATCGGGCGCCTGCCCGAAGCAGAACTGGATGCCCGCTACAGTGTGCTGGAGTCCTCGATCAACCGCTATGGCAACCCCGAGCACTGGGGCAAGATCAGCGCCAAGTTCAAGCTGCTCAGCGAAGAAGACAAGCGCATCCGGTTTTGGGCGATCAGTTCCGATCCCGCCTATGAGTACGGCAACCCCGACGCCGTCGTGCGCGAGTTTGCCCAAGAGCCTGCAGGTGTGCGCGACTTGCGCCTGCCCGGCCAGGCCTACCCGTTCAAAGTGCTGATCAGCGAAATTGCGGCCAAGGAGCAACGTCCGGCGCTGCGCTTTCTGATTGCCATCGACACACAAACCTTTCGCCAGACCCAGCACCAACTGCTGATTGCACTGGTCAGCCTGGCGAGCATCGGCGTGCTTCTGGCTTCGTTGCTCGGCTATTGGGTGGCGCGAATCGGCCTAAAACCGCTGGTCAAGCTGTCTGAAGAAGCGCAGAAACTGGCGCCGCCGCGCTTGTCCGGGCGTCTGCACCTTGCGCCTCTGGCTCCGGAACTGGATCAGTTGGTCAGCGCCTTCAACTCTACCCTGGACCGGGTAGAACAAGCCTGGACGCGGCTAGAGTCATTCAATGCCGATGTGGCCCATGAACTGCGTTCACCACTGACCAACCTGATTGGCCAGACCCAGGTGGCGCTGACGCGGGGGCGTTCGGCCGAGCATTACTTCGAGGTACTGCAATCCAACCTCGAAGAGCTGGAGCGGTTGCGCAGCATCATCAATGACATGCTGTTCCTGGCCAGCGCCGACCAAGGCAGCAAGGCCAGCAAACTGAGCCGCGCCTCACTGGCGGACGAAGTAGCGACGACCCTGGAGTATCTGGAATTTATACTTGAGGATGCGCGGGTTGAAGTGCGGGTCAGCGGTGATGCCCTGGCCGATATTGAAAAAGCCCACCTGCGCCGGGCATTGATCAACCTGCTGAGCAATGCCGTGCAGCACACCGAGGCCGGTGAAGCGATCGAGGTGTTGATCGAGCAACAGGCCGGGCAAGTCACGATCAGCATCAGCAACCCGGGCCAGCCGATTACCGCAGAGCATTTGCCGCATTTGTTCGAGCGTTTCTACCGGGTAGACGCCGCCCGCCATAACAGCGGCGCCAACCACGGGCTGGGGCTGGCCATCGTCAAGGCGATTGCACAGATGCATGGCGGTGAGGTGTTTGTGCGCAGTGGCGATGGTCGCAACACCTTCGGTTTATACCTACCGACCTGAACACATCCCCATCCCTTGTGTGGGCTTGCCTGCCGATGGCATCACCGCGGTTTGCCTGCCACACCGCAGTGCCTGCATCGCGGGCAAGCCCGCTCCCACAATAATCCCTGCAAGCATCAAATTTGCGTGCGACACAATTCTTGTGGGAGCTGGCTTGCCAGCGATGGCATCACCGCGGTTTGCCTGCCACACCGCAGCGCCTGAATCGCGGGCAAGCCCGCTCCCACAATAATCCCTGCAAGCATCAAATTTTCGTGCGACACAATTCTTGTGGGAGCTGGCTTGCCAGCGATGGCATCACCGCGGTTTGCCTGGCAGACCGCAGCGTTGGCATCGCAGGCAAGCCCCACAGGTTTGAGCCAGGCCCATCTTCGTGCAATGCGTCTACCCCGCACCTCCCCGCCTTTGTTACTCAAAACGCAAAGGTCCTTGTCCATATCCGCTCTTTTTCGCCCTGCTTGATGGCCCTATCTTGATCGCACCACACAGAACTTGCTCAGCAAGAAGGTCTTAGAAATGTCCAGCAGTATGGGTTTGGCCAGCGTTTTCGTTTTGTCGTCCTTGTTGTTGTCGCCCCTGGCCATGGCGGAAGAATCCCCTGCCTTCATCGCACAAAATGCGGCCCGCGCAGCGGCTTTCGAACAACACCAGGCAGAGCTGACAGCACGTCATCAAAACGACGCCCAGCCCCAGCAAACGCACGCTAAAGCCAGCCCGTCCGATGAAGCCAAAGACAGCTGATTCAACGCTCGCAGACTTCCCGACCCAGTCAGTTGCATGGCTAACATGTGACTGATTGTTTCAAAAGCCGCTATCATAGCGGCTTTTTTTTGTTTTAAAAAAAGCGCTGCCGCCTCGGTAGCGCCTTACAACAAGAACAGAATTTTTAAAGAAAATAAAAACTGCCGCCACTTTCAAGGAGCAACTCACTGGTGAAGTACTCACTCAAACTCAGTCCGTTATTCATTGCCCTGGCTGCAACGATCCCAACCATCGCCCACGCCGATGACGAAGCGTCCAAAGACGGTTTTATCGAAGGTTCCAGCCTCAAGGTCCACGCCCGCAACTACTATATGAACCACGATATCCGCAGTCCCCATACCGATGACAGCAAGGAGTGGGGCCAGGGGTTTGTCGGCAAGTTCGAGTCGGGGTTCACCCAGGGCACAGTCGGCTTCGGCCTCGATGCCTACGCGCTGCTCGGGCTCAAGCTCGATGGTGGTGGCGGCACCGATGGCAGCAGCATCCTGCCAGTCAGCGATGGCAACGGCAAAGCACCAACGGCCTTTTCGTCCGCCGGTGCAGCGCTGAAAATGCGCGCCTTTGATACCGAACTCAAAGCCGGTGACCTGTTCCTGACCAACCCGGTCATCGCCGGTGGCGAAACCCGCATGCTGCCGCAGACCTTCCGTGGCGTCAGCCTGACCAACACCAGCTTCGAGGGCTGGATGTTCGAAGGCGGCCAGGTCAGTTTTGACAAGCCCTACAACCAGAGCGGCATGCGTCGCCTGACCACCACCTACGGTGACCTTGGCGACCAGACCAGCAAGCACATTAGCTGGGCAGGTGCCTCCTGGAGCGGCATCCCCGAGATCACCAGCAACCTGTACGCAGCCCAGTTGCAGGACATCTGGAACCAGTACTACTACGACTTCGACTACACCTGGGCACTGAGCGAGGGCATCACCCTCAACCCCGGCCTGCACTTCTATCACACCCAGGACACCGGCAAGGCATTGCTGGGCGATATCGACAACAACACCTTCAGCCTGCACCTGGCACTCGGGATCGACGGTCACAAGGTGACGGCGGTGTACCAGCGGGTCAACGGCAACACGCCCTTTGACTATATCTACCAGGGCGACAGCGTTTACCTCGACAACTCGCAGCAGTACTCGGACTTCAACGGCCCCAACGAGCGCTCCTGGAAGCTGCAATACGAGTATGACTTTGCCGGCCTCGGCATCGCCGGTCTGACAGCCAGTGCTTCGTACTCGCGGGGTGAGTTGGACCTGACCAAGGCTGACGCCAACAGCATCGGCTATAGCAACTGGTACAACCCCGAAGGCAAGAACGCCCATCACTGGGAACGTGACCTGGGGCTCAAGTATGTGATCCAGGAAGGCAAGGCCAAAGATCTGGCGGTGACCCTGCGCTGGGCCACCAACCGCGGTAATACCGCGTACCAGAGCGTAGATAACGATGTAGATGAGTACCGGGTGATCGTCGACTATCCTATTGATGTGTTCTAATCCGTGACCAAAGGGCCAGCTTTTTAGCTGGCCTTATCACATTAGAGCAACACCTTGTGGCTAAGCACGATTCGTATCTGTGAGGGTAAGGCCATTCCATTTTCCCCGCGTAGCCATATCATCACGCGACGTATGCTGATCGGTGCTGTCGCTCTGGCGGTGCTGACGATTCTGAGCATCGTCAGCTATCTGCTGGTCAGGGAATACCGCAATACCGAAGAGGACGCTGCGCGATCAGCGCTCAATATCGTGCAGTTGATCAGCCGGGATATTCGCAACACCCTGTCGATTTACGATTCCTCGCTGAACAACCTGATCAACCTGCTGCAAAACCAGGCTCTGGACTCCCTGTCGCCACAGACTCAAAAGTCATTGCTCTTCGATAAAGCCACGGAAGCGCCGTCCAATGCTGGCTTTTTTGTGCTGGATGCCGAAGGCAAGCTGATTGTCGGCTCGAGCCCAGCGACCCCCTTGCTGGACAACGCGCGCCAACAGCCCTGGTTCAAGGCTCATCTCAAGGCTCAAAGCGAAAAAATCTTTATCAGCCGGCCCCTGCCTGCCAGCGACACACCCAATGACTGGAATCTGGTGCTGAGCCGCAGAATCACGGCATCAGATGGAAAGTTTGGTGGCGTCGCCGTGGCCCTGATGAAGATGAGCTATTTTCAGAACCTGTTTCGCGGCCTGGACCTCGGACCTACCGGCAATATCAGCCTGGTCAGCACCGAAGGCATCATGCTGGTCCAGTACCCGACCACAACCAAGTTCTATACCGGCCAGGACCTGGCCCACATGCCGATCTTCCAGCGCTTTATCAATGAACGCTATGGCAGCTTTAGCGCCATGTCCGGGATCTATCACCTGCAGCGCCTCTACAACTTCGCCGAGGTCAACGGGCTGCCGTTGCTGGTGGTGGTGGCCTTGTCCACCGAGCATATTTTCAGTAACTGGCTGCACACCGCCCTCCTTATTGGCAGCGCCACCCTGCTGCTGTGCCTGGGCCTGCTGTGGTTGACCTGGCTGCTGGTTCGCGAACTGCGCCTGCGCCAGCGCGCCGAACGCGAACTCGCTGCACTGGCCTCCACCGACCCGCTGACCGGGCTGGCCAACCGGCGCATGCTGGACAAGACCCTGGACCTGGAATGGCGCCGCGCACAACGCTCGGGGTCACCACTGTCACTGATCATGATTGATATCGACCACTTCAAGGCCTTCAACGACAACCACGGCCACCAGGCCGGGGATGAAGCCCTGCGCCAGGTCGCACAGACCATCAAGGCCAATGTGCGCCGCCCCGCCGATCTGGCTGCGCGCTATGGCGGTGAAGAATTTGCGGTGGTGCTGACCGAAACCGACGCCGCGGGCACTCGCCTGCTGGCCGAAAAGATTCGCTCGGCGGTTGAGCAGATGGAGCCAGCCAACCCCGGCACGCCAAAACTCACCGTCAGTCTGGGCGCCTGTACCCGCTATGCCAAACCCGGCGACGACCCGGAGCAATTGCTCAGGACGGCCGACAAGGCCCTCTATCAAGCGAAAAAGCGCGGGCGCAACCGGGTGATGGACATCAATGAAACCGGACTTAATGCGTTAAAACCAAAAGACACACCCTAGTCACGAGATGCTCTGGGGGCAAAGTAAGCTGCTTCAGATTGTGTGAGCGCTGCAAAACCTGTGGGCTGGCTTGCCTGCGATAGCATCCCCGAAGTTTGCCTGACACACCGCAGCGTCCGCATCGCGAGCAAGCCCGCTCCCACATAGCTCCCCGGCAAGCTTCAGACTGTGTTGTTGGCGGCGGCGGATGACAATAAAAAAAGGCCACCCGAGGGTGGCCTTCAAAAACTAGAGAAAGAAGTTTTACTTAAACTGCCGCAACCGGACGCATGTACGAGATCGGTGCAGTGCTGGCATCTTCAAAGGTCACGACTTCCCATGCATCAGTCTCTTCAAGCAGCTTGCGAATCAGCTGGTTGTTCAGAGCATGGCCAGACTTGAAGCCCTTGAATTCACCGATCAGGCTATTGCCCAACAGGTAAAGGTCGCCAATTGCGTCGAGGATCTTGTGCTTCACGAATTCGTCTTCATAGCGAAGGCCGTCTTCGTTCAGTACACCATCCGCGTCGACCACGATGGCGTTTTCCACGCTACCGCCGAGTGCGAGGTTGTGCTTGCGCAGGTACTCGATATCACTCATGAAACCAAAGGTACGCGCGCGGCTGACTTCTTTTACAAACGAAGTGCTGGAAAAATCCACGGTTGCACTTTGGGTGCGGTTACGGAAAACCGGGTGATCGAAATCGATCTCGAAGCTCACCTTGAAGCCTTCGAAAGGGACGAAAGTGGCGCGCTTGTCGCCATCTTCCACTGTCACTTCACGCAGGATACGGATGAACTTCTTCGGCGCGTCCTGTTCTTCCAGGCCGGCAGATTGAATCAGAAACACGAAAGGTCCGGCGCTACCGTCCATAATCGGGACTTCAGACGCGGAGAGTTCGACGTAGGCGTTATCGATCCCCAGGCCAGCCATGGCCGAGAGCAAGTGCTCTACCGTGTCTACTTTTACGTCGCCGTTGACCAACGTGGTCGACATCGTTGTCTCGCCGACGTTTTCCGCGCGCGCAGGGATCTGCACAACAGGGTCAAGGTCTGCACGACAAAACACGATGCCGGTGTCCACAGGCGCGGGCTTGAGGGTCAGATAGACCTTCTCGCCGGAGTGCAGGCCGACACCTGTGGCACGGATAATATTTTTCAGGGTGCGTTGTTTAATCATGGCATTGGCCGCTTCAGCGCAAATTGCGAACTGGTATCAACAAAGGCTGGCGATAATAGCAGACCGAGCCTTTGCTGAACACCAATCACCTTAATAGCCCTGATTGATTTCATTAATCAGCCTGTCGACGCAGGAAAGCCGGGATGTCCAGGTAATCCAGATCGTCTTGAGGATTGAGCTTGGCAGCGGTTGTCGCGCCTTGCTGGGCCTGATTACGCATCACCGTCGGGCGGTCCAGATCACGGTAGTTGACCACCGGTTGCTCCTGACGCTCGGTACGCGCTTCCTGACGAGCTGGGGCGCTGTGAGCCGAAGAGGCTGCGTAAGAAGTTTGCACGGTGTTGTCGATTACCTTGACCGGCTTCTCGATTTTCGCGCCCAGACCGGTCGCAACCACGGTGACATGCAGCTCGTCGCGCATATCCGGATCGATAACGGTACCGACCTTGACCATGGCGTGCTCGGAAGCGAAGGCTTCAATGATGCTGCCCACGTCGGAGTACTCACCCAGGGACAGGTCAGGGCCGGCGGTGATGTTCACCAGGATGCCACGAGCGCCTTCCAGGTTCACGTCTTCGAGCAACGGGTTGCGGATGGCCGCTTCGGTCGCTTCGCGAGCACGGTTCGGACCGCTGGCGCAGCCAGTGCCCATCATTGCCATGCCCATTTCGCTCATCACGGTGCGCACATCGGCAAAGTCGACGTTGATCATGCCCGGACGCTTGATGATGTCGGAGATACCGCGAACGGCACCGGCCAGTACGTCATCGGCCTTGGCGAAAGCCGACAGCAGGCTGGCGTCCTTGCCCAGGATGGTCAGCAGTTTTTCGTTCGGAATCGTGATCAACGAATCGACGCTTTCGGACAGCAGACGAATACCTTCGTCAGCGATCTGCATGCGCTTGCGACCTTCGAACGGGAACGGACGTGTCACCACCGCAACGGTGAGAATGCCCATTTCCTTGGCCACTTCGGCAATGATCGGCGCAGCACCGGTACCGGTACCACCGCCCATGCCCGTGGTGATGAACACCATATTGGTGCCCTGCAGCACTTCAGCAATGCGCTCGCGATCTTCCAGAGCGGCCTGACGACCGACTTCCGGATTTGCGCCGGCACCCAGGCCCTTGGTCACGCCAGTGCCCAGTTGCAGGATGGTGCGCGCGCCAATGCTTTTGAGCGCTTGTGCGTCAGTGTTGGCGCAGATGAATTCCACGCCTTCGATGTTGCTCTTAACCATATGGTTAACAGCATTGCCACCGCCACCACCAACACCGATAACCTTGATTACCGGGCTTTGCGGGATGTTGTCTACGAGTTCGAACATGGTCCCTCTCCTTTCAGTTCTCTAGTTTTTTTCGCCTACTTCTACTGCTTTGAATCTTTTCAAGCTCAAGCTTTAAAAGTTGCCCTGTACCCAGCGCTTGAGGCGCTCAAGCACAGGGGCTTTTTGTTCGTCACTGCTGTAGTTGTCGCGGTTGCTGATACCCGATATGGAGATACCGTCTGACTGCTTTTGCAGCCCGTACAGCAACAAGCCCACAGCGGTGGAGTAAATCGGATTGCGCACAACGTCGGTCAAGCCTTTGAAGCTGTGCGGCACGCCCAGGCGGACCGGCATGTGGAAGATCTCTTCGGCAAGTTCCACCGCGCCTTCCATCTTTGAAGTACCACCGGTCAACACGATGCCCGCAGGGATCAGGTCTTCGTATCCGCTGCGACGCAGCTCGGCCTGAATCAGGGTGAACAGCTCGTCATAACGCGGCTCGACCACTTCGGCCAGGGCCTGACGGGACAGTTCACGGGGTGGGCGATCGCCCACGCTCGGCACTTTGATGGTTTCGCCGGCACCGGCCAGTTTGGCCAGGGCACAGGCGTAACGAATCTTGATTTCTTCGGCATATTGGGTCGGTGTACGCAGCGCCATGGCGATGTCGTTGGTCACCTGGTCACCCGCGATCGGGATCACGGCCGTGTGGCGGATCGCGCCTTCGGTGAAGATCGCGATATCGGTGGTACCGCCACCGATATCCACCAGGCATACGCCCAGCTCTTTTTCGTCATCGGTGAGCACCGAGTAAGCCGACGCCAGTTGCTCAAGGATGATGTCATCGACCTCAAGCCCGCAGCGGCGTACGCACTTCTCGATATTCTGTGCGGCATTGACCGCACAGGTCACGACGTGAACCTTGGCTTCCAGACGTACGCCCGACATACCCAGTGGCTCACGCACGCCTTCCTGGTTATCGATCACGTAGTCCTGGGCCAGGGTGTGCAGCACACGCTGGTCAGCAGGGATCGCGACAGCCTGGGCAGCGTCGAGGACGCGCTCAAGGTCGGCGGTGCTGACTTCGCGATCACGAATCGCCACGATACCGTGGGAATTCAGGCTGCGGATGTGGTTGCCGGCAACGCCGACAAACGCCGAGTGAATCCGGCAACCGGCCATCAGCTGCGCCTCTTCGATAGCGCGCTGGATCGATTGCACGGTGGACTCGATGTTCACCACCACGCCTTTCTTCAGGCCCCGGGACGGATGCGTGCCAATACCGACGATTTCGATCGTACCGTCTTCACCGACCTCGCCCACCAGCGCCACCACCTTGGAGGTGCCGATATCGAGACCGACGATCATTTTTCCGCTTTGCACGTTTGCCATGGGTCCTGCCTCTTCTTAATTCTTCGCGACAGCGGGTTGGGCTATCGTCGGTGCCACAGGTTCCCGCCAGCCGACGGCCAATCCGTTGGCGTAACGCAAATCGATGCGCGCTATGTTGGTAATCTGTTCTTTCAGCGTTTTTTCATAGATGGCTATGAAGCGACGCATTTTTTCTACCAGGTGATCGCGCCCCAACAGCAGCTCGATCCCGGGCCCTGCACTGCCGGCTCCGGTGGTCAGGAACCAGCTGCCGCGCTCACGCAATTCCAGCCGGACTATGGAAAAGCCCATCGGACGCAGCATCTGGCTCAGTACCTGATACTGCTGCATCACCTGCTGCTGGGCCCGTTGTGGGCCAAACAGCTGCGGCAAGTGTTCGTAGTTGGCCAGCTCACGCGGGGTGAATGCCTGACCCTGGTTGTTGAGCAGTGCTTCATCACCCCAGCGAGCCACCGGCAGTTGCTCTTCAAGGCGGATTACCACCTGATCGGGCCACACCCGCCGAACTTCGGCGTGGGCAATCCAGGGCATCTGTTCAAGCTCGGTGCGCATGCCAGCCAGGTCTACCGTGAAAAAGCTCGCCCCCACATACGGGGCAATACGCTGCTGCACGGCTTGCTGGCTGATATAGGTCAGATCACCCTGTACATTGACATTGGTGATCGGCCGATCCGCATACGGCATCAAACGCTGCGCACCTTCGTAGGTGCCATAACCCAGCGCTACCAGCAGCACCGGCCAGAACAGGGCTTTCAAAAAGCCGAAATTGGCTTTTGGCAAACGCACCGACATCGGTTCTTTCGCCACCATCCGGCTGGCGCCACGCGGCACCGGCTTGCGGCCGGGAGCGGGTGGTGGTTGATGACGAAGCGATGCACCTTGCATGGACTTAACCTCGCGCCTCTATGCTTGCCGCCAGAATCGACAGCACCAACTGCTGGAAATCCAGACCGGCAGCCTTGGCCGCCATCGGCACCAGGCTGTGATCGGTCATGCCCGGCGCGGTGTTGACTTCCAGCAGCCAGAACTGGCCTGCGGTGTCCTGCATCACGTCGAGACGGCCCCAACCGGCAATGCCGATCGCCTCGCAGGCTTTCGCCGTGAGGTCCATGAGCTCTTGTTCCTTGGCACTGTCGAGGCCGCACGGGATCCGATACTGGGTATCGTTGGCCACGTACTTGGCGTCGTAGTCGTAAAAGGTGTGGGGAGTGCCCAGGGCAATCGGTGGCAATACCTGGTCACGCAGGGTGGCGATGGTGAACTCGGGACCCGAGATCCACTGCTCTACCAATACTTGCGAGTCGTACTTGCTGGCATCGGCCCACGCGACGATCAACTCGTCCACGTTACTCACTTTGGCCATACCGATACTTGAACCTTCATGAGCCGGTTTGACGATCAAAGGGAAGCTCAGTTCCTTGCCCGCAGAAATACAATCGGCTTCGCTGCTCAATACGGCATGACGCGGCGTTGGAATGCCCAGGCTGTGCCACACCTGCTTGGTGCGCAGCTTGTCCATGGCCAGGGCCGAGGCGAGGATGCCGCTGCCGGTGTAAGGAATGCCCAGGCACTCCAGCAGGCCTTGCATGCTGCCGTCTTCACCGCCACGACCGTGGAGAATGATGAACGCGCGGTCGATTTTTTCGCTGGTGATACGGGTGATGAAGTCATCGCCCACATCGATACCGAAGGCATCCACACCAGCGCTTTGCAGCGCGCCCAGCACGGCATTGCCCGACTTCAACGAGACTTCACGCTCAGCGCTTTTGCCGCCGAACAACACCGCCACACGGCCGAAATCGGCTGGGGCAATGGTCGAGAACAGATTGGCGTAGGCAGCAGTCATTTCAACTTTCCTTCACTGGTAGCGGCAACAACAGCACCGGCGAACAGCGGGCTCTTGATAAGTTGCGGTGCCAGACGGCCGATATCGCCCGCCCCTTGGCACAACAGAATGTCGCCAGCACGCAGCAGCGGCTTGACGATCGGCGCCAGCTCAACGCCGCGCTCGATGTAAATCGGGTCCAGCTGGCCGCGCTGGCGGATGCTGTGGCACAGCTGGCGGCTGTCGGCACCCGGGATCGGCTCTTCGCCAGCCGGGTAGACTTCCATCAACAGCAGCACGTTGGCGTCGGCCAGGACCTGGACGAAATCGTCGTACAGGTCGCGGGTACGACTGAAGCGGTGCGGCTGGTACACCATCACCAGGCGCCGCTCAGGCCAGCCACCGCGTACGGCCTTGATCACGGCCGCAACTTCGGTCGGGTGGTGGCCATAGTCGTCGACCAGCATCACGCTGCCGCCTTCAACCGGCAATTCGCCGTAAACCTGGAAGCGTCGGCCCACACCTTCAAAGCCGGACAGGCCCTGAACAATGGCGTCATCGCTGATGCCTTCATCGGAAGCAATGCAGATGGTGGCCAGGGCATTGAGCACGTTGTGGTTGCCCGGCATGTTGACCGATACATCCAGCGGCTCGCGATCCGGGCGCAACACGGTGAAGAAGGTTTGCATGCCCTGCTGGCGCACATTGATTGCACGTACGTCAGCGTTTTCGCTGAAGCCGTAGGTCACGGTCGGACGCTTGACCAGCGGCAGGATTTCACGCACCACCGGATCGTCCAGGCACAGCACGGCCAGGCCATAGAACGGCAGGTTGTGGAGGAACTCGACGAAGGTTTTCTTCAGCTTGTTGAAGTCACCTTCGTAGGTCGCCATATGGTCAGCGTCGATATTGGTGACCACGGCAACCAGCGGTTGCAGATGCAGGAAGCTGGCATCGCTTTCGTCTGCTTCGGCAATCAGGTAACGGCTGGTGCCCAGCTGTGCATTGGTGCCTGCTGCATTCAACCGGCCACCGATTACAAACGTCGGGTCCAGGCCACCGGCGGCGAACACCGAGGCCAGCAGGCTGGTGGTGGTGGTTTTACCGTGGGTACCGGCAACGGCGATGCCGTGGCGGTAGCGCATCAGTTCAGCCAGCATCTCGGCCCGGGGCACCACTGGAATACGACGTTCCAGGGCATTGGCCACTTCGGGGTTGGAGGTGTTTACAGCGCTCGACACCACCAGTACATCGGCGTTGGCGGCGTTCTCGGCACGGTGGCCGATAAAGATGTGCGCGCCGAACGATTCAAGACGCTCGGTCACTGGCGATGCATTCAGGTCCGAACCCGACACTTGATAGCCCAGGTTGAGCAACACTTCGGCAATACCGCACATGCCCACACCGCCGATACCGACGAAGTGAATGCGACGGATACGGCGCATCTCGGGTTGTGGCATAGCTTTTTGATTTTCAACCATTGGCCACCTCCAGGCAGATATCTACAACGTTGCGGGTCGCATCAGGTTTGGCCAGGCGGCGGGCATTGGCCGCCATGCTGTTGAGTCGTTCCGGTTGCATCAAAACCTCTGTCAGGCGTGCAGCCAGTTCGGCTGCGCCAGTTGTCGCTTGCGGCATCAGGAAGGCGGCGCCCTCGCGTGCCAGAAAGTCGGCATTGCGGCTCTGATGGTCGTCAATCGCGTGGGGCAATGGCACCAGCAGCGAAGGCAGACCGGCCGCAGCCAGTTCACTGACGGTCAGCGCGCCTGCGCGACAAACCACCAGGTCGGCCCAGCCATAGGCTTGGGCCATGTCTTTGATAAAAGGCTGTACTTGAGCCTCGACACCGACCGCGGTATAGCGCTCGGCAGTAATCTGGTCATGTTGCTTGCCGGCCTGATGAAACACCTCAGGACGCACCTCAGCCGATACTTGGGCCAGCGCTTCAGGCAACAACTTGTTCAACGGTTCGGCGCCCAGGCTTCCGCCCAGCACCAGCAGGCGTGCCTTGCGCCCTTGCAGTGCGGCACGTGGCGCCAGGCTGAACAGCTCGGGGCGTACCGGGTTACCGGTGCTGCGCAGCTTGTCCGACGCCTCGAAGGTGCCGGGGAAGGCTTCGCACACACGGCGGGTCATAGGCACCAGCAAGCGGTTGGCCGTACCGGCTACTGCGTTCTGCTCGTGAATGATCACCGGTACACCGCAGGTTTTCGCCGCCAGGCCGCCAGGCCCGGTCACGTAACCACCGAAGCCAAGCACGCAGACCGGCTTGAGCTGACGAATGATCTTGCGCGCCTGAAACAGCGCTTTGAGCAGCACAAACGGCGCCTTGATCAGCGACAGCTTGCTCTTGCCACGCAGGCCCGCGACGTTGATCAGGTGCAGTTTGAAACCGGCAGGCTCTACCAGCTCATTCTCGATACCACGCGGTGTACCGAGCCAGTGCACGGTGTAGCCGCGGGCTTCGAATTCGCGGGCGCAAGCCAGCGCCGGGAACACGTGGCCACCGGTGCCGCCCGCCATGATCAGCACATTAGCGCCCATGGGTCGGCTCCTCTGCGAAGTCGCTTTCTTTGAAATCGGTCTCTTCGCTGCCCAGGTGGGTTCGACTCTCCCACTCGATGCGCAGCAACAGGCCCATACACACGCAGCAAATCACCAGCGAGCTGCCGCCGTAGCTGAGGAAAGGCAGGGTCAGGCCCTTGGTGGGCAGCAGGCCGACGTTTACCCCGATATTGATCAGGAACTGGCCGATCCACAGGAACGACAGGCCGTACGCCATATAAGCCGAGAAATACTGCTTGGCGCGCTCGGCCCACATGCCGATATACATGCCGCGCACACACACGAACACGAACAGGGCCACGGTCAGCAGCGAGCCGACAACCCCCAGCTCCTCTGCCAGTACCGAGAACACGAAGTCGGTATGGGCTTCAGGCAGGTAGAACTGCTTCTGTACGCTGTTGCCCAGGCCTACGCCGAACCACTCACCGCGACCGAAGGCGATCAGGGCCTGGGTCAGCTGGTAACCGGAGCCGAACTGGTCGGACCAGGGATCGGTAAAGGTGATCAAACGCGCCATTCGGTAAGGCTGCGCCTGTACCAGAACAAACACGGCACCGACCGCCAGCGCGACCATCAGGGCGAAACGGAACAGGCCGACACCGCCAAGGAACAGCATGGCCGCCGCAGCCCCCATCATTACTACAGTGGCACCAAAGTCCGGCTCCATCAGCAGCAGGCCGGCCATCGGCAGCAGCACGATAAATGGCTTGAAGAAGCCCATCCAGCTTTCGCGCACTTCCTTCTGCTGACGCACCAGATAGCCCGCGAGGTAGATCACCACAAAGACCTTGGCGATTTCCGAAGGCTGCACGTTAAAGAAGCTGAAACCGATCCAGCGCATCGAACCGTTAACCTCACGGCCAATGCCCGGGATCAGCACGGCCACCAGCAAACCGAATGCACCGATCAGCAACATAAAGCCCATACGTTGCCAGGTCGCGATCGGCACCATCATGGTCATGATGCACGCGCCCAGACCGAGCACGATGTAAAACAGGTGGCGGATCATGTGGTACAGGGTGTTGCCGGACTGCAAGGCAGCCACTTCGGACGAAGCCGAAGTGATCATCACCAGCCCCAGACCCAGCAAGGCCATGCAACCGGCCAGCAACGGGAAATCGAGGTCGATGCCACGGCCCGTGATCAGCGGCGAAGGGTAAGGCTTGAGGATGCCGAAAATCATGCCAGCACCTCCACAGCGCGGGCGAACAACTGGCCGCGATCTTCGTAGTTCTTGAACATGTCGAAACTGGCGCAGGCGGGCGACAGCAAGACCGCATCACCCGGTTGTGCCAGGGCACGGCTTTGCGCGATGGCTTCGTCCAGCGAAGCAACCCGTACTTGCGGCACGTCATCGCCCAAGGCATCGGCAATAAGGCCCGCATCACGCCCCATCAGCACGACGGCGCGGCAGTACTTGGCCACCGAATCACGCAGGCCGCTGAAGTCGGCGCCCTTGCCGTCACCGCCAGCGATCAGGATCAGCTTGCCATCCATGTCCATGCCCAGGCCGTCGATGGCAGCCAGTGCCGCACCGACGTTGGTGGCCTTGGAATCGTTGTAGTAGCTCACGCCATCCAGCTCGCGAACCCACTGGCAGCGGTGCTCAAGGCCGGTGAAAGTGCGCAGGCTGGCGAGCATGGCATCGAACGGCAAACCGACCGCATGTCCCAGAGCCAGGGCGGCCAGGGCATTGGCCTGGTTATGGGCGCCACGCACCTTCAGCTCGCGAACAGGCATCAGGTTCTGGAATTCGAAGGCGAGGTGTTTTTCGCCGTTTTCTTCGCGCAGGCCAAAGGCCTTGAAGTCCGGTGCGCTCAGGCCGAAGGTCCAGCACGGCTGACCTTCGCTCATCAGCGGGCGGGTCAAGGCATCCTGACGGTTGACCACCACCTGCCGGGCACCACGGAAAATCCGGTGTTTGGCCAGGTGATACGCCGGCAGGCCGGTGTAGCGGTCCATATGATCTTCGCTGACATTGAGGACGGTGGCCACTTCAGCGCCCAACTGGTTGGTAGTTTCCAGCTGGAAGCTCGACAGCTCCATCACGTACAGCTCGATGTCGTCGCTGAGCAGGTCCAGCGCCGGGGTCCCGAGGTTGCCGCCGACGGCCACGCGCTTGCCGGCTGCCGCGGCCATTTCACCGACCAGGGTGGTCACGGTGCTTTTGGCGTTGGAGCCGCTGATTGCCACGATGGGCGCTTTCGCGTTACGCGCGAACAGGTCGATGTCGCCCGACAATTTTACGCCACGGGCCGCCGCCGCTTGCAGCGCCGGAGTCGCCAGGGCCAGGCCGGGGCTCACGTAGAGCTCGTCGGCACGGCACAGGAAGTCGACATCCAGCTCGCCACAACGCACTTCCACTTGCGGGTAGTCACGGCGCAGCGTGGCCAGCTCCGGTGGATTTTCCCGCGTGTCCGCCACGGCAAACGACACGCCGCGCTGCGCCAGAAAGCGCACCAGGGACATGCCGCTCTTGCCGAGGCCGACAACGATGCGGAAGTGGTCAGAAGCGATCAGAGACACAGGTTCTACCTCAGCTTCAGCGTGGCAAGGCCTACCAACACAAGGATCACGGTGATGATCCAGAAACGGACGATCACACGCGGCTCGGGCCAGCCTTTGAGTTCAAAGTGGTGATGAATCGGCGCCATGCGGAACACCCGCTTGCCGGTCAACTTGAAAGACGCTACCTGGATCACCACGGACAGGGTTTCCATCACGAACACACCGCCCATGATGAACAGCACGATTTCCTGACGCACGATCACGGCGATGGTGCCCAGGGCAGCGCCCAGCGCCAGCGCGCCGACGTCACCCATAAAGACTTGTGCCGGGTAAGTGTTGAACCACAAAAACCCGAGGCCGGCGCCAATCAGTGCGCCGCAGAACACAATCAACTCACCTGCGCCCGGTACATAAGGGATCAGCAGGTAGTCGGCAAATTTCACGTTGCCCGACAGGTAGCAGAAGATACCCAGCGCACCGCCGACCATCACGGTCGGCATGATCGCCAGACCATCGAGGCCGTCAGTCAGGTTGACCGCGTTGCTCGAACCCACGATCACAAAATAGGTCAGCACCACAAAGCCAATACCCAGCGGGATGCTGGCATCCTTGAGGATCGGCAGGATCAGCGTGGTTTCCACCGCGCTTGGCGCCGTGACGTACAAGAAGATCGCCGCGCCCAGACCGAACACCGACTGCCAGAAATACTTCCAGCGGCTCGGCAAGCCACGGGAATTCTTTTCGATCACCTTGCGGTAGTCGTCAACCCAGCCAATGGCACCGAACAGCAGGGTCACAATCAGCACGACCCACACATAGCGGTTGCTCAGGTCAGCCCATAACAGGGTGCTGATGGCGATGGCCGACAGGATCAGCGCGCCACCCATGGTCGGGGTGCCGGATTTCGACAGGTGCGATTGCGGGCCGTCATTACGCACCGACTGGCCGATCTGACGGTTTTGCAGGGTGCGGATCATCCACGGCCCCAGGCACAACGACAAGGTCAACGCGGTCAGCACCCCTAGAATCCCGCGCAGGGACAAGTACTGGAAGACCGCGAAGCCTTTGTAGAACTGTTGCAGATACTCCGCTAGCAGCAGCAGCATTAATGTTTCTCCCCGCTGGAACCGCACAAAGCCGCAACGATGTTTTCCATCGCAGCGCTGCGCGAGCCCTTGATCAAAATAGTGGTGTTTGTTTCGTGCTCAGCGCGAAGCGCCTTGATCAGGTCAGCCTGATTGGCGAAGTGACGAGCCTGGTGTCCAAAAGCAGTGACGGCATGAGCCATCATGGGTCCCACCGCATAGAGCGCTGAAACTTTGTCGGCGGCATAAGCGCCTACTTCACGATGTCCTTGCTCCGCCCACTCACCCAGTTCGCCAATATCTCCGAGCACCAGGACGGTGCGGCCGGAAAAGGCGGCGAGTATATCAACGGCAGCGCACATTGAGGTGGGGTTTGCGTTGTAAGTGTCATCAATAATTCGCAGGCCCTCGGCGGTCACTTGCGCGACGGCACGGCCCTTGACCGGCAACACCGCTTCAAGTCCGGTTTTGATCCCGAACAGCGAAACGCCCAGGGCGTGAGCGGCGGCCGCAGCCGCCAGCGCGTTGGCCACGTTATGGGTGCCCAGCAGGTTCAATTGCACCCGCTCGCTACCCAGCGGGCTATGCAAGGTGAAGCCCGGGCAACCGCGAGCATCACGGCTCAGGTCGCTGGCATAAAAGTCAGCCTCAGGATTGCCCAGGGCAAAGCTCAACACCTTGCGCCCTGCTGCACGGGCTTTCCAGATAGCGAAAGCCTTGTCATCCAGATTGAGAACGGCGACGCCATCGGCATCCAGCCCTTCAATAATCTCACCCTTGGCCTCGACGATCTTTTCCGGGCCGCCAAACTCGCCCACATGGGCAGTGCCGGCATTGTTGAGCACGGCAACCTGAGGTTTGGTCATGGCCACGGTGTAGGCGATCTCGCCGATGCGCGAGGCGCCCAGCTCGATAACTGCCGACGTGTGTTCGTTAGTCAGCTCGATCAGGGTCAGGGGGACGCCCAGATCGTTGTTCAAGTTGCCTTTGGTTGCCAGCACCGGGCCGCGGGTGCGCAGGATACAGGCGAGCATTTCTTTTACGGTGGTTTTGCCACTGGAACCGGTAATGGCCGCGACCGGTTTGTCATAACCGGCGCGATTGAGCGCGCCCAGACGGCCCAAGGCTTCGCGGGTGTCCCTGACCACCAGCTGTGGCAATGCCGACTCAGGCACTTCGCGCTCGACCAGAGCGGCAACGGCGCCCTTGGCAGCGACTTCATTCAGGTAGTCGTGACCATCGAAGCGCGGGCCGGTCAGCGCAATAAACAGCTGACCCTTGCTGATTGCACGGCTGTCGATGCTGACGCCATTGAAACGGCAGTCTGCTTCAACCACACGTCCTTGCAGGGCTGCAGCCACTTCACTGAGCAACAGAGGCTTAAGCATGGTCAGCCTCCCAGATTTCCAGGGCTTTGGCCGCTTTGACCAGATCAGAGAAGTCATGGCGTTCGCCGTTGATTTCCTGATAGTCCTCGTGACCTTTACCGGCCAGCACGATCACGTCTTCGACGCGAGCGTTGGCAATGATCTGGGCAATCGCGTCACCACGACCGGCTACAAAAGTGACGTTCTGCGGCGCAGCAAAACCGACACGGATATCATCGAAGATTTGCGCAGGCGCTTCAGTGCGCGGGTTGTCGTCAGTGACCAGCACGCCGTCGGCCAAACGTTCAACCACTTGCGCCATCAACGGGCGCTTGCCGCGATCGCGGTCGCCGCCACAGCCAAACAGGCACAGCAACTGGCCCTTGGCATGCGGGCGCAGAGCCAGCAGTACTTTTTCCAGGGCATCCGGGGTGTGGGCGTAATCGACCACTACCAGCGGCTTGCTGCCGCCGCCCAAACGCTGCATACGCCCGATCGGGCCTTCCAGTTTGGGCAATACGGTGAGAATTTCATCCAGCGGATAATCCAGACCCAGCAAGGCACCGATAGCAGCCAGCACGTTGCTCAGGTTGAAGCGCCCAAGCAGGGAGCTGCGCAGCAAGTGCTCGCCCTGAGCGGTCACTACTGTCGCACGCACACCGTCGTCATCGAAGGTTGCGTCACGGCAATACAAAGTAGCGCTGCTGTCTTCCAGGCTGTAGCTGATCAGGCGCGAGTCGTGCTTTTCAGCGGCCAGTTGGCGACCGAATTCATCATCCAGATTCAGCACGCGACAACGCAGGTCAGGCCAGGCAAACAGCTTGGCCTTGGCGGCGGCGTAAACCTCCATGCTGCCGTGGTAGTCCAGATGATCGCGGGACAGGTTGGTCAGCACGGCGACGTCGAACGCCAATGCACTGACCCGGCCTTGATCCAGGCCATGGGACGACACTTCCATGGCCACCGCTTTGGCGCCGGCCTTTTTCAGGTCGGCCAGCATCGCCTGTACTGCGATCGGGTCCGGCGTGGTGTGGCGACCGCTTTGCAGCGCGCCATAAAAGCCGGTGCCCAGGGTGCCCACGATGCCGCAGTGCTGACCCAACAGATCAAGGGCCTGCGCCACCAACTGGGTCACACTGGTTTTCCCGTTGGTGCCAGTCACGCCAACCAGATTGAGGTGACGACTCGGCTCGCCGTAAAAACGCCCGGCGATATCCGAAAGCTGAGCCGCAAGGCCCTTGACCGGAATCAGCGGCACGGACGAGATCGGCAGCACATCTGCACCGTCTACTTCATAAGCCACGGCAGCCGCACCGCGCTTCAAGGCGTCGGCAATATGTTCACGACCATCGAGTTTGCCGCCGGGTACCGCCAGGAACAAATCACCTGCGCGTACATTGCGGCTGTCGAGGGTCAGCTCACGGATCAGCAGATCGTGACCGGCGTGAGGGAAAATCTTGTTCAGGCTCAGGGACATTAGCCGCGCCCTCCTTTGGCTGCTGCAGCGGCTGCCGCTGCTTGTTGCTCCGCTGCCGTTGGCAGGTTATCCGGGATCACATTCATCAAACGCAGGGTGCCGGACATGACTTTGCTAAATACGGGAGCGGAAACCAGACCACCGAAGTAGCCCGCCTTGCTCGGCTCGTCGATAACCACAACGATCGCGTAACGGGGGTCGCTCATGGGGCCAAAACCGGCAAACAATGAGCGGTAAGAGTTCACCGCATAGCCTTTCACACCGCCGGACGAAGTTTTACGCGCGGTACCCGACTTGCCGCCGACGTGATACGCCGGCACCTTGGCACGCCAGACACCCCGCGGGTTTTCGATTACTTCCTGCAGCATGCCCTGCACCGTCTTGGCCACTTGCTCAGGCATGACTTGCACCGACTCGGCTGGCCGGTCGGTTTTAAGCAGGGTCAGCGGCGCCAGCTTGCCGTTGTTGGCCAGGGCCGAGAATGCGTGAACCAGCTGGATTGCGGTGACAGAAACGCCGTAGCCGTAAGACAGGGTCGCGGTTTCCGCCTTGCGCCATTCGCGGTAGTTGGGCAGGTTGCCGACGCGTTCACCCGGGAAGCCCAGGCCGGTGTCTTGCCCCAGGCCCATCTTGGCCATCTGGCGGAAGATCGCTTCGCCACCGATATCGAAGGCGACCTTACTCATGCCCACGTTACTGGAGTTGATCAGGATGCCGGTCAGGTCGAGGACCGGACCTTCGGTGCGCGACACGTCACGAATGGTGTATTTACCCAACTGCAGGGTGCCCGGGTAAACCTCAACCTTGTCGGTGGGTTTCCAGCGCCCGGTTTCCAACGCAGCACTCATCGAAATCGGTTTTACCGTCGAGCCCGGCTCGAACACGTCGATCATGGCGCGGTTACGCATCATCGCCGGTTGCAGATTGCGACGGTTGTTGGGGTTGTAGGTGGGCTGGTTGACCATGGCCAGAATCTCGCCGGTCTTGACGTCCATGATTACCAGGCTGCCAGCCTTGGCACCGTTCTCGACCAGCGCATTGCGCAGTTCGCGGTTGGCCAGGTACTGCAGGCGCAGGTCAATCGACAACGCCAAGGTCTTCCCTGCCTTGGCGTTTTTGGTCACTTGCACGTCTTTGATCAGACGCCCGCGCCGGTCCTTGATCACTTGCCGCTTGCCCGGAACCCCGGCCAGCCACTCGTCATAGGCCAGTTCAACGCCTTCACGACCTTTATCGTCGATATCGGTAAAGCCGACCATATGCGCCGTCACTTCACCCGCCGGATAGAAACGACGGAATTCTTCAATGCCGTAAACACCCGGCACCTTGAGGTCGAGCACCACCTGGCCCTGCTCAGGGGTCAGGCCCCGGACCAGGTAGATAAATTCTTTATTGGCTTGCTGCTCAAGGCGTGCGGTCAGCACTTTAGGGTCTTGCCCCAGGGCATGGGCAAGCGCCGGCCAACGGTCCTTGGCCACCTGCATTTCCTTGGCATTGGCCCACAGGGTGGTCACCGGGGTACTCACGGCCAAGGGCTCGCCATTGCGGTCGGTAATCAGGCCGCGGTGTGCAGGGATAGGGATATGCCGCAAGCTGCGCGCATCACCCTGGCCCTTGAGGAAGTCATGGTCGATCACTTGCAGGTAAACGATCTGGCAGGCGATAGCGCCTACCAGCAGTGCCAGCAATGCCAGCACCACACGAAAACGCCACGGGTAGAGTGCGCCTTCGAGTTTGATCATGGCGCCACCATCCGAACTTCTGCCGCGCCCGGAATGCGCATTTTCAGTTGTTCGCTGGCCAGGGTTTCGATACGGCTATGGGCAGTCCAGGTGCTCTGTTCGAGAATCAAACGGCCCCATTCTGCCTGCGCCTTGTCACGCACACTCAGTTCCCCGTACAGGGTGTTGAGCAACTGGCGGTTCCAGTGGGCGCTGTAAGAAACGCCCACAGCCGAAACCAGCACGCCAATAAACAACAGCAGCATGAAAAAACTTCCGCCGGGAAGTGGTTTGGCGAAGAGCTTGTTCAACGAAGCTTCTCCGCGACGCGCATGACAGCGCTACGCGAGCGCGGATTGGCTTTGAGCTCAGCATCAGAAGCGGTCTGTGCCTTGCCATGGACCTTGATTTTCGGCACGAAAGCTACGTGCTGAACCGGCAAGCCGCGTGGCAGGTTGTCGGGCTCGCCCTTGACCAGCTTGCGCATAAACAGTTTGACGATGCGGTCTTCCAGAGAGTGGAAGCTGATCACTACCAAACGGCCACCGATTGCCAGGGACTCCAGCGCTGCCTCAAGGCCTGCTTCAAGGTCGCCCAGCTCGTTGTTGACGTGAATGCGCAAGCCCTGGAAGGTACGGGTCGCAGGGTGCTTGCCCTTTTCCCAGGCCGGGTTGGCCACTTTCAGCACTTCGGCCAGGTCGCCGGTGCGCTCGAACGGGGTGATAGCGCGACGCTCGACAACAGCGCGGGCCATGCGCCCGGAGAAGCGCTCTTCGCCGTATTCCTTGAATACGCGGGCGATCTCTTCCTGGGAGGCAGTGTTGACGAACTCGGCAGCGCTGATGCCGCGATCCGGGTCCATGCGCATATCCAGCGGGCCGTCATTCATGAAGCTGAAGCCGCGTTCCGGGTCATCAAGCTGCGGCGAAGACACGCCCAGGTCGAGGAGGATGCCATCAACCTTGCCAGCCAGACCGCGCGCAGCAATTTCGGATCCCATTTCAGCAAAACTGCGCTGCACAATAACAAAGCGGCCGTCTTCGGCCGCCAGCGCTTGCCCGGTGGCAATCGCTTGTGGATCTTTATCAAAACCAAGCAGTTGGCCCTCAGGGCCGAGCTTCTGGAGTATCAGGCGGCTATGTCCGCCGCGACCGAAGGTGCCATCCAGATAGCATCCATCAGGACGTACGGCGAGAGCCTCTACGGCTTCGTCGAGCAGTACGGTGATGTGGTTGAAGCCGCTATCTATAGTCACAGGATTAAATCACGCAGTTCGTCAGGCATCGCGCCCGGTTGTTGAATGGCTGCAAGGTCGGCTGCAGATACAGCTTCCCAGGCATCCTCGTCCCACAGTTGAAACTTGTTCAGTTGGCCCACCAACATTGCGCGCTTGTCCAACTTGGCATATTCACGCAAACGCGGCGGCACCAGAAAACGACCACTGCCATCGAGCTCAAGATCGACGGCATTACCAATCAACAGACGTTGCAAACGACGGTTCTCTTCACGTAACGAAGGCAACGCCCGCAGCTTGGTTTCAATCAATTCCCACTCATCGAGGGGGTACACACACAAGCAGGGATCGACCGCATCGATGGTCACGATCAGGTGCCCGGAACTGCGCGAAATCAGCTCGTCACGGTACCGGCTCGGCATTGCGAGACGGCCCTTGGCATCGAGACTGATTGCGTTGGCTCCGCGAAACACTGATCGCATCTCCAAATATTAACGTTTTACGTCTGAAAAACCCACTTTATGCCACTTTCCACCACTTATGCACACTATAGGAATGCCCCCACCGCACCGTCAAGGAGCGACCTATAGGAAAAGCCTTACATAACTGAGATTTAGGACGGTAAATAGACGTAGAGCAGTAAGCGGAGGGATTTTTTGACAAGCGACGCACAATGAATTCAAAGCCATGGACTTCAAACTTAAAGTGATTTGTTAAGAACGAGGACTTTTCGGCATTCCGTCGGGAATTATTCTTGCAAGTTGTGGCGGGGGATTAAGCGCTGTCTTGAAGAGCATTCTGCTTGCAGGGCAAGCAGAAGAGAAAAAGGTGGAGAGTCGATCTGTAAGCCGGGTTCTGTCGTGAACAGTCATTCGTCTACGATGGCCATCACTGGACATCTTTAGCAACCTACCCGGTCCCAGCGCGGGCCACGCCTTGGGACCCTATTTGGTCTTGCTCCAAGTGGGGTTTACCTAGCCACGAACTGTTGCCAGTCGTGCGGTGCGCTCTTACCGCACCTTTTCACCCTTACCGGTGCCGAAGCACTTAGGCGGTTATTTTCTGTGGCACTTTCCGTAGGCTCACGCCTCCCAGGCATTACCTGGCACTTCGCCCTATGGAGCCCGGACTTTCCTCCCCCCCCTAATTTTCATAGAGGGCAGCGACTGTCCAATCGACTCTCCGGCGCGAAGATTAACTGTACAGAGCCTATAGAACAAGCGTTAAAAGCCGGAAGGTCGCTTCATCTAGCGCACTTGCGGCCTTTAGCCACAGGTTCAAACCGACATCAATATCAAAATGACATCACCCAACAACAAGCATCACTCAACTTTTTGCTTTTCCAGCGCAACTTGATACAGCACATTCTTGCGTTCGCCGGTAATTTCAGCAGCAAGTGCTGCTGCGCGCTTGAGTGGCATCTCTTTAAGCAGCAAGTCGAGAATGCGCATGGCCTCACTGCTGACCACTTCATCGGTTTCTGGCGCGGTCCAACCTGCCACCAGCACAACACACTCGCCGCGCTGCTGATTGCTGTCGCCTTCAACAAAGGCGCGCAACTCGGACAGGGGCAGCCCTTTGAGGGTTTCAAAGGTCTTGGTCAGCTCGCGGGCCAGCAATGCCGGGCGCTCCGGGCCGAAAACCAGCTCAAGGTCCTGCAGGCACTCTAGAATGCGGTGCGGTGCTTCGTAGAAGATCAGCGTGCGCGGCTCTTCCTTCAATAATTCCAGGCGCGAGCGACGCCCTACCGCCTTGGCAGGCAGAAAGCCTTCAAAGATAAAGCGATCAGAAGGCAAGCCCGCAGCAGACAGGGCCGCAATCAAGGCACAGGCCCCCGGCACCGGCACGACCTTGACCCCGGCTGCTCGCGCCTGACGCACCAGGTGATAGCCCGGGTCAGAAATCAGCGGTGTACCGGCATCGGAGATCAGCGCAACATCTTCACCCGCCAGCAAACGCTGGATAAAACGGCTGCCCTCATCACGCTCGTTATGCTCGTGACAGGCGCCCAACGGCGTGGAAATACCAAAATGCTGCAACAAACGCAGGGAGTGGCGCGTGTCTTCGGCCGCAATCAGCGACACATCGCGCAATACCTTAAGCGCACGCGCACTGATGTCGTCCAGGTTACCGATGGGCGTGGCCACCACATAAAGTGAGCCAAGAACGGAATTCATATCACCTGGAGCAGTCAAAACGCACACCTCATAAGAGTTAAAGGCGCCATTGTAGCGCGTAGAGCCCTTGCGAAAGCACCCACCCTGCAGGCCTCAAATCGCCAGACGGGGAAACTTTTACTGCGACAACGTACAGAACGCATCTAAATTCAGGCTTTATTGCCGCTAACATCGCGCCCCGGCCAGTGCTTGGGTACACTTCCCCACTCATTTGATCGAGTATCAGGAACACGACATGATCGCTTGCCTGCGGCTGTTCACTGCCCTCTGCCTCGCTGCCCTGTTGGCGGCTTGCGCCAGCTCGCCCTCGTCCAGCCTTGGCGAACTTCCACGGACCCCGGATGCCAGCCTTGAGCAATTGCTCCAGCAGGCTTCCGAGAGCAGCAACCCGGAAAAGGCCGCCCTGCTGCGCCTGTCGGCTGCCGACCTTGCCATGCGCCAGCAGAACACTGCACGCGCGGCGCAAATCCTGGCCCTGGTGCCAATGGATCAGCTCAAGCCTGCCCAGCAGGTGTTTGCCAATACCCTGGCAGCCGAACTGGCAATGAGCCGCAACGATCCTAAAGCCGCAGTGGCCGCCCTGAGCCATCCAAGCCTGTCAGTGCTGGGCGAACTGCCGGCGGATCTGCAAGTGCGCACCCGCACCGTGCATGCCCGTGCCTTCGAAGCCGACGGCCAGACCCTGGCAGCCGCACGCGAACGCGCAGCCATGAGCCCGCTCCTGACCGGTGACGCCGCCAACAGCAACAACGAAGCTATTTGGTCCCTGGTTGCTGCCTTGCCGGTCGAGCAACTGCGCAGCCAGAGCAATGATGTGCTCGGCGGCTGGTTGTCCCTGGCCCTGACCGTGAAAAGCGCAGGCACCTTGCAGGACCAGCAGAACGCCATTGATCAATGGCGCGCACAAAACCCGGCCCACCCGGCCGCGATCCAGCTGCCCGCACCGCTGGTCAAGCTCAAGGAACTGGCTAGCCAACCCCTGACCAAGATCGCCTTGCTGCTGCCGCAAAACGGTCAACTGGCCTCGGTGAGCAAAGCCCTGAGTGACGGCTTTATGGCCGCGCACTACCAGGCCCAGCAAGCCGGACAAAATCCGCCGAGCATCCAGTTTTATGACAGTTCACGCCTGACCTCGCTGGACGACTTCTATCGCCAGGCACAGGCCGACGGCGTGCAACTGGTGGTTGGCCCGCTGGAAAAAAACCTGGTCACGCAACTCAGCGCTCGCCCGCAGCTGCCGATCACCACCCTGGCCCTGAACTACAGCGAGGGTACACAAGCCCCGGCACAACTGTTCCAGTTTGGCCTCGCTGCTGAAGATGAAGCCCGCGAAGTGGCGCGCCGCGCCCGGGCCGACGGCCTGACCCGCGCTGGCGCCATGGTGCCGGTCGGCGAATGGGGTAATCGCGTGCTCAAGGCATTCCAGCAGGAATGGGAAGCCCATGGCGGCACCATCGTGGGCGTTGAACATATCGACAAGCCAGTGGCCCTGGCCCAGCAAGTGGCCGACCTGGTGCAATTGCGCAAAGGCGGCGGCTCAGCCCAGCCGACTCGCCGCCAGGACATGGAATTCATCTTCCTGGCTGCCACCCCGCAGCAGGCCCAGCAGATCAAGCCGACCCTGAACTATCAGTACGCAGGCGATGTTCCGGTTTACGCGACCTCCCACGTATTCAGCGCCAATGGCGACCAGAACCAGTACAACGACATGAACGGCATCCGTTTTTGTGAAACACCCTGGTTGCTGGACCCGAACAACCCGCTGCGCCAGCAAGTGACCGCACAATGGCCACAAGCCGGTGGCAGCCTGGGCCGCCTCTACGCCATGGGTATTGACGCCTATCGCCTGGCACCGAGCCTGGGCCAGCTCAAGGCACTGCCCGACAGCCGGATCGACGGTTTGTCCGGCAGCCTGAGCATGAACCCGGCGCAACGTGTAGAACGTCAGCTGCAGTGGGCCGAGTTCAGCAATGGCCAACCACAACGTCTGCCGGCTACCGCCAACTGATGGCCGAACGCTCAAGCCAGCAAACTGGCAAGGATGCCGAGCGCCTGGCGCTGCGGCATCTTGAGCAACAGGGCTTGCGCCTGCTGGCGCAGAACTGGTCATGCAAGCGTGGCGAGCTGGATCTGGTCATGCTTGACGGCGATACAGTAGTATTCGTCGAAGTTCGTTACCGACAACACGCGCAATGGGGTGGCGCACTGGCCAGCATCGACGCCCGCAAGCGTCAAAAGCTGATCCTTGCTGCTCAGTACTTTCTGCAACGCCAGGCGCGCTGGGCCAACCACCCGTGCCGCTTCGATGTGGTGACCATGGACAGCGCAACACCCCAATTGAACTGGCTACGGAATGCCTTTGACAGCCACTAGTGCTGCCAGGCCGACTCCAGCAACCTTTTTTAAACGATTTTGCTTTGCTTTGCGGGCTGCACATTTTTGTGCCGGGAAGTCACCCAGGAACACCTGGATCACGCCCGACCAGCCGCCCTACTTAAGGTCACATAGATGGACATGCAATCCCGGATTCGCCAGCTTTTCCAAGCCAGCATCGACACCAAGCAGCAGGCAATGGAAGTGCTTGCCCCCCACATCGAGCAAGCCAGCCAGGTGATGGTCAACGCCCTGCTCAATGAGGGCAAGATGCTTTCGTGCGGCAATGGCGGGTCGGCAGGTGACGCCCAGCACTTTTCATCCGAGCTGCTCAACCGCTTTGAGCGCGAGCGTCCGAGCCTGCCTGCCATTGCGCTGACCACCGACACCTCGACGATCACCTCGATCGCCAACGACTACAGCTTCAACGAGATCTTCTCCAAGCAGATCCGCGCACTGGGCCAGCCCGGCGACGTGTTGCTGGCGATTTCCACCAGCGGCAACTCGGCCAATATCATCCAGGCCATCCAGGCCGCCCACGATCGCGAGATGATCGTGGTCGCCATGACGGGCCGCGATGGCGGCGGCATGGCCTCACTGCTGTTGCCTGAGGACGTGGAAATCCGCGTCCCGTCCAATGTCACTGCACGTATTCAAGAAGTCCACCTGCTGGCGATCCACTGCTTGTGCGATCTGATCGACAGCCAACTGTTCGGGAGTGAAGAATGACTTTTAAACGCCTTGGCCTGGTAGCCCTGACCCTGTGTCTGGGCCTGACCGCCGGTTGCAGCTCGGTACTGACCGCCACCCGCGACAAGCCTATTGAAGATGACCGCGGCACCCGCACCTTCGGCAGCAAGATCGACGACTCCCTGATCGAAACCAAGGTCGCCGTAAACGTAGCCAAGGCCAACCCGGACCTGGACACCGGTTCGCATATCGTGGTCACCAGCTATAACGGCATCGTGCTGCTGGCAGGCCAAACTCCGCGCGCCGACCTCAAGGCCCAAGCCGAACAGGCTGCTGCTGCCGTACAACGAGTGAAGAAGGTCAACAACGAACTGCAGGTCATGGCCCCGTCATCGATCCTGGCGCGCAACAACGACGCCTGGCTGACCACCAAGATCAAGACCCAGATGCTGACCGACAACGCCATTCCCGGCTCGCGGATCAAAATCGTTACCGAGAACGGCATCGTCTATATGCTCGGCCTGGTCACCAAGCAGGAAGCGGCTCGCGCCACCAGCCTGGTGCAGGGTGTTTCCGGGGTGCAGAAAATCGTCAAACTGTTCGAGTACATCGACTGACAGCTGCCGACTGCCAGACACAAAAAAAGGCGACCTTCTCAGGTCGCCTTTTTTATTACTTCACCACTTTCAGGCTTGGCCGGCCCGAAGGACGCGGCGGCTCGGTGCCTGGTGGCGGGCCATCGTCATCCGGCCCAACCTCGTCATCAACCTCAAGAGGCTCTTCCAGGTCGAACACCATGCCCTGGCCGTTCTCACGGGCGTAAACACCCATAATCGCGGCAATAGGCACGTACAAGGTGTGTGGCACACCACCAAAACGCCCTTCAAAGCTTACTGCTTCGTTGTCCATGTGCAATTGACGCACGGCGGTTGGCGAAACATTCAGGACAATCTGCCCGTCACTGGCAAAACCCGCAGGCACTTGTACCTTCGGGTAGTCAGAGTTAACCAGCATGTGCGGAGTGCAGTCGTTATCAACGATCCACTCGTAGAGCGCACGCACCAGATAAGGTCGACTTGAATTCATCGAGGGCTCCTAAGCCTTAGCGCATGTCGCGTTCGACACCAGACAGACTCGCCTGGAAAGCCTCACGCGCAAATTGGCGCTCCATATAGTCGAGCAACGGCTTGGCTGGCCGCGGCAATTCAATACCCAAAACAGGCAAGCGCCAGAGTATCGGCAACAGGCAGCAGTCGACCAGACTTTGATCATCGCTGAGGAAAAAAGGTTTGTCGGCAAATAATGCAGACACACCCGTCAGGCTCTCGCGCAACTCTTTGCGGGCCTGTACCCGCGCCGGCTCCTTGGTCTTCGAATCGAGGATCAAGTCGACCAGAGCGCACCAGTCGCGCTGAATGCGATGGATCAGCAGGCGGCTGTTGGCCCGTGCCACCGGATACACCGGCAGCAGCGGCGGATGCGGATAACGCTCATCCAGATATTCCATCACCACGGTCGACTCCCACAACGCCAGGTCACGATCGACCAGGGTTGGAAGGCTGGCGTAGGGGTTCACTTCGATCAGCTTCGGCGGCTGACGGCCCGCCTCCACACTGATGATCTCGGCGCTGACACCTTTCTCTGCGAGCACAATGCGTACTCGGTGGGAATAGTGGTCGGCGGGGTCGGAGTAACAGGCCAACCGATTGGTCACGCCCATGGCGGTCCTCCTCGCTTGTTGAAATTATCGGGAGCGGAAAAACGAACGCGCCCAAGGAAGCCTCTGATAACCGCAGTACGGGTGACAGGCAAGGTCATTGACCCTGCCTGCCACCCGTACTGCACTGTTACCTTTTCAGAGACACCCTCGGGCGCGCACGATTAACAGCATTGCGTGTAACTATATCAGTGCACATCTTTCCAGTATTCGCGCTTGAGCAGATAAGCGAATACAAAAAGGAAGGCCAGGTAGATCAGCACGTAAGTACCGATGCGCTGATGCTCCAGCTTCACCGGGTTGGCCGAGTAGGCCAGGAAGGTCACAAGGTTCTTGATCTTCTCATCGAACTGCTCTTCAGTCAGTGCGCCGGTTTTTGGCAGCACTGTCAGCTGGTCGCACGCTTCATGGGTCAAAGGTGTGCCGGTGAGCGGATCATACTGCTTCTTGCCGTCTTCGACGATCTGTACTTGCTTGCAACCGACAACCTGACGACCTTGCAGCGGCGCCAGCACGTTAGGCATGCCCACGTTCGGGAACACCTTGTTGTTCACACCCCAAGGGCGCGACGGGTCTTCGTAGAAGGCGCGCAAGTAGCTGTACAACCAGTCTGTGCCACGAACACGGGCTACCAGGGTCAGGTCTGGCGGTGCAGCACCGAACCAGGCCTTGGCGTCAGCAGGCTGCATGCCGATGTTCATGTGGTCGCCAATTTTGGCACCGGTGAACACCAGGTTATCGAGCATGACGTCGTGGGGGATGCCCAGGTCGTCCGCTACGCGCTCGTAACGCTGGAACTTGGCACTGTGACAGCCCATGCAATAGTTGGCGAACGTACGTGCGCCGTCCTGCATGGCAGCCTTGTCAGAAACATCGATGTCGACCTTGTCGAGCTGCACACCTTGTTCTGCCGCAAAGGAGAACACAGGCATTACCGCGAGCATCAATACAGCAAATAGCTTTTTCATCAGCCAGTCACCCTTTCCGGAACCGGTTTGGTCTTCTCAAGCCTGGTGTAGAACGGCATCAGAATGAAGTAGGCGAAGTACAGGAACGTACACACCTGCGACAGCAGCGTGCGGCCCGGGGTTGGCGCCAATACGCCCAATACGCCCAGGATCACGAAGGAGATGCAGAACACCCAAAGCCATACCTTGCTCATCCAGCCCTTGTAGCGCATGGATTTGACCGGGCTGCGATCAAGCCACGGCAACACGAACAGCACAGCAATCGCCGCGCCCATGGCAATTACGCCGAGCAGCTTGTCCGGGATGGCCCGCAGGATCGCGTAGAACGGTGTGAAGTACCAGACAGGGGCAATATGCTCCGGCGTTTTAAAGGCGTTAGCCTGTTCAAAGTTCGGTTTTTCCAGGAAATAACCACCCATTTCCGGGAAGAAGAACACAATAGAACAGAAGATAAACAGGAACACCACAACGCCGACAATGTCTTTCACGGTGTAGTACGGATGGAAAGGAATGCCATCCAGCGGTATGCCGTTTTCGTCTTTGTGTTTCTTGATGTCCACGCCATCCGGGTTGTTCGACCCGACTTCGTGCAACGCCAGAATGTGCAGCACCACCAGACCCAGGATCACGATAGGCAAGGCCACCACGTGCAGGGCGAAGAAGCGGTTCAGGGTAATCCCGGAGATCAGGTAGTCACCACGGATCCACTGCGTCAGGTCGTTGCCGATAACCGGAATCGCACCGAACAGCGAGATGATCACCTGGGCGCCCCAGTAGGACATTTGCCCCCAAGGCAGCAGGTAGCCCATAAAGGCTTCAGCCATCAGGGCCAGATAAATCATCATGCCGAACAGCCAGACCAGCTCGCGAGGCTTCTGGTACGAGCCGTAGAGCAGGCCACGGAACATGTGCAGATACACGACAATAAAGAACGCCGACGCACCAGTAGAGTGCAGCAAACGCAAAATAGAACCGTATTCGACGTCACGCATGATGTATTCGACAGAAGCAAAGGCTTCTTCTGCCGACGGCGTGTAACTCATGGTCAGCCACACACCGGTAACGATCTGGTTGACCAGAACGAGCAATGCGAGGGAGCCAAAGAAATAGAAGAAGTTGAAGTTCTTCGGGGCGTAGTACTTGCTGAGATGGTCTTCCCACATTTTAGTGGCGGGGAAGCGGGCATCTACCCAATCCATGAACTTGCTCATTACGCGTTCTCCCCATCGAGGCCAACGACAACAATGCTGTCCGTCTCATAATAGTAGGGCGGTACTGGCAGGTTCAGCGGGGCTGGCTGCGACTTGTAAACGCGGCCGGCCAGATCATAGTGCGAACCATGACAAGGGCAGAAATAGCCACCGACCCAATCCTTGCCAAGGTCAACAGGCGCGACCTCAGGGCGGAACGTAGGCGAGCAACCCAAGTGGGTGCAGATACCGATCAACAACAGAATCTCTGGTTTGATCGATCGCAACTCCGGATTTACATAAGCAGGCTGATCAGATTGCTTGGAATCCGGGTCAGCGAGCTGCCCTTCAATCTTCTTCAGATTTGCCAGGATTTCCTCGGTGCGACGTACGATGAATACCGGCTGACCGCGCCATTCAGCAATCATTTGCTGACCTGGCTCGACCTTTGCAATATTCACTTTCACCGGTGCGCCAGCGGCTTTCGCCTTGGCACTGGGAAACCACGACCCCACGAACGGGACCGCCGCCCCCACCGCTCCTGCAGCACCCACCACGGATGTGGCTGCTACGAGGAAGCGACGCCGGCCGACATTTACGCCGTCATTGCTCATTCAGTCCTCTCCCATCAGCTTTGTGGCCTGTTAAATCAGGCATCTACTAAATTTGCATCTGAACTTATAAAAATTTTGCAGAATGGTAATGAAAAGCCCCTAGTCTTACAAGGTAATTACCGCTCTGGGGCGGCTACAAGCCTTGTAGTATAGGCGTTTGCTGGCTGTGGCAAGTTGTCACACCAACAAATCATCACCCATAAAAAAAGCCCAGCTCCGAAGGAGACTGGGCTTTTTTGAACGAAGCTGCGAATTAACGCTTCGAGTACTGCGGACGCTTACGCGCTTTACGCAGACCGACTTTCTTACGTTCAACTTCACGAGCATCGCGAGTAACGAAGCCAGCTTTGCGCAGAGCGCCACGCAGGGTTTCGTCATACTGCATCAGTGCACGAGTGATACCGTGGCGGATTGCGCCAGCTTGACCACTTACACCACCACCGATCACGGTGACGTAGATGTCGAATTTCTCGACAGTCTCAGTCAGTTCCAACGGCTGACGAACTACCATACGGGCAGTTTCGCGACCGAAGAAATTCTCCAGAGTGCGGTTGTTGATCGAGATGTTACCGGTACCCGGACGCAGGAAAACGCGAGCGGTTGCGGTTTTACGACGGCCAGTGCCGTAGTTTTGAGTCGCCGACATAATGAACTATTCCGTTAAAACTTCAGTTCTTGGGGCTGCTGAGCAGTATGAGGGTGAGCAGCGCCCGCATAGACTTTCAGCTTACGGTACATGTCGCGACCCAGTGGGTTTTTAGGCAGCATGCCTTTAACCGCGGTCTCGATCACGCGCTCAGGAGCTTTGGCGATCAGCTTTTCGAAGTTGATCGACTTAATCCCGCCCGGGAAACCGGAGTGAGAGTAGTACATCTTGTCAGTGGTTTTAGCACCAGTAACACGGATTTGCTCAGCGTTGATAACAACGATGTAGTCACCGGTGTCAACGTGCGGAGTGTATTCCGGCTTGTGCTTGCCACGCAGACGGCTCGCGATCTCGGTGGCCAGACGACCCAGGGTCTGACCAGCAGCGTCGACGACAAACCAGTCGCGCTTTACTGTTTCTGGTTTAGCAGTAAAAGTTTTCATTCTTTATAGCCTCAGGGGCCGCCCTGTAAATTAGACGGCGGATCTTACTGAATAGTGCGTACTTTGACAAGTCAAAGGCAGCCGGATACAGACGCTATCGGGGGCTCGGGTCAGCGCGTCCGTTCAACGGCAAGATTCTTCGGCAGGCGGCGCATCACTTCCACTGCAGAAAGAGGTGGGCAATTATCCAGATTGCGCAAAAAATTACAACCTGCTTTTATGTTTGTTTACCCGAAGGAGCACTCGATGGACTACCGCAAGCTGGGCCGGACTGATCTGAAAGTAAGCGCAATCGCCCTCGGGACCATGACCTGGGGCGAGCAGAACACCCAGGCCGAAGCCTTTGAGCAGATCGAATACGCGAAAAATGCCGGCATCAATTTTATCGACACCGCCGAAATGTACCCGGTGCCGCCCAAGGCCGACACCTACGCCACCACCGAGCGTTACATCGGTAACTGGTTCAAGGAACGCGATGATCGCGCCGACTGGGTGCTGGCAAGCAAGATCGCCGGCCCCGGCAACGGCATCGACTACATCCGCGATGGCCACCTCAAGCACAACCGCACTCATATCGTGCAAGCCCTGGACGCCAGCCTCAAGCGCCTGCAAACCGACTGGATCGACCTCTATCAGTTGCACTGGCCCGAGCGCAGCACCAACTTCTTCGGCCAGCTTGGCTACAAACACAATGCCGACGAAGACTTCACCCCGCTGGAAGACACCCTCGAAGCACTGGATGAGCAGGTAAAGGCCGGCAAGATCCGTCATATCGGCCTGTCCAACGAAACACCGTGGGCCACCATGAAGTTCCTGCAACTGGCTGAAAGCCGCGGCTGGCCCCGTGCAGTGTCGATCCAGAACCCCTACAGCCTGCTCAACCGCAGCTTCGAAGTGGGTCTGGCGGAAATCGCCATTCGCGAACAGTGCGGCCTGCTCGCCTACTCGCCCCTGGCGTTCGGCATGCTCTCAGGCAAGTACAGTGGCGGCGCACAGCCAGCAAAGGGCCGCTTGACCCTCTACAGCCGCTTCTCGCGCTATTCCAACCCGCAGGCCGTGGCTGCCAGCGAGCGTTACGTGGCACTGGCCCGTGAACATGGCCTGGACCCGGCGCAAATGGCCCTGGCCTACGTTACCCGCCAACCCTTCGTCACCAGCAATATCATTGGCGCAACGACCATGGAGCAATTGCGAAGCAATATCGCCAGCCACGACCTGAAATTGTCGGATGAAGTGCTGGCAGGCATAGAAGCGATTCACAAGGAGCAGCCCAACCCGGCGCCTTGACCTCCCGCCATCGCCCGCCCCATGTGGGAGCGGGCTTGCTCGCGATTCAGGCAACGCGGCCTGCCAGGCAAACTGCGCAGATCCCATCGCGAGCAAGCCCGCTCCCACAGACTTAGAAGTGAGTGCAAACACCCTTCCCCCTAGACACACAGGGAAAAAGATAAGACGATCCAGCCGTAAGTTGACCAATTTCACCTATAAGAATAATCAAAATATGTCTATGTCTACTCAACTCTCGACGCCGCTGCGGCGCGTCAGCATTTTGGCCATCGATCGGGTTTTCGCCTCGACCCTGATGCATGCCAAGGACTTCTTTCACCTCGCCAGCCTGCGTCATGGCAAGCAATTGGGCCAAGGCCTGACTCCCACCTTCGAGACACGCCTGGTGAGCCCCGACGGCAAACCGGCCAACAGCTTCAGTAATGTGATGCTCCCCGTGGACGGCGGCCTGGAGGACACTGACATCATCATCCTCCCGGCTTTTGGCGACGATTTCGACACCCTCTGCCAGCGCTACCCGCAAGTGCTGCCCTGGCTGCGCGAACAACATGCTCGCGGTGCAGTTCTCTGCGCAGAAGCCACCGGCGTATTCTGGCTCGCCGAAGCCGGCCTGCTCGACGGCAAAGAAGCAACCACCTACTGGCGTTTTTTCGACACGTTCGCCCGCCGCTACCCTCAGGTCAACCTCAACCAGGACAAGCACCTCACCGACGCTGACAACCTGTATTGCGCCGGGGGCCCCACCTCTGCCTGCGACCTTTATATCTACATGATCGAGCGATTCTGCGGCGCCAATATCGCCCAGGCCGTAGCCCGCGACATCCTTTACGAAGTGCAGCGCAACTACACCCCGGGGCGTATCGGCTTTGGCGGTCAGAAGCTGCACCAGGACGTGATCATCCTGCAAATCCAGCGCTGGCTCGAAGAGCACTTCGCCGACAAGTTCCGCTTCGAAGACGTCGCCCGCGAACACGGCATGAGCATCCGTAACTTTATGCGCCGCTTTCAGATGGCCACAGGCGACAAACCCTTGCACTACCTGCAACGCCTGCGCATAGAAACCGCCAAGGGCCTGCTCTCGGCCTCGCGCAAGAGCATCAAGACCATTAGCTACGACGTGGGTTATGACGACGCGAGCTTCTTTGCACGACTGTTTCGCCAGCACACCGAGCTGTCACCCAACCAGTATCGACAACAGTTCCTGCAGGCTGGCGTAAGCCAGGTCGCTTAAAACCCAAGCGACTGCCTACACACCAAAGAGAACGATCTGATATCTGCGCCCGCTCGAAAAGCCTCTGATAACAAGCGCCCTTAACAAGGGGCCAATAACAAGAAGAGGCTTTCCCTGCTCCCCGGCGGAGGTACGCAGCATGCAAAAAAAAATCAACCACACCACCCTGCCCATACTCGCCATCGGCGCCCTCGGTGGCACCGTGTGCATTCGCAAGGCCCAGCCAGATGCTGGCGCCTCTGCGGCGGCCACGGGCGAAGCACTGCTTGATGCCATTGCGCAATTTCACGAAGGGTTGGATGTGCACATAGAGACCCTGTGCCTGATCCCCAGCGCATCCCTGGACTTCAACGTCTTGCTCGAAGTGCTGCTCTGGGCCCGGGAGCAAGTGAGGCTGGGAGTACAGGGTGTCGTTATCACCCAGGGCACGGACACACTGACAGAAAGCGCATTTTTCCTTGATCTGCTCTGGAATGAGGACATACCGTTGATTTTGACCGGAGCCATGCGCTCCAGCGACCTGCCCAGCCCTGACGGCCCCGCCAACCTGACAGATGCCTCTAGGGTTGCGCTCGCTCCCCAGAGCCGCAAACGCGGCGTGCTGGTGGTCATGAACGGTCAGATCCATCAGGCCCTGCATGTGCGCAAGAACTCTTCAATGGCCCTGGAGGCCTTTGAATCACCGCTGTTCGGCCCCCTCGGGCTGATGGTCGAGAGCCGTGTCTGCTACCTGCGCAAGGCGCCTGTACGCACTGTATTGCCCCTGCCCCGCGCCACCCATCACAAGGTCGCACTGTTGCCAGCCATGCTATCTGCCGATACAGCGATGCTTGAGCATGTACTTGCCCTGGGCTATGACGCGGTGGTGGTCAGTGCATTCGGGGTTGGTCATGTCAGTGTTGAGTGGGCCGACCTGATTGACCAGATCACCACGGAAATTCCGGTTTTGATCGCTACCCGAACCGGCTCTGGCTCGACTGCCGAGGGTTCTTACGGGTTTCTCGGCAGCGAAATTGACCTGATAGACCGCGGCGCGGTGATGTGCGGATTCCTCTGCCCATACAAGGCACGGATCCTGATATGGCTGCTGATCGGTTGCGGGTTGGGCCGCGACGTCGGCAAGCATCTGCAGCGACTGGGCTTCAAGGCGGGTGAAAGCTGAAAAAGCTGCAACATCCCTGTGGGAGCGGGCTTGCTCGCGATTGGATGAGCGCGATCCAACAGCAAAACCGCGCCACCCGTAGCGCTGGCAAGCCAGACTCCCACAGCTGTTTAAAATTTCCTGGCTAAGGCTTATGCGCCCGGGTCAGGTATTCGTGGGATTGCATTTCCAGCAAGCGGCTTAGGGTACGCTGGAACTCGAAGTTCAGGCGTCCGCCGGTGTACAGATCCTTGAGCTCAACCTCGGCCGAGATGATCAGCTTGACGTTACGATCATAGAATTCGTCGACCATGTTGATAAAACGTCGGGCGATGTCGTCGGTTTTGACTTCCATCTGCTCCACACCGCTGAGGATCACAGCGTTGAAAATCTTGCCAAGCTCGATGTAGTCGTTCTGGCTGCGCGGGCCGTCACACAGTTCACGGAAGTCGAACCAGGCCACGTCATCGCAGGTGCGCAGGGCGCGAATGGTGCGGTTTTCAATGATCAGGTCATCATTTTCAATCGCCCGGGTAGAGTTGTGCGTCAGCGCTTTAAAACTCTCGCGCAGGCTCTTCTCGGATTCTTCGTTAAGCGGGAAGTGGAACAACTCCGCCTGTTCAAGGTGACGCAAACGATAGTCGACGCCGCTGTCGACGTTGACGATCTCGGTGTTCTGCTTGATCAGGGCAATGGCCGGCAAGAAGCGCGCACGCTGCAGGCCATCCTTGTACAGACCGTCAGGGACGATGTTCGAGGTCGCAACCAGGGTTACACCGTTCTTGAACAGCTCTTCCATCAGGGTGCCGAGAATCATGGCATCGGTAATGTCCGACACAAAGAATTCGTCAAAACAGATCACCCGCGCCTCATCGGCGAATCGCCGGGCGATGATGGTCAGCGGGTTTTTCTCGCCATTGAGGGTACGCATCTCTTCATGCACGCGCTTCATAAAGCGGTGGAAGTGAGTGCGCATCTTCTGCTTGAACGGCAACGCATCAAAGAAGGTATCGACCAGATAAGTCTTGCCCCGGCCTACGCCACCCCAGAAGTAGAGGCCCTTGACCGGCGTCAGCTCCTTTTTGCCAAACAGCTTGGCGAACACACCCGGCTTGCTCTGTGAGGAGGCAACCAGGTCGTCGTACAGACGCTGCAGGTGACGCACAGCGTTTTCCTGGGCGGCATCGTGGAAGAAGTCCGGGCGTTTCAGATCAACTTGATATCGTTCTAGAGGCGTCATAATTCGTTAGCAAGGCAACAAAAACGGGCCGACACTGTAGCGACGGCCCTGGGGAATGGCAATCAAACCTGAGACGAAACGTCGCACTTTCTCAGTCTTGAGCGGGCACCAGTGCAAGGCGCAGCGCTTCGATTGCCTCATCACGGGCAGCAGCATCGGCAAACGCCGGGCTGTCGGCCACACAGCTGTCGCCCAGCCAGATGCTAAAGCTCAACGCGTCACTGCGCACATCCAGAGGCTCACCCGATTGCAGCTGCTTGCTCACCTGGCCGGCGGTTTTGCCGTCGGCAAAGTTGCGTGACAGTAGCAATTGCTCGCCATCAGCGGCCAGCAGACGGAAACGGAAGCTGCCGTCTTCATCACGGAAGCTGACAAAGCGCGGGCCCTTGGCGGTTTTCTTTTTGCTCGCAGCAGTGGTTTGCGCGGCGCTGACAAACGAGCGTAGGCCAACCGCTTCACGCAGTTCGGTAAGGAAAGGCGCCGCGATCTTGCGGGCTTTTTGTGCGCCTGCCAGCAGGATGTCTTCCATATCGTCAGGGCGCGACATCAAATCGTGATAACGCTCGCGGGATTCGCCCAGCTCGGCATCCAGCAGCTTGAACAGGCGCTCTTTCGCCTCGCCCCAGCCCAGGCCCTGCAACAGCTCGCTGTGGAACTCAGCCGACTGCTCAGGGGTGGAGAATGCCTTGTACAGGGTGAACAGGTGCGAGTTGTCCGGATCTTTCGCTTCGCCCGGCGCGCGGGAGTCGGTGACGATGCGCGAAATGGCGCTTTTCATGTCCTTGGCGCTGCTGAACAACGGAATGGTGTTGTCATAGCTTTTGGACATCTTGCGGCCATCAAGGCCTGGCAAGGTGGCCACGCTTTCTTCGATCAGCGCTTCAGGCATGGCGAAAAACTCTTTGCCATTGCCGAACAGGTGGTTAAAGCGCTGGCCGATATCACGGGCCATTTCCACGTGCTGGATCTGGTCGCGACCGACCGGCACCTTGTTGGCGTTGAACATCAGGATGTCCGCCGCCATCAGCACCGGGTAGCTGTACAAGCCCATGGTGATGCCCGCATCCGGGTCTTCGCCGCTTTCCAGGTTTTTGTCGACCGAGGCTTTGTAGGCGTGGGCGCGGTTAAGCAGGCCCTTGGCCGCCACGCAGGTCAGCAGCCAGGTCAGCTCCGGGATTTCCGGGATATCGGACTGGCGATAGAAGGTCACACGCTCGACATCAAGACCGGCGGCCAGCCAGGTCGCAGCGATTTCCTGACGCGAGCGCTGAATGCGCAGCGGGTCATCGCATTTGATCAGGGCGTGGTAGTCGGCCAGAAAGTAGAACGAGTCGGCATTCGGGTCGCGGCTGGCCACGATCGCAGGGCGGATGGCCCCGGCGTAGTTGCCCAGGTGCGGCGTACCGGTGGTGGTGATGCCGGTGAGGATACGAGTACGAGAGGTCATGGGTAATCGCTTATCAGGCTGCAATCAATTCGAAAGGCGTGGCGCTACCAACTCTTTGAGCTCGGGCAGCTTGCCGTGAAAAAAGTGTCCGCATTCTGCCACTTTCAGCAGCTCATGGGGGCGTGACAGGTCGTTTGACCAGTTATAGACCAGCTGCGGGTCGATCACTTCGTCGGTTTCAGGCTGGATAATCGTCAGCGGGCAGTTGTGGGGCAAGGCATCTTCATCACGCAAACGCATCACCGCAGGGGCGATCATAAACACGTGCTCAAGCTTCTCGCCTTGGGCTTCAAGCCGGCCACCCAGGCTGGCGGCAACAAAACCACCAAACGAAAAACCGAGCAAAGTGATCGGCAAGTCAGGATGCCTGGCACGCAACCAGCGAGCTGCGGCCAAAGCATCGTCCACCTCACCGGTACCCATATCGTGACTGCCTTCACTGGCGCCAGTGCCACGGTAATTAAATCGCAAAGTGATCAGGCCAGCATCGCGGGCAGTGCGTTGCAGGGTAGAAACCACTTTATTCATCATGGTGCCGCCCTGCACCGGATTGGGGTGGCACAGCAGCGCAAGGCCCTTTGGCTCAACAGAATCAAGGTACAAGGCTTCCAGTTGGCCGACCGGGCCATCAATAACTACGGGGGTTTCGCGGGTAAGCAAGAGGGAACTCCGTGACCTCGGATTGGGTCGACTCGTCTAGCTGATAGATCCTGTCTGACATATTTGCGAGTGCATCGCGGTATACAGCGCAGGTCCGAGCCGTTAACGTAAAGCAAAGCCGTTTATAGAGGAAGGACTCGTGGAACACTCGCTCTTGATTTGGTTGTTGCCGACCCTAGCCCTGGTTGCCGGTGTCGCCATTGGTTTTCTGGTCGCTCGTCTGCTGCCTAATGCCGTGCCTAACCGTACGCAGCGTCAGCTGGACGACATCCAGGAACGTTTTGACAGTTACCAAAGCGAAGTGGTTACCCACTTCAATACCACCGCCAATCTGGTGAAAAAACTCACTCAGAGCTATCAGGACGTGCAAGAGCACCTCGCCGAGGGCGCCAATAGCCTGGCCCTGGACGAGCAGACTCGCCAACGCCTGCTGGCTGCCCTGCACCCCGATGTGCCACAACCGCATCGCGAGCGCATCACCCCGCCACACAGCACCGAGCCACCATTGGACTACGCGCCAAAAAGCCCGAACGGCCCTGGCATGCTGGATGAGCATTACGGCTTGAAGAAGTAATTCCTCCAGCCGCACGCCCAATAAAAAGCCCCGCGATCTGCAAGGATCGCGGGGCTTTTTATTGGGCGTTTAGAAACAGGCCTGGTGAACCTGAAAAACCGCAGTGAGGCCATCGCGAGCAAGCCCGCTCCCACAGATCTGCACAAATCTTGTGGGAGCGGGCTTGCTCGCGATGCAGGCGCCTCGCAGGCGAGGTGCGAACTTACGGGTACTGCTGAACCTGGCCAGGCTGCTGGTATTGCATGCCCGGGATTGGCGCCAAGGTGACCTGTACGCGACGGTTTTGCGCGCGGCCATCGGCGGTGGCGTTGCTGGCAATCGGATCGGCCGGACCCATGCCCTTGACTGACAGGTACTGGCCACTGACACCCTGAGACGTCAGGTAGGTCGCCACGCTTTGCGCACGCTGCTGGGAAAGCTGCATGTTGTAATTGTAGTTACCGGTGCTGTCGGTGTAGCCCACGATCTGGATCAGGTTCTGGTTATTGAACTGCTTGAGCGAGTTCGCCAGGTTGTTCAGCGGCTGATAGAAACTTGGCGCGATATTGGCCGAGTTGGTAGCGAAGGTAATGTTGCCCGGCATTACCAGGGTGATGTTGTCACCCTGACGCTGAACCTCTACACCGGTGTTGGCCATGCTGGCACGCAGTGCCGCTTCCTGCTTGTCAGCGTAATAGCCGTAACCTGCAGCACCCAGGCCCGCCACAGCGGCGCCGATCAGCGCGCCCTTGCCACGGTTGTCGTGGTTGATGGCAGCACCGGCCACAGCACCGGCCAATGCCCCCAGGCCACCGTATTTGGCGGTATTGCTCATGCCCGAAGAGGCCTGACCCTGGTTGCTGTCATAGGGGTTAGGCGAAACGCAGCCGGCCAGCAAGGCAACCGCACTTGCAGCAACAATCAAACGACTGGAAATGAACATGGTGAAGCTCCTGATCAATCTTTCTGGGGGCAAAGGCCATTGGCATTAGACCTTTATAGGCGTTTGAACACGGCCAAAGCTAAAAATTCCTTGAGCCGCAAACATTTGCACTCAGCAAACAATAGCCGTCCGATCGCCTGCCCACAAATCCCGATTCAGAACTTCACCCCCACCGTCAGCGCCATAAAATCGCGATCACTGAGGGTGTTGTAGCGCCCGCCAAAGAAGTTGGTGTACGACAGGCTGCTGGTGTAAGTGTTCTGGTACTCGCCATCCAGCCCCAGAGTGATAGCTTTGCGGCCTTCCTCGAAGCTGGCATCGGGGCCAGGAGAGTAGCCACTGACATCATGGGACCAACCCAGGTTGGGCTTGAGGTTCACCCCGGGCAACACGCTGTTGTATTCCCATACAGCGCGGCCACGGTAGCCCCAGGAAGTGGCCGTGGTGAAGCCGTCATTGCCATCGGAACCAAACACCGGATCCCGGCCATAGCGCAGGCCCGACGGGCTATCCAGCCCGCCGACACGGGTCACACCCACTTCACCGGTCACGGTCAGGCGATCGGCGCCCATGGCATTGTCGAAGATATGCTTGAGCGAGGTCTGGAAGCGGGTGATTTCCTTGCGTCGATAACCCTGCACATCGGCGCCCGGCATTACGTTCAGCGGCGAGGCACCCGCCAGGCCGGGCAGCAAGGTGACATTGGCGTACAGCAGGTCGTTGCTGTTGAGTTGCACCGGGGCATTGGGCCGGTAGCTCAACTCGCCCTTCCACGCTGTGCCTGTGGATAACGTGGTGGCGAAGCTCAACCCGTACAGGCGGATATCTTCGGGGTATTCAACGTAATAGCTTGAATTACCGGCCACAATCATCGGCGCCAAAGCACCCGCGCCTGCTGCTGCGTTATAGGCCGACTGCGGTGCGGCGCCCGCACTGAGAATCGGGTCACGGCTGTGGTAGTTCATAAAGTAGGCGCCGAATTCGGTGTCCAGCGGTTCGAACACATAGTGCATGGCCACGCCAAACTGGCCACTGTTGCGCGCATTGCGGTCGGCGCCACGGCGCACCAGCACGCCCTCGCCGTCTACATCGACACCCGCGCCGGTGAGCGCCGCAAGGTCGGCCACATCCAGCGCCGAACGCTTGCTCATCACCCGGTAGTTACCGCTGCAACCGTCAGCCATCACGTCAGACTGGGAGAAAAATGTTCCACAGTTGTCCGCCTCAGACTGTTGCCAGTCGAGCTGATAAAAGGCTTCGGCCGAGAGGTTATCGGTGAGGTTTTGCGAGATATAGAACAGGTTGACCGGCACCAGGCCATCTTTGTACTCGCTGCCCGGGCGGCGATAGGCCGACGGGTCGGTGGGGTTGATTGCATTGATGCCGCCGCCGATAAACGCGCTTTCACCCCAACTGACCACCTGCTTGCCCAGGCGGACCGCGCCGGGCTGATCGGCAATCGCGTAGTTGTGATACACGAACGCATCCAGCAGTTGCCCGCCGGCAGATTGCGCACTGGCCTCGCGGCCGCTGTCACTGATGGGCTTGAAGGGACGGCTATCGTCTTGCAGCTCGAAGTCGTACCAGTACTTGCCGCGCACATACAGGCCGCTGTCGCCGTACTTGAGCTCCAGTGCGTGCATACCGGTGAAGATTTTCGAGAAGGTTTCACCGCGCTTGAAGTTGAGGCGGCCATCGTCGGAGATTTCAGATTGCCCGGTGCCGCCATTGTTGGCGCCAATCAGCTTGCGGTCGGCCTTGGCCGTAGACCAGCTGGCACCGATGGACAGCTCGGAATCGATCTGGCCTTCAACGGCACCGATATTGAAGCTCACGCCCCAGGCGGGCGTCGAAGCGAGGCTGACTGCCAGCGCCAGTTTGGCTCGGCGCCAGAACCGGTTGACTGAGGACATCGATACTTCTCCGTGGGCACACTGCGATAAGCCCGCAAGGATGAAGCAAATCTGAATTTTGACAAGAACAGTGCAGGCTGCACACCTGCAATCTCAGCAACCTCGCCACCCCCTGTAGTCGCTGCCGAAGGCTGCGAGCTTTTAAATCCCAGATCAAAAGCTCGCAGCCTTCGGCAGCGACTACAGAGTCAGCAAGGGTTGCCGAGACAGGAGGGCAAGGGTTAATTCATCTCGGTAAACGCCAGCTTCACACCCAGCGCCACCAGTACCGCGCCCATGGTGCGGTCAAACCAATGGCCCATGCGGGCAAAGCCGGTGCGCACGCGCTGATGGCTGAACAACATGGCCACCATGCAAAACCACAGCCCGGTCGCGACGGCCAGGTACACGCCATAACCGGCCTGGATCGACAGCGGTGTATGCGGGTTGATCACCACGGTAAACAGCGACAGGAAAAACAGCGTCGCCTTGGGGTTCAGGCCGTTGGTCACAAAGCCTGAAGTAAACGCCCCGCGAGCCGTGCGCTCACCCACCGGTAACGCAGCAGCCACTGCCGCCGGGTCTGCAGGTTTGGCGCGCAGGGCCTTGAAGCCGATATACAGCAGGTAAGCCGCCGCCAGCCATTTCAGGGCGTTAAACAGCACAATCGACTGCGACACAATAATCCCGATACCCAGCAGCGAATAACCGACATGGACGAAAATCGCCGTGCCCACACCAAACGCAGTAAAGATCCCGGCGCGGCGGCCATGGGTCACGCTTTCACGCACCACCACGGCAAAATCAGGTCCGGGGCTGGCCACAGCCAGCAAGTGAATCAGGGCAACGGTCAAAAATTCTGTCCAGTACATGCACGGCTCCATTACAAATTGTTTCTTCTGTTAGGCTCGCCACATTACGCCTTCATTTCACCGCACAAAAGGTACAGTTGATGACTAACACTCAGCGCGCCGTATTCCTTGATTACACGTCACTGGATCTGGGCGATCTTGACCTCGATCCGTTGCGTCGCAGCTTCGGCGATTTGCAGTTGTTCTCGGACAGCACCCCCGCGAATGTGGTCGAGCGCCTGCAAGGCGCCAGCGTAGCCATCAGCAACAAAGTCCTGCTCAACGCCGCCACCCTCGCCGCCTGCCCGAACCTGAAACTGATCCTGGTGGCAGCTACCGGCACCAACAATGTGGACCTGGAGGCTGCCCGTGCCCAGGGCATTACCGTGGCCAACTGCCAGGGTTACGGCACGCCGTCAGTCGCGCAACACACCCTGGGCCTGCTGCTGGCGCTGGCTACTCGCCTGATCGACTACAACAAGGCCGTGGCCGATGGCCAGTGGCAGCAAGCCAAACAGTTCTGCCTGCTGGACTTCCCGATTGTCGAGCTGGAGGGCAAGACCCTGGGCCTGTTCGGTCATGGCGAGCTGGGCAGTGCCGTGGCCAAACTGGCTGAAGCCTTTGGCATGAATGTATTGGTCGGCCATATCCCGGGGCGCCCGGCGCGGGCAGACCGCATGCCGCTGGACGAGCTGCTGCCCCAGGTCGACGCCCTGACCTTTCACTGCCCGCTCAACGAACACACACGCAATTTTATCGGTGCCCGCGAGCTGGCACTGCTCAAGCCCGGCGCCTTTGTGGTCAATACAGCCCGTGGCGGCATGATCGAAGAGCAGGCGCTGGCCGACGCCCTGCGCAGCGGCCATCTGGGCGGCGCGGCCACCGATGTGCTGAGCGTCGAGCCTCCACGCGACGGCAACCCGCTGCTGGCAGCCGACATCCCGCGCCTGATCATCACCCCGCACAGCGCCTGGGGCAGCCGCGAGGCACGCCAGCGTATCGTCGGCCAACTGGCGCAAAACGCGCAAGCCTTCTTCAACGGTACAGCGCTGCGGGTCGTCAGTTGATAGACTGCGCCCCTTTTTGAGGAGCAGATTATGGATCCGCGCAGTGAAGTACTGCTTCGTCAGCCTGAATACTTTCAAGGTTCGGTGCTGTTGGTCGGCTTGCCGGCTGACGAACTACTGGGTGAATTGCCCGATGCCCACGGCTGGTGCTGGCATGCCGGTGATCAGGCCGTACTCGACGCCCGCTTTGAAGGGCGTGTGCAGTTCGGCGTAGAAATCCCTGAGCAGGCGTTCGATACCGCGGTGGTATTTCTGCCCAAGTCCAAGGAACTCAGCGACTACGTGCTCAAGGCCGTGGCCGCTCGCCTGCCCGGTGCCGATGTGTTTCTGGTCGGTGAAAAAAAGGGCGGCATTGAAGGCGCATCGAAACAGCTGATCCCCTTCGGCAAGCCGCGCAAGCTCGACAGCGCGCGGCATTGCCAGTTGTGGCAAGTGACGGTGGATAACGCCCCGCCAGTGCCGGTATTGGAGGACCTCGCACAGCATTACGAGCTGGAGCTGGCCGAAGGTCCGCTGAAAGTCGTCAGCCTTCCGGGTGTGTTCAGTCACGGTCGCCTGGATCGCGGCAGCGCCTTGCTGCTTGAGCATCTGGACAAGCTGCCCAGCGGTCATGTGCTGGACTTCGGCTGCGGCGCGGGGGTGCTCGGTGCTGCGGTCAAGCGTCGTTACCCGCACAACAACGTAACCTTGCTCGACGTGGATGCCTTTGCCACGGCCAGCAGCCGCCTGACCCTTGCCGCCAACGGCCTGGAAGGCGAAGTGATCACCGGTAACGGTATCGATGCCGCACCCATGGGTTTGAACTCGATCCTGAGCAATCCGCCGTTCCATGTGGGCGTGCACACCGATTACCACGCAACCGAGAACTTGCTGCAAAAAGCAGTGAAACATCTGAAATCGGGTGGCGAACTGCGGATTGTGGCCAACAGCTTTTTGCGCTACCAGCCGCTGATCGAAGAGCATTTCGGAGCTTGTTCGGTGAAGGCCGAAGGTCAGGGCTTTCGCATCTACAGTGCCAAGCGCCGTTGATACTTTGCAAAAATAAGAGCTTGCCGGATCGGATTTGCCTAGGCAGAATCCGCTCCGTCCTAGGGGAGTAGTCTCCCACGAGCTTCATGCTCGTCCGGCATACGTCAACATACTTGGTCAACAGACCATGGCGTATGCGACCCAGGTGTCCGCACAGACGGACCGGGGTTTGACAAGACCTATGACACGAACACCTTACCCGGGGCGGGAAGGCTGTACGTGTCATAGCCGTGTCGACCCGCCCCTGGAAACCACCTGATGATGCTCGATTCCCTGCTCGTTCCTACTGCAATCGTTGCCTTGGCCGAAATCGGCGACAAGACGCAGCTGCTTGCTCTTATTCTCGCCGCACGCTTTCGCAAGCCCTGGCCGATTATCGCCGGTATCGTGGTCGCAACCCTGGCCAACCATGCCGCAGCCGGTGCCGTAGGCGCCTGGTTCAGTACCTTCTTCAGCGATGCAATGCTGCACTGGATTCTCGCCGCGAGCTTTACCGCTACCGCGCTGTGGACCCTGGTGCCGGACAAGATGGACGATGACGAAGCCAGCACCGCACGCAAGTACGGGCCGTTCGTTACGACCTTGATCACATTTTTTATTGCCGAAATCGGCGACAAGACCCAGGTCGCGACCGTCATGCTCGCCGCGCAATACCCGGACCTGTGGCTGGTGATTATCGGTACCACCCTGGGCATGCTGATTGCCAACGTGCCGGTGGTACTGGCGGGCAACTTTGCCGCTGACAAACTGCCTTTGACCCTGATCCGCCGTTTGGCAGCTACCGCGTTTGTGGTACTGGCCGTGGTGGCTGTGTACAAGGCGATGGTGATCAGCGGCTGGGTGTAGTAACAAGCCAACCCGATCCCTGTGGGAGCTGGCTTGCCCGGCTTCCACAGGAGGCATGAATAGCCGTCAGGTTTTCGGCGCCTGCTGATACAGCGGCATCACCTTCGGAATAGCCGCTTGCAGGGAGGCAATCCGGCTGCTGGAGGCCGGGTGGGTGCTCATGAATTCAGGCGGTGCATTCTGGGATTGCTGAGCCATTTTCTGCCACAGGGTGATCGCCGCATTCGGGTTGTAACCCGCACGCGCTGCCAGCTCCAGGCCAATCAAGTCAGCTTCGTTTTCATTGCTGCGACTGTTGGGCAAGGTCAGGCTGTAGTTCACCACCGTATCGGCCAGCGCCAGGCTATCCTGCCCTAATCCCAACAAGGCGCCAGCACCCTGCTTGGCGATTTCAATGCCATAGGCCTTGGACATCCCTTCACGCCCGTGCTCACGCAAGGCGTGGGCAATTTCATGGCCCATGATCGCGGCAATTTCATCATCACTGAGCTTCAGCTGATCGATTATCCCGCTGTAAAAGATGATCTTGCCACCCGGACCGCAATTGGCGTTGAGTTCGTCACTCTTGATCAGATTGACTTCCCAGTTCCATTGCGCGGAATCCGGACGAAGGACCGGGGCCTGGGCAATCAGTCGGTTGGCGATTACCTGAAGACGCTTGGCATTAGCACTGGTCTTGTCCAGAACACCCTTGGTGCTCGCCTCGCTGACGGTCTGCTGATACGACTGCGCGTACATCTGGTCAACCTGCTGGCTCGACAGCATGCTGAACATGTACTGCTTGCGCTCAACACCCACGGCCCCGCCGCTGGTGGTGTTCACCGCCTGACATCCGCCCAGCAACAACCCGGCGCCCACGGCGCACACTACCGCTAACTTACCCATCAAAGCTCTCCATAAAGATGTTACGCATCGTATCTCAACCCGGCGTCAGGCACTCGGGCGCATTGAGCTTGGGATCATTGACCAGATTGGCCAAAGGACGTTCGCGCAACGGCATCTGCTGGCTGGCAAGCAGTGCCTGCAGCACATGCAGCGGGGTTTGGGGGTCAAGCCAGGCCTGCTGGCCCGCCTCATCCAGAATCAATGGGCGGCGCTGACTGGCGGCAGCCTGGGTAATCACCGCCGTGCTTAGCCAGACATGCCCTTCGACAGGGTAAGCCTCCCAAATACCAGCAAAAAACAGTGAAGAGCCCTCCCCCGGCGTCAGCCAATAGGGGCGCTTGCGAGTAGTGCCGCGCCATTCATAAAAACCGTTGGCCGGGATCAGGCAGCGCCGCTCGCGCAAGGCATCGCGAAACATCGGTTGCTCGGCAACGGTCTCTGCCCGGGCATGGGCCGGGGTACGCGACAGATCGGTCAGCCAGGCCGGGGTCAGGCCCCAGCGCGCCCGCGCCAGCTCACGCTGGCCAGGTTCGGCACCGGCACGCAGGATCAATACCGAGTCATTGGGCGAGATATTCCACTGGGCCTGCTGATCCGCCGGAAACCCCGGCAAGGCTGCAAACGCGGGGTTCCAACGAAACAGGGCAAAACGTCCACACATGGGGCAGCACAACTCTTTTCTATATAGCAGTAAAAAAACTGGCGCTGGTTTCAGCAGATCAGCACATCAGGAAAACTGTCGGGCTCATCCCCGGCTACCGGCGAGGCGGCATTGTACCCATCGATCAACTCCCGTGCGCGGCACGCCTGATCATCGGCAACCGCCAACCCCAGCAACCCCAATGCCGGCAGCTCCCCCGTGCCGCCGATCAAGTCACGCCCCAGCAGGATCGCATCGATGCCTTCACTGGCAAGCATGCCCAGCAACAGCTCGGCTTCCATCAGGTTTTCCGGCTCGTAGATGCGTTGCATGGCCTTGTCCCACTACTCATTTTCGGTATGCACATCGAGCATCCATTCATGACCATCGGTCTGAAGATGGAAAAGGATCGGACGGCAACACACCGGGCAATCTTCAATGTAGCTTTGATCGCCCCCTGAAAGGTCGAGTACCGCTTCTGCCGGCTCGCCACAATAGGGGCATTCATAGCGTTCAGTTTCAAGCATCGCGGTCTCCAGAGTGACTTGTGCGTATAATCGCCCATCTATTAGCAGGGCTAATTGTTGCCCTGCGTACCAACCCTAGCCGTTTCCAACAAGAGAGCATGATGGGCCAATTCGATACCATCCGACCTTACGACGACGCCGAAGTCCCAGCAGTGCTGGCCCGGCTGCTCAGCGACAAGGCGTTTCTAGATATCCTGACCCACTTTCGCTTCCCGCGCCTGGCAGGCGCTTTCGGCTGGCTGTTAAAACCACTTATAGCCCATCGCCTGCGAAAAGAGTTCGCCAGCGTCAATTCGGTTGCATCCTTGCAGGACAAGGTCGAGGTGTATGTCGACCGCACCATCGAGCATGCCACCGACGGCGTGACCTATACCGGCGTTGAGCAGCTCAAGTCCGGCAGCGCTTACCTGTTTCTGGCCAACCACCGCGATATCGTAATGGACCCGGCTTTCGTCAACTATGCGGTGTACCACGCGGGCCTGCCTACGCCGCGCATCGCCATTGGCGACAACCTGCTGCAAAAGCCTTTTGTCAGCGATCTGATGCGCCTGAACAAGAGCTTTATCGTCCACCGCTCAATCACCGGGCGCCGTGAAAAGCTCGCCGCTTATCAACTGTTGTCGGCCTATATAAACCACTCGATCCGCAACGACTGCCAGTCGATCTGGATCGCCCAGGCTGAAGGCCGGGCCAAGGACGGTGATGACCGTACCGACTCGGCCATCCTGAAAATGTTTCATATGAGCCGTAAAGACGAGCCGTTTGCCGAGGTCATTCAGTCGCTGAACCTGACCCCGGTATCGATCAGCTACGAATACGACCCCTGTGACCAGGCCAAGGCCCGCGAGCTGTATATCCGCGCCACCACGGGCACCTACAGCAAGGCCCCGGGCGAAGACGACACCAGCATCGCCAACGGCATTACCGGCTACAAAGGCCGCGTGCATGTGAACTTTGCCGCGCCGATTACCCGGCCTTTCGAAGACAGCAAGTTGCTGGCCGCGGAAATGGATCGGCATATCCTCAGTGGCTATCGCCTGTTCCCGGCGCATTACCTGGCGTATGCGCAGTGGAGCGACGCCGAGCCCGAGCTGCAAGTACCAACCGCCGCTGAAGTATTCGCTAGCGAAGAACTGGCCAAGGCCCAACAGGAATGGCAACGCCGCCTGGACGCCTGCCCTGCCGAGCACCGTCCGTATCTGGTGCTGCAATATGCGATGCCGGTGCGCAACCAGTACCGGATCAAGGCGGGGCTGCCCCTGTAACCTCACCCCAATCTTGTGGGAGCGGGCTTGCTCGCGATGGCATCAACGCGGTCTTCAGGCCAATCGCGTCGCTTGCATCGCGAGCAAGCCCGCTCCCACAAAAGCCCCCACATCAGTTGAATGGTTAAATTGCAGTGTCACCGTATCGTCATGTAGAGAGGCCACTCTGTGGCCCCTCGACACCGACACGGAGCTTGTCATGCTGCACGCAGAAAACCAGGACCGCCTTTATCTGATCGCCCCCAGCGACGAACAGCAGGCGCTGATCGAGGGTTTGGCCTTTAACGTTCAGGACCGCCACTGGCTGGTTTACTGCGCCCTGAGCGGCCACGCCCATGCCGACTTGCCCGAAACCGATTTGTTCACCGGGGTCAGCCGCCTTGAGCTGTATGCCGAAGCAGCCTGAAGTGCCCACACACAAAAAAGCCCGAACTCATTGAGTTCGGGCTTTTTTGTTTTTGCCGGGCTTACTCGCCGAGCAAACGACCGATGGTCGGGTCCTTGAACACACGGGTCAGTGCGTCACTGAGCACATCGCTGACCAGCTTGGTGTTGGTTTCCTGGTTCGGCGCCATGCCGAAGCGCTGATCCAGGGATGCACCATAACGGCCGCTGTAAGTACGGCCGCCGTTCTTCACGTCAGAGCGGAAGGTCGCGCCAATGGTGGCCTCGGTCACGTACATGGTGTCCTTGGGCGACTGGTACTTCAGCTCGGCCAGGGTCACGGTCAGGGTGGGTGCATTCATTGCATTGGCGGTGGGCGTGTAACCCAGCAAACGCACGGCCGCTTCAGCCTGGGCTTGCAGCTTGGGGATCAGGTCGGCACTGCTGACGCTGATCGCGCTGGTTTCAGGGTACATGCCACCACGGGTGCCCAGGGTTGGCGAAGGACGACCGTCCACCACTCGCACCACAACAGGCTGGCCACGACCCACTGGCGCAAGCTGGGTGGTCAGCTTGGGTTGCGGGCTGAGTTGTTGCGGGCTGTGGGCGCAGCCGACCAGGGTCAAACTGGTCACAGTAATCAAACCGAACAACAGGCGTTGCAACATGCTTATCTCTCCAGGACTGGGTAAAACAGGCCGTCAGTATAGGGTGCCGGGCGCCTGCGAACTAGCTGCTTGCTGTCACCCCCCTGTCATCGCCAGTACATCCTGATGTCACCTCCACAGGGCATAGTCGCACTGACTGACTCAACAGGTGCCACCATGAACATGCTCTTATCGCTGTTTGGTTTGAATCGCCCCCAGCGCTGCTTCGCCCGCCTTGATTCAACGGGCCGTTGCCAGGCGTTCAAGCAATGCAAACATCCGCCGGTCGGCGACAATTGGGTCGAAATAGAAGAAATCCGCCTTAACTGGTTGCACCAGGTGCTACCCGCCAACGCCCGTATTGCCTCGCCCGCACGGCGTTCGTCGGCGCAACTGTTGCTGGGCCTCTGATCGGCGCACCAATAAAAGTCATTTAACAGGATCAATTGCCCACGTTTCTTCGCTACAATCTCCCCCCGATTATAAGGACGTCTCCTGATCGGGCCCCGCAGCATCGCTAATGCGCTTGTATTGGCACCCCCAAACCGCCCACAGAGAGCCGCCCACACAGATCATGTGAAGCTGGCGCACTTGAATTTCATTGCGTAATCCCCACTTTCTGCATGGTCTGCCAGAGCTGTCATAACGCTCGGCCCCTGGTTCGGTGCCCAGCTTGCGGCAGCCCTTTTTTGAGGTTCACGTCTTCAAGAGAGCGTGAAAAAAAACGGGTTTCACAACTTCACAAGAGTGTGGCGAGCAAATGAAAAGTTTTGCGTCTGAACATGCACCATTAGCGTCTGAAATTGCTTCACCAAGCAGGATCGAAGTCGGCTCCACAGCACAAGACTGAAGCCTGTCCGCTTACGGATTTGGTTGCACAAACGGACGCTCTAGACCTTAAGTCGAATTGCCTCCAAGGTACTGAAATGCGTTCATACGTACCTCGAAGGCCCGGTCTGGGCGTGCGCTAAAGTTGCAAGAAATTGCGAAGAATCGGACATGGCGATCCTGGCCACGAGTGGCCCTGGGCTTATCAGAACCACGCCCCGGAACACCTGGCAGCTATGCCGTCAATTTGGTGCCGTAGATTTTGGAGACGCGTTAATGGCGCATAACGAAGCAGTCGACGTAGTACTGGTTGGAGCGGGCATCATGAGTGCCACCCTCGCCGTACTGCTCAAAGAGCTCGACCCCGGCATTAAGCTGGAAGTAGTTGAGCAGATGGACTCAGGTGCTGCGGAGAGTTCCAACCCGTGGAACAACGCCGGCACCGGTCACGCTGGCCTTTGTGAATTGAACTACACGCCGCAAGCGGCTGATGGTTCGATCGACATCAAAAAGGCTGTGCATATCAATGCCCAGTTCGAAGTATCGAAGCAGTTTTGGGCCTATCTGGCACAGAAAGGCACCTTCGGTTCATGCAAGTCCTTTATCAGCCCGGTTCCTCACCTGAGCTACGTTGAAGGCGAAAAAGGCGTGTCCTTCCTGAAAAAACGTTTTGAAGTGCTGAGCAAGCACCATGCGTTTGCCGATATGGAATACACCGAAGACAAGGCCAAGATGACCGAGTGGATGCCCCTGATGATGCCGGGCCGCCCTGCGGACCAGCTTATCTCGGCCACCCGCGTGCTGCAGGGTACCGACGTCAACTTCGGCGCCCTGACCCAGCAACTGCTCAAGCATCTGGGCAGCGCACCGGACACCCAGATCAAATACAGCAAAAAAGTCACTGGCCTCAAGCGCAATGGCAGCGGTTGGACAGTGAGCATCAAGGACACCAACAGTGGCAACACTCGCCATGTTGATGCCAAGTTCGTATTCCTCGGCGCAGGTGGCGCGGCCTTGCCGCTGCTGCAGGCTTCGGGCATCGAAGAAAGCAAGGGCTACGGTGGCTTCCCGGTTAGCGGCCAGTGGCTGCGTTGCGACAATCCGGAAGTGGTCAAGCTGCACCAGGCCAAGGTGTACAGCCAGGCTGCCGTTGGCTCGCCGCCAATGTCGGTACCACACCTGGATACCCGCGTCGTAGATGGCAAAAAGTCCCTGCTGTTCGGACCTTATGCCGGCTTCACTACCAAGTTCCTCAAGCACGGTTCGTTCCTTGACCTGCCGATGTCGATCCGACTGGGCAATATCGGGCCAATGCTCGCCGTTGCCCGCGACAACATGGACCTGACCAAGTACCTGGTCAGCGAAGTGCGTCAGTCGATGGAGCAGCGCCTGGATTCCCTGCGTCGCTTCTACCCGCAGGCCAAGGCCGAAGACTGGCGTCTTGAGATTGCCGGGCAACGGGTACAGATCATCAAGAAAGACCCTAAAAAAGGCGGCGTGTTGCAGTTCGGTACCGAACTGGTTGCGGCCAAGGACGGTTCGTTGGCCGCTCTGCTGGGCGCATCACCGGGTGCTTCGGTAACGGTTTCGATCATGCTGGACCTGATCGAACGCTGCTTCGCAGAGAAAGCGACTGGCGAATGGGCGGCCAAGCTCAAGGAAATCTTCCCGGCACGGGAAAAAGTCCTCGAGACCGACGCCGAGCTGTACCGCGAAATCAGCACCCGCAACTCCGAGTTGCTGGAACTGGTTGAGCCACAGAGCGCCAACACCAGCATCGCGTAACACCTGCGCCACAAAATGACGCACAACAAAAAGCCCCTGCACTTTTTTAGAGCAGGGGCTTTTTTGTAACCGCGGGCAGCGCTTTAGCCCATGGTAAACAGCACCCGTGTGCCGCCATTGCGCACAAACTCGTCATCGTCGGCCACCGCAACCAACTCGGCAGCACAGGCAATGGGCACGACCCCGATCGACTTGGCCTGAGCCCAGCGATTGAAGTTGGCGGTGCCCGGCGTGAGATGCCCGAAACCGAAGTGACAGGCCTGCTCGCCCTGGCGGTAGGTAAACACTTCAGTACCCCTCGACACGGGCGGGTAATACAGCAGCTCCTGGCTGGTACGTGGTTCGACTATAAAATCGTGCCCCGCATTTCCGGGATTTGCCAGCCATGAGAAGTCGCTATCCGGGGTAATCGCCCAGGCAGTTGCATTAAAGATCTCGACCTCCAGCACCTCATCGGCTGCCAGCACAGCACAGCCCACAACACTCAACCCAAGCCCGACAGCAAAACTGATGATGGGATTCATTATTTGATTCCATTCCAGTGGGAGTTAACTCATCGTCCTGATGAGTACCTAGCAAGCACTCTTGAGTATTGATCGCCCACACAAAAACGCCCCGAGGCAAAAAGCTCAGTATTTGTAGGGGCTGTCTCTAAAAACAGAATGAAACCTGTAATCGCAGCCTCGTTCCTTCGGCAGCGACTACAAACATCAGGAAACACAGAATTTCAGCGCCCGAAAGGGCGCCAAAAAGGAAGAATCAGACGCGCAATGTTGTTCACTTAAGAGCAACGCTACTCAAATGTGGGAGCGGGCTTGCTCGCGATGGTCTTCAGAGCGCCGCATTTACTCAGTAAATACGCGTCATCGTTAACGACCATCGCGAGCAAGCCCGCTCCCACAGAGGCAACAATCGCTTAAGTGAACAGCATTGGAATCAGACGCGGGCTTTTTCGATCAGCTCGATGTATTCCTCAGCGTTGCGCTGATCTTTGATGATCTCGACAAACGTCTGGCCCTGTTCGTCCTTGCCATCAAGGTCAAAGCCGGCTTCCTTGAAGAAGGTCAGAAAACGCTCAAAGTCATCGATACGCAGGCCACGATAGGCCTTGATCAGTTTGTGCAGCGACGGCGAAGTGGCGTCCACCGGTTCAAAGTCCAGGAACAATTTGACCTGCTCGTCGCCGATCTCGTCACCAATCAACTGCTTCTTGTCTTTACGCATGTCCGGCTCCAGCCTGCTGATACTTCACGGGACCGGCAGTTTACCCAAGGCTCAACGTGCGCGCACGCTACCGGTGTGCAAGTCGGCCCAAATATGGCCGTTGGCATAGGTCAAAAACTGCACATAGAGTGTGTCGTTACGCAGCAGGTCAATCACCACGCGGTATTGGCTCAGCGGGTAGTAAAGGCTCAGGGTTCGGGTCTTGCTGTCGAACGCGGGCTTTTTCAGGCTTTTGCTTTCGCCATCAAAGGTAATCAGCACCTGGCGCACAGTTGCACCCTGGCTCATCGGTTTGCCCTTCAAACGTACCAACAGCGGCGAAGTCACCGGAATCGGCTGCTGATTGGACTGGCGCTGGCTGCCCACCACCACTGAATACGAGGTCACCAGCATCAACTGCTGCTGCTCAGGCACTTCGCTGCGCACTTGCAGATCATCGGCAGGCAGAAATTGCCCGTGCAACAGCGGTGTTGCTACAGGTGCCGCCGCCAGAGGCAGGCTGGCCAGCAGCAGGCTCAGCGCTGCACTGCGAAATAGAAGGCTCATGTCAGGTTCCAGAAAGCGGGAAGCAGCACTCTAGCATGATGCTTGCGCGCCTCTCCTACTGCGTAACCAGTTGCCCCTCGACAATCCGCACATGCCGCGGATGGAAGCGCGCAAGGCTGCTGCGATGGCCCACGCTAACCATGCTCAACCCCGGCAACTGATCGATCAGGGCCTGATGCACCATGGCTTCGTCCTCCTCATCCATGGCCGATGTCGACTCGTCCATATACAGCCAGTGCGGGCGATACAACAGCGCACGGGCAAAGGCCAGCCGCTGCTGCTCGCCCCCCGACAGCAGGCGTTGCCAGTGATTGCTTTCATCGAGTTTGGGGACAAGATGCTCCAGCCGGCAGGTGCACAACACTTGCTCATAGCGCTCAGGTGGATAGCTGTCGCCAGTCTGTGGATAACTCAAGGCATCACGCAAGGTGCCTATGGGCAAGTAGGGTTTTTGCGGCAAAAACAGAGCGCGCTCCTGAGGTAGGCGAATGGCTCCGCCCCCTTGCGGCCAAAGCCCGCCCATGGCGCGCAGCAAGGTACTTTTACCGCTGCCGGAACGACCGCTGAGCATCACGCGCTCACCGCCCTGTACCTGCAAATTGGCGTTATGCAGCAGCGGGCGGCCATCGGCCAGGTCCAGGCTCAGGTCGTCGATCTGTAAAGCCTCGCCCTGACTTCGTACATCAATCGCGGGCCGGCGCAGCTCGTTGTCGGTCATGGCCTGACGGAAGCTCAGCAAACGATCACTGGTGGCGCGCCATGCCGCGAGGGTGACGTAGGCATCGATAAACCAGCTGAAGTTCTCCTGCACATTGCTGAATGCCGAGTTGATTTGCATCAGCTCGCCCAACTCGATCTTGCCCGCAAAGTAGCGCGGCGCCGCCACGATAAACGGAAAGATAATGGCGATCTGCGAATAACCGGCGGTGAAAAACGTCAGGCGTTTTTGCACCTTCATTTGCGTCCAGAAGTTCTTCCAGACCTTATTGAAGCGCGAGCTCAGCCGCTCATGTTCATTGGACTCGCCGTTATACAAGGCAATGCTTTCGGCATTTTCCCGTACCCGCACCATGGAAAAACGCAGGTCGGCTTCGAAACGCTGCTGCTGATTGCTCAAGCCAATCAGGCGCCGCCCGATCAAGTGCGCCAGCCAGCTGCCGACTGCGGCATACAGCAACGCACACCAGAACATATAGCCGGGAATGGTGATACCAAACACTTCGATACTGCCGGAAACGCCCCACAAAATTACCGAAAACGACACCAGACTGACCAGCGTGCGGATCAGGCCCAGGCCGAGGGTAAGGGTGTTGTCGGTGAACGAGTTGATGTCCTCACTGATGCGCTGGTCAGGGTTGTCGGTGTAACTGCCCTGTTCCAGCTGATAGTAGTTTTTGTGCGCCAGCCAGCGCGCAAAGTGCTGCTCGGTCAGCCAACGGCGCCAGCGAATGGTCAGCATCTGAGTCAGGTAAAGCCTGTATACCGCGCCGACAATACCCGCCGCAGCAATGAGCCCGAAGTAGCCGATCAGGCTCCAGAAGGCTGCGCTGTCCTTCTTTTCCAGAGCGTTATAGAAGTCTTTGTACCAGTGATTGATCCACACCGAGATACCCACGCTGACCAGCGACAAGGCAATCACTGCAATCAGCAACAACCACGCCCTGGCACGCTCTTCACTGCGCCAGTAGGGGGTTATAAGGCCCCAGACCCGAGGTATGAAATCCCCACGCACAGCATCATTCACCACAGAGGGCTCAGCGTTCTGATTCATCGTTCAGGCTCGTTTTGGAGTAAAGAGCAACCTGCAAGCCGGTCAGGACGACCGGCCTCATAACGTTAGGACACGTCTTGTTACAGGTTAGAAGCTGTCGGCGTTTACATGCAAGGCGCAATGCAATGGCCTACAGCTCCCGTTCAGCGTCGTACCGGACGCTTCTGCAGTTTGCGCTGCAAGGTACGGCGGTGCATGCCCAGGGCACGGGCAGTGGCCGAGATATTGCCTTCATGCTCACCCAGCACGCGCTGGATATGCTCCCACTGCAAGCGGTCAACCGACATCGGGTTGTCCGGCACCAGTGTTTCAAGGTCAGCGTGCTGGGACAGCAAGGCAGCGAGCACATCATCGGCATCCGCCGGTTTGCACAGGTAGTTGCAGGCGCCGCGCTTGATCGCTTCGACAGCTGTGGCGATGCTCGAATAACCGGTGAGGATCACCACGCGCATTTCAGGGTCAAGTTCCAGCAGCTTGGGCAGCAGCACCAGACCTGAGTCACCGTCCATTTTCAGGTCCAGCGCCGCGTAATCGGGCAAGTCCTGCTGGGCCAGGATCAGCCCTTCTTCAGCGGAACCCGCGGTGCTGACGCGAAAACCGCGGCGACTCATGGCGCGCGCCATGACACGGGTAAAGGTGGCGTCGTCATCTACCAACAACAAATGCGGCAGCTCTTCGCCTTCGACCTGAATTTCTTCACTCATTTTCATTTCCTCGGGCGACACGTGGCAGGCGCAGCTCAGTGAGCGTTCCGCCATCCTCATGACTGTAGAGTTTTACCGAGCCGCCAGCGCGGGTCACGCTGGCTTTGCTCAAGAATAGGCCCAGACCGAAGCCTTTGCCCTTGGTAGTAAAAAAGGGTTTGCCGATTTGCTCGGCGATGGCCAACGGTACACCCGGACCGTGGTCACGGATACTGATGGTCAGATCAACTGCATCCCAGTCCACCGTCACTTCCAGCCCTTCAGGGCAGGCATCGGCGGCATTGTTGAGCAGATTGAGCAGCGCCTGGGTCAAGTCCGGCGGCGGCGCCAGACGCGGTACCGGGGCGTGGCCCAGGCACTGGAAGCGGTAAGTGGCTTCAGGGCGCATCAGGTGCCAGCGGTTCAGGGCTTCATCCAGCCACTGGGTGACGTCCTGCACTTCGATCGCCAGGCGGCGGTTGGCCTCGGCGGCGCGCACCAGTTGCTGCAGGGTCTCCTTGCACAGCTTGACCTGATCCTGCAGCACACTCAGGTCATCCTGCAATTGCGGATCCTGGTGATCGCGGCGCATTTCTTTAAGCAATACGCTCATGGTCGACAGCGGCGTGCCCAGTTCATGGGCAGCACCGGCAGCCTGAGTAGCCACGGCCAGCAATTGCTGGTCACGCAGGCCCTCTTCACGGCGCAGGGCGCGCAGTTCTTCCTGACGACGCAGCTCTTCACCCATCTTGGCCGCAAAAAACGTAATCACTGCCGCAGACAGGGCAAAACTCAGCCACATCCCGTAAATTTGCAGCTTTTCACGGAAGAACGGCACTGTGTCTATCGGGAACGACTGCGACAACAACAAGGTGTAAAGCGCCAGCGCAATGCCGGTCAACACCAGGGAATAGCGCCATGGCAGGGTTACCGCGGCGATGGTCAGCGGCACCAGATAATACGAGACGAACGGGTTGGCCGAACCACCGGAGAAGTACAGCAAGGCGCTGTGGATAAACAGGTCGCAGGCCAGTTGCAGGGCATATTCCAGTTCGGTCACCGGCCATGTGGTGCGCAACCGGATCGCGGTAAACGCGCACAACAGCATGGAAAAGCCAAGGGTGATGCTCAACTGAAACCAGGGCAACGGCAACAGGTCAAACAGATAGGCAAAGCCCACTGAGCCTGCTTGCGCAGCCAGCACCAACATGCGGATAAACGTAAGACGCCAGAGGTTCTGGCGAGTTGCGGACAGTAACTGAACGGGGGCGAGCATGAGCTCTCCTGATGAGCGCTCCAGGCGGATCACCGGGAGTATAACCAAGCAGGCGGCCCCACAGGCAGAAGTGCGGCAAACAGCCACAGTGTATTTTGTGAAAGAGCGGCTACCAGCCCTCCAAGGGCTCATGCCTTGTGGGAGCCCGATCAAATGTAGTGAAAATGTAACTGGGCGAACTGATGGCCACTAACTACAGTCTTATAGGTCTTGCTGTCCTCATTCAAGGAGCTTCCATGTCCAATTTCCAACGCACCGCTGCCCTTTTGACCCTGAGCATCGGCGCGCTTGCCAGCCTGCCCGCACTGGCAGACGACATTCATTACAATCAGATCTCCCTGCGCGCCGAAGCCAGCCAGCAGGTGCCCCGGGATCTGATGATCGTGACGCTCTATACCGAAGCGCAAAACACTGACGCAGCCAAGCTGGCCGCCGAAATCACCACGACGATGAACAAGGCCCTTGGTCAGGCCAAGTCCGTCAAGGAAGTGACCTTGCGCCAGGGTAATCGCAACAGCTACCCGATTTACGACAACAAAACCCAGAAGATCACCGGCTGGCGTGAACGCGCTGAACTGCGCCTGGAAAGCACCGACTTCGCCGCGCTGTCCAAGCTCACCGGCGACCTGATGCAAACCCTGAAAATGGACAGCATGCAGTTCACCGTCGCCAATGCCACCCGCAAGGCTAGCGAAGACGCGCTGCTCAAAGATGCCGTCAACGCTTTCAAAGCCCGTGCCCAACTGGCCACCGACGCCTTGGGCGGCAAGGGTTACAAAATCGTAAACCTGAACCTCAACAACAACGGTTACCCGCAACCCTACATGCGCAGTGCGATGATGATGAAAGCCGCCGCACCCGCGATGGACTCGGCACCGACGCCAGAAGTCGAAGCCGGCACCAGCGAAGTCAGCATGAGCGCCGACGGTGTGATTGAAGTACAAATGCAATAAACATCGACACATTCTGCAAACCCCTGAAACAAACCTGTTTCAGGGGTTTTTTTATGCCTACAGGAAATATCCTACGGATCGTCCTAATATTAAAAGGCTATCTCTTACATGCGTTGTCAGCGGCGACCTACATACTTCTAAGGCAAGAGTCTAGATAAGTAACAGCACTGTCCTAAAACAGTGCAGAAAGCTGCCCCAAGACTCCAAAACACGTAAGCAAATGAGTCAAAAAGCGTGACGCAAACGATCAAATGCGAGAAAAGTTACATAAAAGCGACATTCCTGTACGATCGTTCCACGTTTTCAAACTACATCCGCTTACACATATTGCATTGGGTATGGGCTGTGCATAAGTATCGCCGGGTCGACTCACAAGGTCGCCCTCAAACCAAAAATGACAAAAATCATGAGGCCACCATGTTCAAACACGCGGTCATTCCGTTTTTAGTAGGCGCCAGCCTGCTGGCAAGTGCACCTTTCGCCCACGCGGCTTCCAACCTGGTGTTTTGCTCTGAAGGCAGCCCGGCTGGTTTTGACCCGGGTCAGTACACCACCGGTACTGACTTTGACGCGTCGGCCGAAACCATCTTTAACCGTTTGAGCCAGTTCGAACGTGGCGGCACCGCCGTTGAGCCGGGCCTGGCCACCAGCTGGGATGTCTCGCCAGACAACCTGACGTGGACCTTCCACCTGCGTGATGGCGTCAAGTTCCACACCACGCCGTACTTCAAGCCAACCCGCGAGTTCAACGCCGACGACGTGCTCTTTACGTTCAACCGCATGCTCGACAAGGACATGCCGTTCCGTAAGGCCTACCCCACTGAATTCCCTTATTTCACCGACATGGGCATGGATAAAAACATCGCCAAGGTGGAAAAGATCGATGACAAGACCGTCAGGTTCACCCTGAACACAGTGGATGCCGCGTTTATCCAGAACATGGCGATGCACTTTGCCTCCATCCAGTCCGCCGAGTACGCCGACAAGCTGCTCAAGGAAGGCAAGCCTGCCGATATCAACCAGAAACCGATCGGTACTGGCCCGTTTGTGTTCAAGAGTTACCAAAAAGACTCGAACATCCGCTACACCGGCAACAAGGACTACTGGAAGCCTGAAGACGTCAAGATCGACAACCTGATCTTCGCCATCACCACCGACCCGTCGGTGCGCGTGCAGAAGCTCAAGAAGAACGAGTGCCAGGTCACCCTCTTCCCGCGCCCGGCAGACCTCAAGGCCCTCGGTGAAGATCCAAACCTGAAGATGCCACACCAGGCAGGCTTCAACCTCGGTTACATCGCCTACAACGTGATGGACAAGATCAAGGGCAGCACCGAGCCAAACCCGATGTCCCAACTCAAGGTCCGTCAGGCCCTGGACATGTCGGTGAACAAGCAGCAAATCATCGACTCGGTGTATCAGGGTGCAGGCCAACTGGCCGTTGGCGCCATGCCGCCGACCCAATGGTCTTATGACACCAGCATCAAGGACGTACCTTTCGACCCGGAAAAAGCCAAGGCACTGCTCAAGGAAGCTGGCGTCAAGCCAGGCACCGAGATTGTGCTGTGGGCCATGCCGGTACAACGCCCGTACAACCCCAATGCCAGGCTGATGGCGGAAATGCTGCAGTCTGACTGGAGCAAAATCGGCATCAAGGCCAAGATCATGAGCTACGAATGGGGCGAGTACATCAAACGCTCCAAAGGCGGTGAAAACGGCGCGATGCTGATCGGCTGGAGCGGCGACAACGGTGACCCGGACAACTGGCTCGGCACCCTGTTTGGCTGCGACTCGCTGGAAGGCAACAACTTCTCCAAGTGGTGCGACCCCGAGTTCGACAAGCTGGTAAAAGCCGCGAAAGCCACCACCGATATTGCCGAGCGCACAAAACTGTACCAACAGGCGCAGCAACGACTCAAAAGCCAGGTTCCGATGACACCTATCGCACACTCGACGGTGTATCAACCCATGCGCAAAAACGTCGAGGACTTCAAGATCAGCCCGTTCGGCTTGAACTCCTTCTACGGGGTGAGCATCAGCAAGTAAAAAGGACCGGTGAATGCGGCTACAAGGTCGCATTCACTTATCTACCAGGACGGTGGAAGTCACCTACAGCCTATAGCTACTTCTGACTACATCAGGAGCTATTGGACACCGGGGCAATTCCTACAAGATTGTCAGACCCGATGCATTTACTGCTGCGCGTCGACGTCCTAACGTCGAAGTACAGCCAGTCTATTGCGCTGGTTGCGGTACTGCAGCTGATGAAATCGACGCCCTGAAGCGTACGCCTTTGATCAAGGCGCGCTCGGGACTCAAAAACAACAAGAAGGATAGGGATCGCCATGCGCAACCCTCTGGTTTTATCTGTACTCATCAGCACCGGTGTACTGGCCGGCAGCCCGTTCGCCAGTGCCGCCAACAGCCTGGTATTTTGCTCCGAAGGCAGCCCGGCCGGTTTTGATACCGCGCAATACACAACCGCTACCGACAACGATGCGGCCGAACCGATCTACAACCGCCTCGCTGAATTTGAAAAAGGCGGCACCGCAGCTGGACCGGCCCTGGCCACAAGCTGGGATATTTCCGAGGACGGCCTGACCTACACTTTCCATCTGCGCGACGGGGTCAAGTTCCACACCACCAAATGGTTTACCCCGACCCGAAATTTCAACGCCGATGACGTGCTCTTCACCTTCAACCGCATGCTCAACCCCGAGCATCCGTTCCGTAAGGCCTACCCGACCGAGTTCCCGTACTTCACCGGGATGAGCCTGGACAAGAACATCGCCAGCGTCGAAAAAACAGACCCCATGACCGTGGTCATGAAGCTCAACTCGGTAGACGCCGCCTTTATCCAGAACCTGGCCATGAGCTTCGCCGCGATCCTGTCGGCCGAGTACGCCGACCAGTTGCTCAAGTCCGGCAAACCCAGCGATATCAACCAGAAGCCCGTTGGCACCGGCCCGTACGTATTCCAGCGTTATCAAAAAGACTCCAACATCCGCTACGCCGCCAACAAGGACTACTGGGACCCAAGCCAGGTCAAACTGGCCAACCTGATCTTCTCCATCAGTGTCGACGCCTCGGCGCGCATGCAGAAGCTGCGCAAAAACGAGTGCCAGGTATCGCTCAACCCGCGCCCTGCGGATGTCGCGGGCCTTAAAGCCGACCCGAAAATACAGGTTATAGAAAAGCCCGGCTTCAACCTCGGGTACATCGCCTATAACGTGCAGCACAAGCCGTTTGACCAACTGCAGGTGCGTCAGGCGCTGGATATGGCCGTCAACAAGGACGAAATCCTCAAGGCGGTGTACCAGGGCGCAGGCCAGAAAGCGGTCAACGCCATGCCGCCAACGCAATGGTCCTACGACGAAACCATCACTGACGCTCCCTACAACCCGGAAAAAGCCAAAGAGTTGCTCAAGGCCGCGGGCGTCAAGGAAGGCACTGAAATCACCCTGTGGGCCATGCCCGTGCAGCGTCCATACAACCCGAACGCCAAGCTGATGGCCGAAATGCTCCAGTCGGACTGGGCCAAGATCGGCCTCAAGGTCAAGATCGTCAGCTATGAATGGGGCGAGTACATCAAGCGCACCAAAAATGGTGAGCACGACATCAGCCTGATTGGCTGGACCGGTGACAACGGTGACCCGGACAACTGGCTTGGCACCCTGTACAGCTGCGACGCAATTGGCGGCAACAACTACTCCATGTGGTGCAACAAGGAGTACGACAGCCTGGTCAAGAACGCCAAGGTCGTCACCGACCGTGACCAGCGCACGGTGCTCTACAAACAGGCCCAGCAGTTGCTCAAGCAACAGGTGCCGATCACCCCGATCGCGCACTCCACGGTCAACCAGCCTTTAAGCGCCAAGGTCGAGGGATTCAAGGTCAGCCCCTTCGGGCGCAACGCCTTCTCGGGCGTAAGCCTCAAGGACTAACCCCCTGCCTCCCTGTGGGAGCGAGCAGGCTCGCTCCCACAATAGGGCTCACAAACCACACTGCTGTAGCAGCAGGCCAATTATTCAGTAGCCCGCTGAAACTTCGCCAATCGTTTGGCTGGCAAACGTTTGCAATGCTTTAAATCGTTTCACAACAGCCGAGTCAGCACAAAAAAAGACCGGCAATAAAAATAGAAACCAAAGGAGCCTCAACCATGAAACTCACTAGCAGCGCGTTGTTAGCCTTGTCCATCAGCAGCCTCACCGCGATGGCCAATGCCGATGAATTTGTACCTACTGAAGCAAAGACCAGCAGTGCCCAAAGCGAAACCAAGGGCTTCCTCGAAGACCAGACCCTGGGCGGCACGACCCGTAACTGGTACGCCAACGAACTGCGTCGTCGCGATGATCGCTTCACCTACAACGACCACGGTACCCGCGAAACGACCCCACGCCGGATCAACTGGGTGCAGGGCACCATCCTCGATTACAAATCAGGGTTCACTGAAGGCACTGTCGGTTTCAGCACCCAGGTCGCGGCCTACAATGCCGTTGCCCTGAACCGTGACGAGAAGGAAATTGCCGGCCCCAACAACCGCACCCTGACCCACAGTGACGGCGATGCCGTTGGCCAGTGGAGCAAACTGGGCCTGGCCAACCTCAGCGCACGTATCTCCAACACCACGCTGACCGTGGGTCGACAGAACTTCAGCAGCCCGACCATCGACGTGATCGGTAACCGCGCACTGCCTTCGAGCTTTCAAGGGGTGGGCCTGCACAGCGAAGAATTCAACAACCTGTCCTTCGATGCCGGCTCCTTTGACCGCGTATCCCCGCGTACCGAACAGAGCCTGAGCAAGTTTCGCAGCGAATACAGCGCCACCGGGGTTGAGACCGACCGCGCCAGCGTTGCCGGCCTGAACTACCAGCCGTTCAAAAGCCTGACCACCACGCTGTATGCAACCCACGTCGAAGATTTCTGGAACCAGTACTACTTCGGTGCCGTACACAACCTTGGCGACAACGCCACGCTCGGCCTGAACACCAACTTCAACTACTACAAGACCCTGGACACCGGCAGCAAGGCCATGGGCAATATCAACAACGATACTTACAGCCTGGCTTTCGGCCTGACCCATCAGGCCCACACCCTGACGCTGTCGTATCAACAGGTGAGTGGCGACGAGTACTTCGACTACCTGCACGAAACCAACGGCATTTACCTGGCCAACTCCCTGCTCTCGGACTTCAACGGCCCGAACGAGAAGTCGCTGCAACTGGCCTACAGCATCAATATGGCGCAGTACGGTATTCCGGGCCTGAAGTTCAACGCCTACCACGCTCGCGGCTGGGACATTGACGGTACCAACTACAAGGGCACCGCCTACGACGTGAAGAACATGGACGGCGAAACCCATTACGAGTACAGCGTTGGCACATCTTATGCAATCCAGAGTGGCCCGCTGAAAGCCACCGCGATTCGTGCCACCTACACCACGCACCGCGCCAGCAAGAACCAGTCGGACGGCAACATCAATGAGTTCCGCCTGGTGACCACCATTCCGTTCAACATTTTGTAAACACCCCCGCTGCAAACCAATGTCTACGGCTGATTCGTCGAATCAGCCGTAGACATTACGCTGGCTCACCCAATTGGAGAGGGTTGCTTTGAAAAGACTTCCACTACGCACTGCCCTGGCAGTAGCACTGCTCAGCACCGCTGTGAGTGTCAGCGCCAAAAACCTGGTGGTCTGCACTGAAGCCAGCCCTGAAGGGTTCGACATTGTCCAATTCACAACCGCGGTAACGGCCGATGCGTCGGCTGAAACCATCCTCAACCGCCTGGTCGACTTTGCCCCCGGCAGCACCGATATCGAACCCGCCCTGGCCGAACGCTGGGACATCAGCCCTGACGGGCTTGAATACACTTTTTACCTGCGCCCCGGCGTAAAGTTTCACACCACCGATTATTTCCAACCGACCCGAACCCTGAACGCCGACGATGTGGTCTGGAGTTTTCAGCGCCAGCTGGACCCGAATCACCCGTGGCACAAACTGTCGTTGGTCGGTTACCCCTACTTTGAAAGCATGGGCTTCAAAGACCTGCTCAAAAGCGTCGAAAAAGTTGACGACCTGACCGTAAAAATCACCCTTAATCACGCTGAATCGCCGTTTCTGCGTGATATCGCCATGCCCTTCAACTCCATCTATTCCGCCGAATACGCCGACCAGTTGCTCAAGTCCGGCAAAACCAATGACCTCAACAACAAACCGATCGGCACCGGCCCGTTTATCTTTGTGCGTTACAACAAGGATGCCCAGGTGCGCTTCAAGGCCAACCCGGACTACTTCCGCGGCAAGCCACCCAGCGACAACCTGATTTTTGCCGTGACCACCGACAGCAACGTGCGCCTGCAAAAGCTCAAGGCCAACGAATGCCAGATCGCGCTGTACCCCAAGCCAGATGACGTCAAAAACATCCGCAAAGACCCCAACCTCAAGGTTGATGAACTGGCGGCCCTGATGACCAGCTACATCGCCATGAACACCAGCCACAAATACCTGAGCGATGTACGGGTGCGCAAAGCCATCGACATGGCCTTCGACAAGCAGACCTACCTCAATACCGTACACGGTGAAGGCAATGCCCTGATTGCGGTCAACCCGTACCCGCCCACCATGCTGGGCTACAACACAAGCATTCAAAGCCCGCCCCGTGACCTGGACAAGGCCCGGGCGCTGCTCAAGGAAGCCGGTGTGCCAGAAGGCACGGTGCTGACTTTCTTCACCCGCAACGGCGGCGGCCCGACCAACCCCAACCCGATGCTGGGGGCACAATTGCTGCAGTCCGACCTGCAGAAGATCGGCCTCAAAGTGGATATCCGGGTCATGGAATGGGGCGAAATGCTCAAGCGCGCCAAAAGTGGCGAGCATGATCTGGTCTCTACCGGCTGGGGCGGTGACAACGGCGACCCGGACAACTTCCTGACTCCGCTACTCAGCTGCGAAGCAGCGAAGAACGGCGAAAACTATGCCCGCTGGTGCAATAAGGACTTCGAAGCCCTGATTACCAAGGCCCGCGGCATCACTGAACCCTCGCAACGGGCTGAACTCTATCAACAGGCACAGCTGATTTTTAATCAGGATCAACCATGGATCAACGTAACCCATCCTATGCTGTTTACAGCGATGCGCAAAAATGTTGAGGGCTATACCCTTAGCCCCCTGACCAACAACAACTTCGCCACAACCCAGGTGAAGTAGAACAATAAGAACCCGCCGGGGTTTACCTGAACCCCGGCGGACCTGCCTAACCGGCTGATAAGGAACACCACACGATGTTTAGTTTTATTGCCCGCCGAGTGGGGTTGTTGATACCCACCTTCTTTGGCATCACCTTGCTCACCTTCGCCCTGATTCGCATGATTCCGGGCGACCCGGTTGAAGTCATGATGGGTGAACGCCGGGTAGACCCGGAAATGCACGCACAGGCAATGGAACGCCTGGGTCTGAACAAGCCCCTTCATGAGCAGTACATCGACTATGTCACCAAGCTCGCCCACGGCGACCTGGGCGAGTCATTACGCACCCGTGAAAGCGTGTGGAACGAGTTTTCCGCGCTGTTTCCCGCCACCCTCGAACTGGCCACCGCTGCGCTGATTTTCGCCGGTATCCTCGGGCTGCTGGCCGGGGTCATCGCGGCACTCAAGCGCGGCTCATTATTTGACCACGGGGTGATGGGCATCTCCCTTGCCGGGTATTCGATGCCGATCTTCTGGTGGGGCCTGATCCTGATCATGTTCTTTTCCGTGGGCCTGGGCTGGACCCCGGTTTCCGGGCGTATCGACCTGTTGTATGACATTGAGCCGAAAACCGGCTTCATGCTCATCGACACCCTGCTCAGCGACCAGCCCGAAGCCTTCTGGGATGCGCTGCACCATATGATCCTGCCCGCCATTGTGCTGGGCACCATTCCGCTGGCCGTGATCGCGCGGATGACTCGTTCATCCATGCTCGAAGTGCTGCGCGAAGACTATATCCGTACCGCCCGCGCCAAAGGCCTGTCGCCCGCCCGCGTAGTGTTTGTGCACGGCCTGCGCAACGCCCTGATCCCGGTACTGACCGTGGTCGGCCTGCAAGTCGGCACCCTGCTGGCCGGTGCCGTACTGACCGAAACCATCTTCTCGTGGCCCGGTATCGGCAAATGGCTGATCGAAGCCATCGGCGCCAGGGATTATCCCGTGGTGCAAAACGGCATCCTGCTAATCGCCTGCCTGGTGATTCTGGTCAACTTCGTAGTGGACATCCTCTACGGCTTTGCCAACCCACGCATCCGTCACCAGCGCTGAGATCCTGACCATGAGCACCTCACCAAGCACCACCGAAGTGGATCAAAGCCTGCTTTATCCATCGCCGTACAAAGAATTCTGGCACGCTTTCTCCCGCAACAAGGGCGCCGTTGCCGGCCTGATTTTCATGAGCATCATCGTGTTCTGCGCGATCTTTGCCCCGTGGGTCGCGCCCCATAGCCCGAGCGAGCAATACCGCGACTTCCTGCTGACCCCGCCGGTGTGGCTGGAAGGCGGCCAATGGCAGTTCCTGCTCGGTACTGACGAACTGGGCCGCGACCTGCTCTCGCGCCTGATCGAAGGCTCGCGCCTGTCACTGCTGATCGGTTTGTCGTCCGTGGTCATTTCGCTGATCCCGGGCGTGATCCTCGGCCTGTTTGCCGGGTTTTTCCCGCGCATCCTTGGCCCGGGCATCATGCGTCTGATGGACATCATGCTGGCCCTGCCGTCCCTGCTGCTGGCCGTGGCGATTGTCGCCATCCTCGGCCCTGGCCTGATCAACACCGTGATCGCCATTGCCGTCGTGTCACTGCCGTCCTATGTACGTCTGACCCGTGCTGCGGTGATGGGCGAACTGAACCGCGACTACGTCACCGCTGCCCGCCTGGCCGGTGCCAGCCTGCCGCGCCTGATGTTTATCACCGTGCTGCCCAACTGCATGGCACCGCTGATCGTTCAGGCCACCTTGAGTTTCTCCTCGGCGATTCTCGATGCTGCTGCCCTGGGCTTCCTGGGCCTTGGCGTCCAGCCGCCTACCCCGGAGTGGGGCACCATGCTGGCCTCGGCCCGTGACTATATCGAACGTGCGTGGTGGGTCGTCAGCCTGCCCGGTTTGACCATTTTGCTCAGCGTGCTGGCAATCAACCTGATGGGCGACGGCTTGCGCGATGCGCTGGACCCGAAACTCAAGAACGCCGCCTGAGGAGATTCCCATGTCACTGTTAGAAATCAAGAATCTCAATGTCCGTTTTGGCGACGCCAAAGCCGTGCCGGTAGTCGACGGTTTGAGCCTGTCTGTGGATAAGGGCGAAGTCCTGGCCATTGTTGGCGAATCGGGCTCCGGCAAGTCCGTGACCATGATGGCGCTGATGGGCCTGATCGAGCACCCCGGCATCGTCACCGCCGATGCACTGACCTTCGACGGCAAAAACATGCTGACCCTCAGCCCGCGTCAACGTCGGCAAGTGGTCGGCAAAGACATGGCCATGGTCTTCCAGGACCCGATGACGGCTCTGAACCCCAGCTACACCGTGGGCTTTCAGATCGAAGAAGTGCTGCGCCTGCACCTGAAAATGTCCAGCAAGGCAGCACGCAAAAGGGCCATCGAACTGCTGGAAAAAGTCGAAATCCCGGGTGCCGCCAGCCGCATGGATGCCTACCCGCACCAACTGTCGGGCGGCATGAGCCAGCGCGTGGCCATTGCCATGGCCATTGCTGGCGAGCCTAAATTACTGATCGCCGACGAACCGACCACCGCCCTGGACGTGACCATTCAGGCCCAGATCATGGACCTGCTGCTCAGCCTGCAACGCGAGCAGAACATGGGCCTGGTACTGATCACCCACGACCTCGCCGTGGTGGCCGAAACGGCCCAGCGGGTCTGCGTGATGTATGCAGGCCAGGCCGTGGAAGTCGGCAATGTGCCCGGGCTGTTTGACGTCCCGGCGCACCCTTATAGCGAAGCGTTGCTGGCTGCGATTCCGGAGCACAGCATGGGAGCTGCGCGCCTGTCGACCCTGCCCGGCATCGTGCCGGGCCGCTACGACCGTCCGCAGGGCTGCCTGCTGTCGCCGCGCTGCCCGTACGTACAAGAACAATGCCGCCAACAACGTCCTGCGCTGGAGCAAAAAGCTCACAGCCAGGTGCGCTGCTTCTTCCCCTTGAATCAGGAGGTGGCGTAATGACTGTTGTTCTTACTGCCCGCGACCTAACCCGTCACTACGAAGTATCCCGCGGCCTGTTCAAAGGCCATGCACTGGTGCGCGCCCTCAATGGCGTATCGTTTGAACTTGAGGCCGGCAAAACCCTGGCCGTAGTGGGCGAATCCGGCTGTGGCAAATCCACCCTGGCCCGCGCCCTGACTTTGATCGAAGAGCCCTCCTCAGGCTCACTGAAAATCGCCGGGCAAGAAGTCGCCGGGGCCAACAAGGCTGAACGCAAGCAACTGCGCAAAGATGTGCAGATGGTGTTCCAGAGCCCTTATGCCTCGCTCAACCCGCGGCAGAAAGTCGGTGATCAACTGGCCGAGCCTTTGTTGATCAATACCAAACTGAACGCCAGCGAACGTCGCGAAAAAGTTCAGGCCATGATGAAACAGGTCGGCTTGCGCCCCGAGCATTACCAGCGCTACCCGCACATGTTCTCCGGTGGTCAGCGCCAGCGGATTGCCCTGGCCCGGGCCATGATGCTGCAACCCAAAGTGCTGGTGGCGGACGAACCGACCTCCGCCCTCGACGTGTCGATCCAGGCGCAGGTGCTCAACCTGTTTATGGATTTGCAGCAGGAGTTCAACACCGCCTACGTGTTTATCTCCCACAACCTCGCGGTAGTGCGCCATGTGGCCGACACGGTGCTGGTGATGTACCTGGGCCGCCCGGTCGAGATGGGGCCCAAGGAAGAGATCTACACTCGCCCGTTGCACCCATATACCCAGGCCTTGCTGTCGGCCACCCCGACCATCCACCCGGACCCGAAAAAACCGAAAATCAAGATCGTTGGCGAATTGCCCAACCCGCTGAATCCGCCATCAGGTTGCGCCTTCCATAAGCGCTGCCCGTATGCGACCGAACTGTGCAGCACCGATGAGCCGGCCTTGCGCCTGCTCGACAACCGCCAGGTTGCCTGCCATCACGCGGAGCAGTTCTTGCAGGTTTAAACGCTGACAATCTTGTGAGAGCGAGCCTGCTCGCGATTGAATCAACGCGGTCTGGCAGTTATACCGCGTTGCCTGCATCGCGAGCAGGCTCGCTCCCACAGCTCAAGAACTACTCCATGCTGTCGCCGTCATCCTCTTCACTCCCCTGCTCACCCTCATCGCCGCTGCCATCATCACCGCCATCGCCGTCCCCATCAGTCTGGTCATCATCCCCCGAACTGCCGCCCTGGCCCTGATCACCCGGCTCCGAGTCCGATTTATAGATGGCATGAATCGTCGGCCCCGGCACGCCAGTCGCCGAGACTCCTGCCCCGCTGCTGCTCAGCGGGTTACTCGCCCAGGCCGCCGAAGCACTGACCGTCAACAACACCAGCACCTTAAGCAGCAACACAATGCGTTGAAAAAAGCTCATGGTTAAATCCATCCTGTGCATGGGAAATACCCTTTAAACCTAGTTCGCCACATGCGGCTTTGCCAGCAACGCGCCGGTTGCGATATACCCATTCGGACTAATGCAGCCGCTCATGTTGATACTTTGTTATGGCTAAAGCCGAGGCTACGCAAATCCTGTAGTCGTTGACGAGCTGCGCGAGGCTACGTCCGGCTGCGAAGCAGGCGTAAAACCATTCAACCCCGGTGCTTCAGGTATAGCGCGTTTATCGCGGTTTACGACGACTTCGTCGCCGGACGTAGCCTCGCGCAGCTCGTCAACGACTACAGGGATTTTCTAATAATTCAGTCACCGTGAACGCAGCGAATGAGCTAAATAACATTTGATTAGCCTGCTTTAAAACCAGGTTTGCCGTTGGCGGCTCGCCACTCCTTAACTTCTTTAACAATCCCTTCTGGCCCGCCTTTCCCCTCCTCGGGGTAATACAAAAGATCCGAACCAGAGGGATGCTCGGCCAAATGCTTAAATTCTAAAACTGCGTCAATATGCTCTTCCTCTGTAACATATTCATTTTTATATACTTTCGTTACGAAACTTAAAAAATCAGCCTCTATCATTTCACTAATCAACTTACTCATTCTCTACTACCTTTATGGGTTTCGACATGACATTTGGGAGTAATAACACCAATATTATCAATGCCATATACCTCACCACCTTGGGATATGTACACTTTATGGTGAAGCTCAAATTTTATTCTTCGGCCTACCTGGTCTCGCTCTTTTGCGAGAGGTGCTTGACCTCTTTTCATGGAATCTAAAATCCCAAGATCAAATTGTCTAGCCAGCTCAGAATCACTCGCAACCGCCCTCCAAAACGCCTCCCGAAATGCCCTGAAATTTCTAAACTCCTTGCCCCGCAACTGGTCAGCAATCTGCGACGGAACCGCAGCCCCTTCACCCTGCGCCGCAGCGCCTAGCCAGATACCCGTCACTGGCTGACCCATCCCCTTTGCAACCCTTGCATCCTCGCGGGGATCTCGGAACATCACATATATCGGTGGCAAACCAGAGCCTGTCGGGAATACCGTGATAAGCAGATACAAATTTAATCAACAAATATCTCAGTCGCCGCGAGCGCGACGACGGGGCTAAAGAACATCGGATCAACCTGTTTTAAAACCAGGCTTGCCATTTGCGGCTCGCCACTCACTAACTTTTTTAGTGATTGCTTCGGGCGTGCATTCCGCATCCGACGAAGCATAATAGATGAGGTCTGTTCCTTCAGGATGCTCTGTCACATCTTCAAAATGTTTTAACAGAACATTAAGACATTTATCTGTACTAGCAACATTCTCTCTAAAAATCTCTTTCATAAATTCCAAGAATTCTGCTTCCGTATACTCTGAAAAACTACTTTTAAATCCCATAACTATTCCCCTTCTGAATATCTATATGACATTTAGGAGTCAGAACCATCATATTTTCAATATCATAAACACTCCCGTCTTTGGCGATTTCTTGGACATGATGAATTTCAAATGTGGATCTTTTGCCCACAGCATCATCTCGCCTAGCCAGATACCCGTCACTGGCTGACACATCACCGTTGCAACCCCCGCATCCTCTCGAGGATCTCGGAACATCACATATATCGGTGGCAAACCAGAGTCTGTCGGGAATACCGTGATAAGCAGATACAAATTTAAGCAACACATAGTTCAGTCGCCGTGAGCGCGACGACGGAGCTAAAGAACATAGGATCAACCTGCTTTAAAACCAGGTTTGCCGTTGGCAGCTCGCCACTCTTTTACCTCTTTCACAATTCCTTCAGGGCTATCCTCTCGGTCACCTTTTGGATAAAAAATCAGATCAGAACCCTCCGGGTGCTCTGTCAAGCGTTCGAACTCGATTACCATTTTCACGTCCTCATCCTCAGTACGTAGACTGCTATCGCACAGCGAAACTACGAAATCCAAAAATTCCCTTTCGGTGTAATCAGAGATTTGTTTTTTCATGGCCTCACTCCCCCCTTTTATGAATTTATTTATGGCGCTTTGGCGTAACGATAGTAATATTTTCGACGTCATAAACTGCGCCACCCTGCGAAACATAAACTTTATGATGAAGCTCAAACTTTGCAGTACTTCCGGCACGTTCAGAGATACTTACGTATGGTGCTTTACCATTAGTAATTGCTGAAAGATTTTGTCTTTTAAACTGTAGAGATAGCTCAGAATCACTCGCAACCGCCTTCCAAAACGCCTCCCGAAACGCCCTGAAATTTCTAAACTCCTTGCCCCGCAACTGGTCAGCAATCTGCGACGGAACAGCAGCCCCTTCACCCTGCGCCGCAGCGCCTAGCCAGATACCCGTCACTGGCTGACCCATCCCCGTTGCAACCCCCGCATCCTCTCGAGGATCTCGGAACATCACATAAATCGGAGGTAAACCAGAACCCGCCGGAAACACCGTAAGGGTCGTGAAGGCCCTGCGGCCCTTATCGCAGTCTTCGGCAGCGACTACAAATACGGCATAAGCGCGCTCACGAGGTGTGACAAATAAATATGAATTCCTAATCAATTAAAAACTCAGTCACCAATAATAACTTGATGACTGAGTTAAACAAGTATCACTCAAGCGGTTTTGAAGCCAGGCTTGCCGTTAGCAGCTCGCCACTCCTTAACTTCATTAACAATTCCTTCTGGACTATCCTCTCGACTTCCGTCCGGATAGTAAAGTAAATCAGAGCCACTTGGATGTTCCGTCAACCGCTTAAACTCCAAAACAGCCTCAACATGAGACTCTTCAGTGGGAAATACCACCTTGTTGTTGTTATATATATCACGTACAAACTCAAGAAAGCTTGCCTCCGTGTAATCAGATATGACTTTGCCCACTTTATTCACCTCCACGATGAATTTGAACATGTCGCCTTGGCGTGACTGCGACTAAATTATCAATATCATAGACGCCACCGCCTTCACTAACTAGATCTTTATGATGAATTTCAATTTTCACTCGCCCTCCTACTTGCTCCGACTCTTTAACATAAGGGGAATATCCATCTTTCATTACAGTCAAACTACCGGAGTTAAACTGTCTAGCCAGCTCAAAATCACTCGCAACCGCCCTCCAAAACGCCTCCCGAAATGCCCTGAAATTTCTAAACTCCTTGCCCCGCAACTGGTCAGCAATCTGCGACGGAACAGCAGCCCCTTCACCCTGCGCCGCAGCTCCAAGCCAGATACCCGTCACTGGCTGACCCATCCTCGTTGCAACCCCTGCATCCTCGCGGGAATCTCGGAACATCACATATATCGGTGGCAAACCAGAGTCTTTCGGGAATACCGTGATAAGCAGATACAAATTTAAGCAACAAATAACTCAGTCGCCGCGAGCGCGACGACGGAGCTAAAGAACATCGGATCAACCTGCTTTAAAACCAGGTTTGCCATTTGCAGCTCGCCACGCTTTAACTTTATCCATAATCGCTTCTGGGGTTGCTTCCTGATCGGACGATGCGTAATAAATCAGGTCAGAGCCTTCTGGGTGTTCAGTCAAAGCTTCAAATTCTAAAACAGCATCTACTTGTTCCTTTTCAATTGAAAACTCTGCATCGCAAATTCTCTTAAGGAACAACAAAAAATCCGACTCCGTGTAATCTTCCAATTTATTGGCACCCATATCACTCACCCTCCGCATGTATTTGATCATGTCGCTTTGGCGTTACTGCCCGAATATTGTCAATATCGAATACCAGGCCACCCACAGACACATAAGTAATATGATGAAGCTCATATTTAACTTTTCCTCCAACTCTATCTCCCTTACGAACAAACGGTGACCGGCCGCTTTTCATTTCAGAAATATTGTTCCTGACAAACTGTTTAGCCAGCCCAGAGTCATTCGCAACCGCCTTCCAAAACGCCTCCCAGAGAATGCAGCGACTGAGCCAAATAACATTTGATTAGCCTGCTTTAAAACCAGGTTTGCCGTTGGCAGCTCGCCATACCTTTACTTCTGCGACAATTGCTTCAGGACCACTTTTCCCAGGCTCAGGATAATACAGCAGGTCGGATCCTGCTGGATGCTCTGAAATATTCTCAAATTCTATAACTGCACGAGTATGTTCTTCCTCAGTGGGATATTCTGCAGCATAGATTTTTTTAACAAATGCGAGAAACTCCAATTCGGTCATTTGATTTAATGGGGTGCTCATTATTCCTGCCCTCGATGAATTTCAACGTGACGCTTAGGTGTCACCACACTAATGTTATCAGCGCTATAAACATCTCCGCCTTTAGATACATACTGTTTATGGTGTAACTCGTACTTTCTACGCCCCCCCATACGCTCAGTCTTTCTGGTAAAAGGCGAAAAGCCTTTTTTCATAGCTGCAAGCCTGCCTGGATCAAATTGTTCACCTAGCTCAAAATCACTCGCAACCGCCCTCCAAAACGCCTCCCGAAATGCCCTGAAATTTCTAAACTCCTTGCCTCGCAACTCGTCAGCAATCTGCGACGGAACAGCAGCCCCTTCACCCTGCGCCGCAGCCCCTAGTCAGATACCCGTCACTGGCTGACCCATCCCCGTTGCAACCCCCGCATCCTCTCGAGGATCTCGGAACATCACATAAATCGGAGGTAAACCAGAGCCCGCCGGAAACACCGTAATAAAGTCGTCAAAACCCGCTTCAGCAAGCCCTGGGAAAGTATCAATCCTGCCCACAACCGGCGTTACCGTTGCGCCAGTGTAGACCGCTGGCTCTGGCTGCTCCGCAGGCGAAGTGGTTGAGCTGTTCCCCGGATCGACGATAGGTGTCCAGGTCAACGTTCTTGCGGGCACGTCTCCAGTCGTGACGCTATAGACGTTCTGCACCGGGTTAAACGTAGCAGCCACTACCCTGACTTTAGACGGGACAATAACGCCATCCGTTTTGGCGACAAACACTTCCGACTGGCCATCGGCTGCTGTTTTCGAACTGATACGCACCGGCAGATCAACAGTGCCATTGGCGACAGCAATGGCCGATAGATCGTCCTTGAGTTCAGGTGCCAGATCCGAGAGCGGCGTACTAAATGCATAGCGCTCAGGCAGTTCGCCATTCGCCAGCTTGGGCGAATACACCAGCGCAGACACCCCAACCAAAAGCCCCGAAGCAGTGCCTGCCACCAGGCTGGTCAAGTTTGCAATCGCCGAGCGGATAGCCGCTTGCAGCGTCACTGTTGCCGCATCAATAACCGCGGCAGTGCCCGCTGAGGTTATAAACAGTGGGCCAACTGATGCAGGCCCCGGCGCACGGAACGTGTTGGCTATGCGCAGAGCTTCTGAAGCTGCACCCGCCCGCTCGGCAAGACCACCAAAAGCATTGGCGGTCGCTGTCAGATACCTGGCCGATTCAGTCTTGAGCAAGGCATCGTGATAACTCAGCCATTTGTGCCCTAACTGAGTATGGGTTTGCAAATAAACCAACTCGTTGAGTGCCGCCAGTTCCGGCTTGCTCAAGGGTGCCTTGATATCCGGGTTGTTCGCCGGGTAGGTGATTGTGATTCCACCCCTGTCGAGTGGAGGAGGCGCATATATCGGTTGGATTTCGGCGGTTTTTGACGCAGCCAGACGCTCAAGTGTCGTCTTGTAATGGGTCAATGCTTCAGAAGCACCCATGCCTTCCATAGCGCCCGCAGCAGCAACAAGTTCCGTGTAGAGAAACTCCGGCAGCTGCCGGGCGTGAATATCCCGTTCCCGGAGGATGATGGCTAACCGTTGCAGCTGTGCAAACTCATCGCCTGCCACCTGCGTTTGTTCGACTTGCATGGCCAGTTCTGGCAGTTTGCCCGCAAGAGCATCAATGGAAAGCGAAAGCACCTTAAGTTCCATGGCCGACGTGTAGACCTGATCAAACTGGTCGAATATCGCCTTAAGTGTAGAAGTTCAGACTTGATCTGACAGTTACCGGATTTTCGGTCATGACTGTCAGGTCAAATTCAGTTGATCATCTTGGCCTGCCAGATTTTCTTTCCATCCTCAAATGTCTCAGCCGGCGTCCGGCCACAACACATT
>NZ_JBUZTQ010000018.1:0-100873 GCF_055408445.1 Pseudomonas sp. B414 | reverse complement strand
CCAGCGGTGGTCTGGTTTATCAAACACAACTTGCACTCGTAGCTCAGCTGGATAGAGTACTCGGCTACGAACCGAGCGGTCACAGGTTCGAATCCTGTCGAGTGCACCAAACACCAAAAAGCCTGCACATTGTGCGGGCTTTTTGCTGTCTGCGATTTGACGATTGCTGTCATGCTGGCGACTTGTCTTGTGTCTATTCTGGCTATTCCCTGTAGCCGCTGACGAGCTCTGCGAGGCTGCGAAGCAGTCGAATCAGATATTGCGGTGTATCAGTTAAATCCGGTTCACAGGGTTTGCGGTCGCTTCGCAACCGGACGCAGCCTTCGTTCCTCGTCAGCGGCTACAGGGTTTGGCGCTGTAACGTTTTGCGCAAGCTTGAGTTTCATCTTTGAGTTGTGCCTTGCGGTCTTCATCCTGCGTCGCACAAACACTGTGCAAGCGCCGTATGACGCCGCTTCGCAAGCTTTTGTTATTGCCAAGATTTATGCGTCATTAATTTTCAAGCCGTGTATGATTGCGCCCGTCAGCCCCGCCGGGGCTTGTGGAATACCTCCATGGACTTACCCAGTAGTAACTCAGCATCCCGTTTTACCAATCATGAATTGACTGATTGAACCTTCCGGCGTGCCCTGCTGCTGGGAGTGGAGTTCGCCTATGACCGAAGTTGAAGTAAAGAAAACACAAGAAAGCCTGCAAAGCCGCCTTGCTCAAGTGATTGAGCTGCTTAATCGCCAGCGTGTGGTCGAAGACCTGACTCATCGTCAGGAAGGCCATCACCATGACCGGGTCGAGAACCTGGTCCACCGGCAGAACCTTGTCGAGCTCCAGCGCAAGCTGGAAGACCTGCACTCCGCAGACGTTGCCTATATCCTCGAAGCATTGCCCCTGGACGACCGCCTTACGGTCTGGCAGTTGGTCAAGGCTGATCGCGATGGCGACATCCTGCTTGAAGTATCCGACTCGGTACGAGAAACCCTGATCGCCGACATGGACGATCACGAGCTCCTGGCAGCCGCCAAGGAGATGGATGCCGACGAACTTGCTGACCTGGCCCCCGAGCTGCCGCGAGACGTCGTCCACGAGCTGATGGAGACCCTGGATGGTCAGCAGCGTGAGCGCGTGCGCTCCGCACTGTCCTATAACGAGGATCAGGTCGGCGCGCTGATGGACTTCGAGATGGTGACGATCCGTGAGGATGTCAGCCTTGAAGTCGTACTGCGTTACCTGCGCCGTCTCAAAGAGCTGCCGGGGCATACCGACAAACTGTTTGTGGTTGATTACGACGGTGCGCTCAAAGGCGTGCTGCCGATCAAGCGTTTGCTGGTCAACGACCCTGAAAAACAAGTGTCCGAGGTCATGGCCAACGACCCGGTGAGTTTTCACCCGGACGAAGACGCCTACGATGCGGCTCAGGCGTTCGAGCGTTATGACTTGATCTCGGCCCCTGTAGTCGACAAGAACGGCAAGCTGATCGGCCGTTTGACCATCGATGAAATGGTCGACCTGATTCGTGAAGAGAGCGAAAACGAAGTTCTCAACATGGCCGGTTTGCGTGAAGAGGAAGATATCTTCGCCTCGGTGTGGAAATCCCTGCGTAACCGTTGGGCCTGGCTGGCGGTTAACCTGGTCACGGCATTTATTGCTTCGCGAGTGATCGGCCTGTTCGAAGGCTCGATTGAAAAGCTGGTAGCACTGGCAGCACTGATGCCCATCGTGGCCGGTATCGGCGGTAACTCCGGCAACCAGACCATCACCATGATTGTGCGGGCGATGGCGCTGGATCAGGTCAACACCGGCAGCACCTCGCGCCTGATGCGCAAGGAGCTGGCCGTGGGTCTGATCAATGGCCTGGTGTGGGGCGGGGTGATCGGTATTGTTGCCTACCTGTTGTATGGCAGCTGGTCACTGGGTGTGGTGATGACTGCGGCCATGACCCTCAACCTGCTGCTGGCAGCGCTGATGGGGGTATTGATTCCCATGACGCTGGCCAAGATGGGGCGTGACCCGGCCATGGGGGCGAGTGTGATGATCACTGCCATGACCGACAGTGGCGGGTTCTTTATCTTCCTGGGGCTGGCGACCATCTTCCTGCTCTGATTGCATTAGCCCCAGGCGTAAACAGCGCCCATAAAAAAAGCCAGCGAAAGCTGGCTTTTTTATGCCTGATTTAAATCAGGATTACTCGGAGGCTGCTTCAGCGTCGTGAGCAATCAGAGAGACCAGGGCGTTCTGTTGGCGGTGGGACAACTGGCGGAAGCGTTGGAGCAGCTCACGCTCATGCAGGGAAAGCTCGGGGCTGTCCAGGCGCATGCTGAGCTCGTCACCCAGTACGCCTTCCTGGATAAGGCTTTGCTCAAGGCGAGCAATGATTTCGGAGTTCATGCTGCGGTGATGGTTGCGAGCCACTTCGGCGATGCGCTCGCGCATTCCGTCTGGCAGGCGAACGACGAACTTGTCAGCCGTACGGCTGGAGTAAATAGCCTGTTTCAATGGGCGCATTTTAGTTAACCGGTTAGTTCAGGGGAGCGGTTCTCGGGAATTGGCCGCAGGATGAGATTAAGACCGTCCTTATAGCCAAATGTTCAACCTGAATTGCTAAGAGGCGCGCATCATGCCTCAAATCTGCCACTTCCCTGGCGTCAATTCTGTGACAAATATTGAACCGGATACAGGCGTTATGCCAGTAGCGATTAACAAAAATATACACCTGTAGGGGTGGGGTAGCGATTCACCGTTCATCCAGAAGGGCAAGAACCCTGATTTCAGCGCAATTGCGGGTCAAATTTGATTCTGCGGCCCAGGACCATTGCCACCAGCCAGCCGCTGAAAAACACCGCGGCGGCGATCAGCGGCAGATTGCCAAATTCATTACCGGCAAAGACATCGAGGGCAAGGCTCGATAACGCCAGCATTAACAGACCCAAAGCGATTTTGGACATGATTTCCTACCCATCTCTCAATGTGCTGTTCAAAAGACCCAGCGTTCCCCCGCATGGGGCTGGTCGGCGACGGGCTGATTGGTCGCCAGGTGAGGCGTCGCGCTACTGGCACCTTTCATTACCGCGACCTGTGGCAGCGGTTTGTTGAAAGTAGCTGCCATTTCCACAGGCTGCCCGGCCGAAGCAGGCTCGGGTTGAAAATGAAAAACCAGCAATACGGCCAGCGCGAGGGTGTTTAACAGTAATAGCGTGCTGTTCATGGCGGTCATCTCTGAGAGCATGGACGGGATACTGTTAATAGAGCAGCCTTCGTGCCAACTGCCTAAAGGCTGAAAAGCCTTATAAAACAGCTGTTTGAGGTGCATATTCAAGAGTGTTTGATTGCATTTTGCAATGATGGCTTTTTGATGTAGTGCAAATTGCACGATGACGCTGGATCGGTTGCGTAGATAGCCTGAGAGGTGTGCAGATTTTTGTAGCAGCTGACGAGCTCCGCGAGGCTGCGTCCGGCTGCGCAGCAGTCGTAAAATCATTCAGCCCAAGAGTTTCATATGCATCGCGCTCACCGGCCTTACGACGATTGCATCATCGGACGTAGCCTCGCTGAGCTCGTCAACTGCTACAGGGGTTTTGCCCGCATTGTGGGTGCTCTGTTCCTGGCCGGCATTGCTGAGGCGTTACGTAAAATGTGCTTAGGCAGTGTCTTACAGTTAAAATCCCTACTGACGACATGACAAACCCCGGCATGCCCGTTACCATGCACGCCGTTATTTGTCTCAGTAGCTCAATTGGATAGAGCATCCCCCTCCTAAGGGGAAGGTTGCAGGTTCGAACCCCGCCTGGGACACCATATTTTTCAAGGCTTCACGACCATCGATCCTGTGGTCGTTCATATCGTCTACCCCTTGTCCAATGACTAGAGCTGCACCCGTAGCCAGTCTCCAGGCGCTCGTCCTTGAATCCTGCGGGGCAGGGGCTCGTGCAACTGACCGCACACCACATCATGAACATGACTAATGTTTTAGTGAAATCAATTCGTTTTCATTCATGCAGTGGCCCGGCCTAACATACGTCTTAATGATTAACACTATTAAGATTGCTGAGTTAAACCCCTAAAAAATGTGCGGTGCTGATAAAGCAATTCGCAAACTCAGGGTTTATCTCAGGTGTCAGGGCGGCAGATCACCATGAGCAAAGAGTTCGAGTTTACGATAAAAAGTATTTGTTTTGATGAGAACTATCAGCCTTCAGACAATACGCGCGCCACCACCAACTTTGCCAATTTGGCGAGAGGGCAGAGCCGTCAGCAGAATTTGCGCAATACGCTGGCGATGATCGACAATCGTTTCAATGCCTTGGCGCATTGGGATAACCCTAATGGCGATCGTTATGCGGTTGAACTCGAAATCATTTCCGTTGCGATGGAGGTTGATAGCGAACGCCGCGGCAATGCCATCCCCTTGATTGAAGTCTTGAAAACGAAGATTGTTGATCGAAAAACCAACGAGCGTATTGAGGGCATTGTCGGGAATAATTTTTCCTCTTATGTGCGAGACTATGACTTTAGTGTGCTGTTGTTGGGGCACAACAAGCATCAATCCGAATTCAGCACGCCAGATAATTTTGGCGACCTGCATGGCAAACTGTTCAAGTGCTTTGTGAACTCAAGTACTTACCAAGAGCATTTCAACAAACCGCCTGTGATTTGCCTGAGTGTTTCGAGTAGCAAGACCTATCAGCGGACTGAGAATCAGCATCCGGTATTGGGTTATGAGTACCAGCAAGATGAATACTCGTTAACGGATGAGTACTTCAACAAGATGGGGCTGAAGGTTCGCTATTTTATGCCTGCCAACAGTGTGGCCCCACTGGCTTTTTATTTTGCCGGCGATTTGCTGGGCGATTACACCAATCTCGAATTGATTAGCACCATCAGCACAATGGATACCTTTCAGAAGATTTACCGGCCGGAGATTTACAATGCGAACTCTGCTGCGGGTAAATCCTATCAGCCCAGTTTGAAGCACCAGGATTATTCATTAACCCGAATTGTTTACGATCGGGAAGAGCGCAGCCAGCTGGCCATTGAGCAGGGGCGGTTTGTCGAGGAGCACTTTATCAAGCCCTACCAGGCGGTGCTTGATCAGTGGTCCGCCAGTTACGCCCTTTGACTCATCAAAAAATTACAAGGTTATCCGTCATGAAAAAATTGTTACCCACCTCAACGGCTGGCAGCTTGCCTAAACCCTCCTGGCTGGCACAACCTGAAACGCTTTGGTCACCCTGGAAGTTGCAAGGTGAGGAGTTGGTTGAGGGCAAACAAGATGCTTTGCGCCTTGCGTTGCAAGAGCAACAACAGGCCGGTATTGATATCGTCAGTGATGGTGAACAAACGCGCCAACATTTCGTCACTACCTTTATTGAACACCTCAGTGGCGTTGATTTCGAGAAACGTGAGACCGTTAGAATTCGTGATCGCTATGACGCGAGCGTGCCGACGGTGGTGGGGGCTGTGACTCGGCAAAAGCCGGTGTTTGTTGAAGATGCCAAGTTTTTACGTCAGCTCACCCAGCAACCCATTAAGTGGGCGCTGCCAGGTCCGATGACGATGATCGATACGCTTTATGATAATCATTATAAAAGTCGCGAAAAACTGGCTTGGGAATTCGCTAAAATTCTCAATCAGGAAGCTCGGGAGTTAGAAGCGGCGGGGGTTGATATTATCCAGTTTGATGAGCCCGCCTTTAATGTGTTCTTCGATGAGGTGAATGACTGGGGGGTTGCCACCCTGGAAAGGGCAATTGAAGGCCTTAAGTGTGAAACGGCTGTGCATATTTGCTATGGCTATGGCATCAAGGCCAATACCGATTGGAAAAAGACCCTGGGCTCGGAGTGGCGACAATATGAAGAAGCTTTCCCCAAGCTGCAAAAATCCAGTATCGATATTATCTCGCTGGAGTGCCACAACTCTCATGTGCCCATGGACTTGATTGAACTTATTCGCGGCAAAAAAGTAATGGTCGGGGCCATTGATGTGGCCAGCCATACCATTGAAACCCCCGAGGAAGTTGCCAACACACTGCGCAAGGCACTTCAGTTTGTTGATGCCGACAAGCTTTACCCGTGCACCAACTGTGGCATGGCTCCGTTACCTCGTGCAGTTGCAAGCGGCAAGCTGAATGCCTTGAGTGCCGGCGCGGAAATCGTTCGTAGAGAACTCTTGATCACGCCGAACACACCGCAGGTGATCACCTGATCGTGATTGGTGAGGTGAAAGCGTTGAATCTGCAAGAAACGGCTGCTACGCAGCCATTGGTGTATTTCAAAGGACAATATTGCAGCCTCGCCGTCCATGGCGCGCTGTGAGCGTTGGTCTGCATTGAGACACCTACAGGCTCCAGATAGGGTACTGGAGCCTGACCAGGATAAATTGCGCCTGACCACGGGCCTACTGCGGCCACAATGCCGACAAAAGCAACCTGGCATTTAACCGAGCAGGCCGCGACCTGCCAGGTTCTTCATCAACGCACTCACCCCAAACGCCCATTGCGGCGCTTGATCACTGCCGGTAACGCGGTTGTGCAAGGCACCCAAGGTTGGTGACGAGATGCTCACCACATCGTCCGCCTTATGGGTAAAGCCCTGGCCCGGCTGGTCACGGTCTTCGGTAGGGGCGAACAAGGTGCCGAGGAACAGTACAAAACCGTCCGGGTACTGGTGGTTGGCGTTGAGCGTTTGCCCGGCCAGGTCTGCCGGGTCGCGGCTGATCTGGTTCATCGAGCTTTTGCCATCAAGCACGTAGCCGTCGCTACCTTCTACACGCAGGGTCACTTCGCACTGGCGCACGTCGTTGAGGCTGAAATGTTCGTCGAACAGGCGGATAAACGGCCCCAGGGCGCAAGAGGCGTTGTTGTCCTTGGCCTTGCTCAGCAGCAGCGCGCTGCGGCCTTCGAAGTCGCGCAGGTTGACGTCGTTGCCCAGGGTGGCGCCGTGAATCCGGCCCTGGCTGTCCACCGCCAGCACCACTTCCGGTTCCGGGTTGTTCCAGCTTGAACCCGGGTGGATGCCGATTGCGTTGCCGCTGCCCACGGCGGCCAGTATCGGTGCCTTGGTGAAAATTTCAGCGTCCGGGCCGATGCCGACTTCCAGGTACTGCGACCACATATTCTGTTCGATCAGCACTTGTTTGAGGCGCATGGCTTCCGGCGAACCGGGGCGCAGGTTGCGCAGGTTGTTGCCGATCACTTCATGCACCAGGGCGCGGACTTCTTCGGCACGCAGGGCGTCGCCGCCAGCTTTTTCTTCGATCACTCGCTCGATCATGCTGGCGGCAAAGGTCACGCCCGCCGCCTTGATCACTTGCAAGTCTGCAGGGGCCAGCAGGTAGGGTTTGGCCATGTCGCGCTGTTCGCCGCTGTTGGCCAGCAATGCTTCAATCTTGCCCAGCGAGCTACCACGGATTTCACGCACGGCCTGTAGCGGGTTGTCGCTGTCGAGCAGCAGGCTGAGGGTAGGGAAGTGCGCAGTGCAGTCGATCACTTCGCCATCACGAATCACCACTACGGCCGGTCCGCCACGCTCGCCGGGCAGCCATACGCGACCGACCAGCGTGGCGCGTTGCCAGTCCTGTGGCAGGGAGTTTTCTACGGTCAATTGCAGGGTTTGCATTAGCGTGATCCTTGAAAGAGGGGGTGGGAGCGGGCTTGCTCGCGATGCAGGCGCTGCGGTTTTTCAGGAAAACCGAGGTGATGTCATCGCGAGCAAGCCCGCTCCCATAGGTCAGGTCATGTGTCCAGTGTGTTTAGTGAGAGTGGCGGGGTGGGCCGTTTTCCGGGATCACGCGCCAGTACAGGGTCGCCGGTTCCAGGCAGCCACCGGTGGACAACTGGCCAACCAGTTGGCGATAGAGTTCCTGCCACGGCGTTTGCGACGGGGCCAGCGGTGGTAGCGGTTCCTGGCGACGCTCGTTGAGCACGCTTTCGTCCACCAGCAGGTTGACGCTGCGGGCATTGAGATCGACGCGCAGGCGGTCACCGGTACGCAGCAGCGACAGACCGCCACCCACTGCCGATTCCGGGGACATATTGAGGATCGACGGGCTGGCGGAAGTACCGCTCTGGCGGCCATCGCCCATGCACGGCAGCGAATCGATGCCAGCCTTGATCAGATTGGACGGCGGCGCCATGTTCACCACTTCGCCACTGCCGGGAAAGCCGACGGTGCCGCAGCCGCGAATCACCAGGATGCAACGCTCGTCGATATCCAGCGACGGGTCGTTGATCCGCGCCGTGTAGTCTTCCGGGCCCTCGAACACGATGGCCCGCGCTTCGAAGCTGTTGGGTTGCAGCGGGTCGCTGAGGTAGGTCTTGCGAAAGGCCTCGCCCACTACCGACATTTTCATGATGGCGCTGTCGAAGAAATTGCCGCTGAGCACGATAAAACCGGCACGGTGCATCAGCGGGTCTTCGTAGGAGCGGATTACATCGCGGTCACCGGTGACGCAGTCGGCAACCACGTCACCCATGTTGCGACCACTGACCGTGAGGCAGTCGCGGTGCAGGCGGCCGACTTTGTCCAGTTCATGCATCACTGCCGGTACGCCGCCAGCGCGGTGGAAGCTTTCACCCAGGTATTCCCCGGCCGGCATGCAGTTGACCAGCAAGGGTACGTCTTCGCCGACGCGCTGCCAGTCTTCCAGCGACAGGTCGATGCCGCTGTGGCGGGCGATGGCAATCAAGTGCGGCGGGCAGTTGGTGGATGCGCCCAGCGCCGAGGCCACGGCAATGGCGTTTTCAAACGCAGCGTGGGTCATGATTTGCGACGGGCGTACGTCTTCACGCACCAGATCGACAATGCGCATGCCGGTGGCATAGGCCATCTGCCCGCGTTCGCGGTAGGGTGCCGGGATGCTGGCGCAGCCGGGCAACGACATGCCCAATGCTTCGGCCAGGGCGTTCATCGACAGGGCGGTGCCCATGGTATTGCAGTGGCCCACCGACGGTGACGAGGCGGTGGTCAGGGTCATAAAGCCTTCGTAGTCGATCTCGCCTGCACTCAGCAGATTGCGCGCATGCCACAGCACGGTGCCGGAGCCGATACGCTGGCCCTTGTGCCAACCGTCGAGCATCGGCCCGCCCGACAGCACAATCGACGGCAGGTCGGTGGTGGCCGCAGCCATCAGGCAGGCCGGGGTGGTCTTGTCGCAGCCGGTGGTCAGCACTACGCCGTCCAATGGGTAGCCGTGCAGCACTTCCACCAGACCCAGATAGGCAAGGTTGCGGTCCAGCGCGGCAGTGGGGCGGCGGGATTGCTCGGCGATCGGATGCACCGGGAATTCCATCGGAATGCCGCCCGCGTCGCGAATGCCGTCCTTGACCCGCTTGGCCAGTTCAATGTGATGACGGTTGCAGGGCGTCAGGTCGCTGCCGGTCTGGGCGATGCCGATAATCGGCCGCCCCGATTGCAGTTCAGCGCGGGTCAGGCCCTGGTTCATATAGCGTTCCACATACAGCGCGGTGAGGTCGGCGTGGCTTGGATCGTCGAACCACAGCTGGCTGCGCAGGCGGCGTGGGGTTGAATCGGTCATGGCAGGCTCCAGCAGGTTATTCAGGCAAAGTGTTGTTGCGGCGCAGTTGGCGGATCAGTCCGGCGTGGTCGAGTTCGCCGTCACCGGCCTCGACCATGGCCGTAAACAGGCTGTTCACCAGCGTGCCCACGGGCAGGTCCAGGCCCAGTTTTTGCGCCTGGGCCAGGGCCGTGCGGGTGTCCTTGAGCTGCCATTTGGCCGGGCCGCCGGGGGTGAAGTCGTTGTTGAGCATGCGTTGGCCGTGTTGGCGCCAGATTGGCGAATCAACAAAGCCACCCATCAACGCTTCATGGACTTTTGCCGGGTCCGCGCCGCCGCGCTCGGCTAGCAGCAGGCCTTCGGCGACGGTGGCGATGGTGCTGGCAACGATCAACTGGTTGACCAGCTTGGACAGCTCGCCGGTGCCCGCCGGGCCGACATGCACCGGGCGGCCCATGGCGGCCAGCACTTCGCGGCCTTGCTCGAAGGCTGCTGACTCACCGCCGACCATGATCGCCAGGCTGGCTTCTCGCGCACCGCGCTCGCCCCCCGACACCGGGGCGTCGAGGTAGCGCAGGCCGCGTTCGGCACATAGTTGTGCCTGTGCGGCGGCGGTGTCGACCGGGATCGAACTCATCACAATCACCAGCGCCCCCGGCGCCAGGGCCAGGGCGGCGCCGTTCTCAGCAAACAGCACCTCGTCACAGGTCGGGCCATCGCTGAGCATGCAGATCAGCACCTGAGCGCCGTCTGCGGCCTGGGCCGGGCTCTGGAACACCGCGGCGCCCTGTGCCGCCAGTTCCTGCAGCCTGGCCGGTGAGCGGTTCCAGGCCCGTACCGGGAAGCCAGCGTGTAGCAGGTTGCGGGCCATGGGCTGGCCCATGATCCCGGTACCGATAAAAGCTACGGTTGGCAGACTCATGCTTTGCCTCCTGCTGCGGGGGCCATGGCGGCGCCAATTTGCGACTCTTTATTGCGTGGCATCAGCACCATGCCCAGGCCACCGAGGCCGACCAGTGCGGCAATCACCATAAAGCCCGGGGTGTAACTGCCGGTCACGGTGAACAGGTAGCCGGTCAGGTAAGGGCCGATAAAGCCGCTGAGGTTACCGATGGAGTTGATCAGGCCGATGCCCACGGCCGCGCCGACGCCGGTCAGCACTTGCCCCGGTACGGCCCAGAACACGTTGATCGCGCTGTACACGCCCATCGCCAGCAGGATAAAGCCGATGACGATAATCCACGGCTGGTTGAGCCACAGCGCAACGGCAATCGAGACGGCCGCGAGCATCGCTGCACCGCCGGCATGCCAGTGACGTTCTTGCAGGCGGTCAGAGCGACGGCTCCACCAGATCATCGCCACCGCAGCTACGGCGTAGGGGATGGCGGTAATCAGGCCGTTCTGCATCAGGCCGATTTCCAGGCCGAAGGTGCCGCGGAACGAGGCCAGTACCGTGGGCATAAAGAAGTTCATTGCGTTGGAGCCCGAGGTGATCCCGAAGTACACCAGTGCCAGCAGCCATACCTGACGGTTGCACAGGGCCTTGCGGATCATCTGGCCTTTGGTTGGCTGCACGCCCACCACCAGCGGTTTGTTGCGCTCTTCCTGGGCCAGGGTGTTGATCAGCCAGTTGCGCTGTTTGTCGGTCAGCCAGTGGGCATCGGCCGGGTGGTCAGTGAGGTAGAAGTAGCAGACCACGCCGAGGATCACCGCAGGTACGGCTTCGACGATATACATCAGGCGCCAGCCGACAAAGCCCCAGGCATCGCCCATTTCCATCAGGCCCACCGACAGCGGTGCGCCGATGATTTGTGCGATGGGAACGCCGAGGTAAAAGCTGGCGATCATGCGTGCGCGATAGCGGCTCGGGAACCACAGCGACAGCAGGTAAATCACCCCCGGGAAAAACCCGGCTTCGGCGATGCCCAGCAACACGCGCAGGGACACGAAATGCACCGGCGTCTGCAAGAAGCCCATGGCCCCGGCGATAATGCCCCAGGTCACCATGATCCGCGCGATCCATACACGGGCGCCGTAGCGGTGCAGGAGGATGTTGCTCGGCACTTCGAACATAAAGTAGCCGAGGAAGAAAATCCCGGCGCCCAGGCCATAAATGGTCTGGCTGATACCGATGTCTTCGTTCATCCGCAGGGCGGCGAAACCGACGTTGTTGCGGTCCAGAAAGGCGACCACAAACAGCAGCACAAGAAAGGGGATCATGCGTTGGGTCACGCGTTTGATCGTCTGTTGTTCGATGTCGGAGACATCGGGGAGCGGGGTAGTGGTCATATCGCACGGCCTCATTTTTATTGTTGTGTGTAACGCCAACTTTTTTGCTCTTTGTGGGAGCGGGCTTGCCCGCGATGCAGGCACCTCGGTGTTGCAGTTAAACCGCAGTGATGCCATCGCGAGCAAGCCCGCTCCCACAGGTGGGGATCTGCATTTCTCTTAGTTGGCAGTGTCCTCGATATGCGCCCGTACGATGGCGTCGAAATCGGCGTCGGCAGTAAAGCCCAAGGCACGGGCGCGTGGCGCCTCTACCTTGCTTGGCCAGCTCTCGACGATGCGCTGGATGGTTGCATCCGGCTCCCAGCGAATCAGTTGGGTCACTTCATCACCGGCCACCCGTTGCAGCGCCGCCACCATATCGGCCACGGTGGTGGTCACCCCCGGTAGCGGGATGATGCGTTCATTGCCCAGGGTTTGCGCTGACAGGGTCATGCCCAGCAGCATTGATTCGATAATGCGTCGTGGCGAGGACAGGTAAACCCGGGTGTCCGGGCGTACCGGGCAGACGGCGGGCAGGCCCACCAGCGGCTCGCGGATGATCGAACTGAAAAAGGTCGATGCCGCCTTGTTCGGCTTGCCGGGGCGCACGGCCACAGTTGGCAGGCGCAGCACCCGGCCATCGACAAAACCCTTGCGCGCATAGTCGGCCACCAGCAATTCGCCCACGGCTTTTTGCATGCCATAGGACGATTGCGGGGTCAGTACGGTGTTGTCATCGACCACTTGCGGCAGTGCGCCGCCAAACACGGCAAAGCCGCTGGCGTAGACAAAGCGTGGTGCGTTGCCCTGTTTGCGCAGGGTTTCGAGCAGCAGCATCAGGCCGTGCAGGTTGACCTGCATGCCCAGGTCAAAGTCCGCCTCGGCGGCCGAGCTGACCACCGCTGCCAGGTGCCATACCAGGTCCACGCCATCGGTAACCCGGGCGATCACTGCGGGGTCGGCGACATCGCCGGTCACCAGTTCGATACGCGGGTCGGTGGGCAGGTCTTCGCCAGCGAAAGCGTCGAACAGCACGATACGTTCAATGGCCCGAGGTTTTTCGCCTTCGAAGGTCAGGGTGTTGAGGTCAAGCAGGCGCTGGGCCAGTTGTTTGCCGATAAAGCCAGTGCCGCCGGTGATCAGAATGCGCATATGTAGCTCCGTTTCTTATAGTTGTTTGAGCGTTGTATCAGTCGGCCTGCACGGTGAGCTGGCGCTGTTCGCCAAGACCGCTGATGCCCAGGTGCATGACCTGGCCTGCGCGCAGGTATACCGGTGTCGGCTTGACGCCCAGGCCTACGCCCGGCGGCGTCCCGGTGGAAATCACATCCCCAGGCTGCAGCGACATGCAGCGGCTCAGATAGGCAATCAAGGCCGGGATCTGAAACACCATGGTGCGGGTGTTGCCGTTCTGGTAGCGCTGTCCGTCGACCTCAAGCCACAGGTCAAGCTGGTGCGGATCGGCGATTTCGTCGCGGGTCACCAGCCATGGGCCGAGGGGGCCGAAGGTGTCAAAACCCTTGCCTTTGTCCCAGGTGCCGCCGCGTTCGATCTGCCATTCGCGCTCGGATACGTCGTTGATCACGCAGTAACCGGCCACATGCTCAAGGGCGTTGTGTTCATCGATATTGCGCCCGCCCTTGCCGATCACCACGCCCAGCTCGACTTCCCAGTCGGTCTTGGTCGAGTCGCGGGGGATTTCCACGTTATCGTTGGGGCCGCAGATGGCGCTGGTCCATTTGCTGAATACCACCGGTTCCGAGGGCACCGCCAGGCCGGACTCGGCAGCGTGGTCGGCGTAGTTCAGGCCGATGCAGATAAACTTGCCGACCTGACCGACACAGGCGCCGATACGTGGCGAGCCAGTAACCAGAGGCAGGCTGGCAGGGTCGATTTTGCTCAGTGTTTCAAGGCTGGCGGCTGACAGTGCAGTACCTGCGATATCGGCGATATGTGCCGACAAATCACGGATATTGCCTTGGGCATCGAGCAGACCGGGTTTTTCCTGACCTTTATCGCCGTAGCGCAGCAGTTTCATAAAAGCTCCTTTGGTGCATGGAAATAAATCTGGAGTGGGAGCGGGCTTGCTCGCGATTGCATCACCACAGTGTCACTGAAACACCGAGGTGCCTGCATCGCGAGCAGGCTCGCTCCCACAGGGTTTCCCACAAAATGCTTAGTTACTCATGCCGCCATCAATCACCTGGACGGTGCCGGTGGTGTAGCTGCTGGCATCACTGGCCAGGTACAGCGCCAGCTGGGCGATTTCTTCCGCGCTACCAATGCGGCCCATGGGCTGGCGATCAACGAAGGCCTGATACACCTCGGCCTCGGAGCGCCCCTGTTCAAGAGCCTGCTCGGCGATGCGCTGGCGCAGCGAAGGCGAGTCCACCGTGCCGGGGCAGATGGCGTTGCAGCGAATGCCCTGGCGCACATAGTCGGCGGCTACCGATTTAGTCAGGCCGATCACCGCAGCCTTGCTCGCGGTGTAGGCAAAGCGGTTGGGCACGCCTTTGACGCTGGATGCCACCGAAGCCATGTTGATGATCGAACCGCCGCCATTGCCCAGCATGCCCGGCAGGAACGCGCGGATCATGCGGTACATGGCGGTGACATTGAGGTCGAAAGAAAACTGCCAGGCCTGCTCGTCGCACTCCAGCAAGGCACCGCTGTGCACATAGCCTGCGCAGTTGAACAGGACATCGATAGCACCCACCTGCTGGCAGATGGCATCAATGGCGGATGCCTGGGTCACGTCCAGGGACAGGACTTGAATACCGGGGATGTCGTGCAGGGCTTCGATATGCAGGTCGGTGGCGATAACCTGCGCGCCCGCATCCCGGAAGGCCAGTACCGAAGCGCGGCCTATGCCTTGCGCCGCAGCGGTGATCAGAACGCGTTTGTTGGCTAGGTTCATGACGAGAGTCCGTTGTTATTATTTGGCCCAACGGATGCACACTAATATTGCTTTGCGATAATCGCCAATGAGATATTCTCAGGACTTAATAACCGGAGGTTATCGGATGGCGGATGTCGGATTTAACCAGTTGTGCAACTGGCTGCGGTTTCGCCATTTGGTGCTGATCGACACCCTGGCGCGCACGCAAAACATGCATGCCACCGCCCAGGAAATGAGCATCAGCCAGCCAGCCGTGAGCAAGATGCTGCGTGAAATCGAACATCAGTTGGGCTTCGACGTCTTTGCCCGTCTGCCGCGCAGCATGACCCTTACCGACCTGGGCAGCCACGTGGCGCGGTTCGCCCAGATTGCCTTGAATGACACCGGCCAGTTTGTCAGCCAGATCAACCATCTGCGTCAGGGCGGGCATGGCCTGCTCAAGGTCGGCACCATCTATGCGGCAACGGCCCTGGCGGTGCCGGCGGCGATTGTGCGGGTCAAGCAGGACTGGCCCTTGCTTACCGTACAGGTGCTCGAAGGCACCAGCGCCAATATGCTGACCCTGCTCGAACACAAGGAGCTGGACCTGGTGGTGGCGCGCTTTACCCTTGACCGTCACCGTGAACTGTTTGAGTTCCAGGCGCTGGCGCCGGAGCCGTTGTGTCTGGTCACGGGCAGTCAGCATCCATTGGCCGGTGCCAGTGAAGTGCCCTTGGCTGAACTCGGCAGTTGGCCCTGGGTGATCTACCCCACGGGTACACCCATGCGTGCGCGGGTAGAGAAGGCCTTTGTCGAAGCGGGCATGCAGACCCCGGAAAACACCGTCGAAACCGTGTCCCTGCAAACCACCATGCAACTGCTGCAAACCACACCCGCAGTGGCGATGCTGGCCGAGTCCATGGTTGAGCCGGAAATCCAGGCCGGGCGCCTGACCCGACTAGCGTTGCCGTTTCCGCTGGTGCTGGCCGATTACGGGGTGATCACCCGGCGCAACGAAGTGCCGCAGTGGTCGGCAAAAGCCTTTATTGATGCTTTATTGAGTGGCCCCGATGCCCTGCGTGGTGCTCGCCAGACGCCTTGATAACTCGCAGTTATTAACTGATCCAATCATGTAATTGGGCACAGGCCCAATCGCCCTCTAAAGTGAGCGTCGCCCCACCTGTCGGGTAGGGGCGCAACCGCTCATGAGAGGCGCGTATGAGAACAATAAAAAGCTACAAAACCCTGACCATCTTCTTTTTGTTTTTGATCGGGGTCGTCAATTACCTCGATCGCAGTGCTTTATCCATCGCCAACACCACCATTCAAAAAGACCTGGCCATCAGCCCGATGCAAATGGGCGTGATGCTGTCGGCGTTTTCCGTTGCCTACGCCTTTTCGCAATTACCCCTGGGTGCCTTGATCGACAAACTGGGCAGCAAGCTGGCGCTGGGCGGTTCACTGGTGGTGTGGTCGGTGGCGCAGGCGGCCTTCGGGCTGTTCAGTAGCTACGGCCATCTGGTCGGGCTGCGGGTATTGCTGGGGATTGGCGAAGCGCCGGTTTTTCCTTCGGCGGCCAAGGCCTTGTCGGAGTGGTTCGATACCCAGGAGCGCGGCACGGCCACTGGCTGGGTGTGGTCCTCGACCTGCATCGGGCCGTGTCTGGCGCCACCCTTGCTGACCGTCTTTATGGTGCATCTGGGCTGGCGCGGGATGTTTATCCTTACCGGCGTTATGGGCCTGCTGCTGGCGGTGTGCTGGTTCAAATTCTACAAAAGCAAGGCGCAATATATGGCCGAAACCGGCCGCGCAGAGCCGGTGCCCGTGCAACAGGCCAAAGCGCCGAAAGTGCGCTGGACCTCGTTGTTCAAGGATCGCAACACCTGGGGTGCGTTTCTCGGGTTTATGGGTGTGATCTATATGATCTGGCTCAACCTCACCTGGCTGCCCGGCTACTTTGAGCGTGAACATGGTCTGGACCTGTACCGCACTGCCTGGGTGGTGTCGCTGGCTTATCTGTTTGGTGCCCTGGGTACCATCGTTGCCGGCAAATGCTGCGACCGCCTGGTGGCACGCGGCATGCGGGTACTGGCCAGCCGCAAACTGATGGTGATACTGGGCCTGCTCGGCGGGGCACTGTTTACCCTGATCGTGGCCTTTACCACCAACGTGGTGGCCTGCGTGATCCTGCTGTGCCTGACCATGTTCTTTATCAACATCTCCAGCGCCACGGCGTGGATGATCGTCAACACCATCGTGCCGTCGGAGCGGGTGGCGTCCTTTGGTTCGATCCAGAACTTTGGCGGTTATCTTGCAGGCTCGATTGCGCCGATCCTCACTGGCTTCAGCGTGCAGCAAAGCGGCTCGTTCTCCACGGCATTTGTGATCAGCGCGGTAGTGGCGGCGTGCTCGGCCCTGGCTTACTTTACGTTGCTCAAGGAGCCACAGGCGCCAGTGGTGACGCTTAATGGTTCACCTGTAGCCGCATGAAATGAAGTAACCCTGTGGGAGCGGGCTTGCTCGCGATGGCATCACTGCGGTGTAACTGAAACACCGAGGTGCCTGCATCGCGAGCAAGCCCGCTCCCACAAATAATTGGTGGTGGCTCGCAGCCTGTTACAACCACGATTCGGCAACCCGCCGGTCCAGCTCTTCCCAGTCGGCCATGCCCAGTACCCGGGTGGTGTTCAGGCCGCGAAGGTAGCCGCGCAGCTGTTGCGCGCTGGCGTGAACCTCTGCAGTGCTGGTGGTTTCGCTGTGCAAGGCCTGTTCATACAGGCTCAGGTAATCATCCACCCGGTCGCGGTACTCGGGCAGTACCGCTTCGCGAATCAGGTCGAAAGTTCTCAGTTTTTGATTGGTATTCACGGGTCACCCTTTGTGAGATTACGGGCTATTGTTTTGAGTCCAACTATTTCCCAATGTATCTCACCTGTGGCCCGTGTTCCTACTGCCAGCGTCAGTTCGGCTGGAGTCCCATCAACGCCTCCTCCAGGGTGCCGATAGCAGCTTCGACCTGCTCAACCAGTTGCTTGAGTTGTTCTGCGGACACCTGCGGGTCCAGGCATGCCGCTTCCAGGCGCCGGCAGCACAGCACCAGTTGCTCGCCCTTGACCACTCGTGCAGCGCCTTTGATGCGATGTGCCAGCTCCACAAGCTTGTCGATCTCGCCGTCTTGCAGCAGCGCAGACATCCGTTGGCAGTCCTTGCGATTGCTCTTGATCAGCTCATCGAGGATCTCGCGGATCTTTAGCGGTTCGCTGCTGATCAGCAGCTCCAGCGGGCCAAGATCCACCACGGGCACGGTGTCCGGCAGCACTGTCAGTAGTTCGGTTTCAGGCTGTTCAAAGTCATCAATCTGTTGGTGCGCCATCAAGCGGGCATCCAGTTCATCCACGCTGATCGGCTTTATCAGGCACTCGTTCATGCCCGCAACAATGCACAGCTGAATCTCTTCCGGCTGGGCATCGGCGGTAAGGCCGATAATCACCGTAGGTTCCAGTGCGTTTTCCCGCTCATCGCGACGGATTGCGCGGGTCAGATCGGCCCCGTTCATTACCGGCATATGGCAGTCGGTAATAATCACGTCGAAAGGCTGCTTGCTCCAGCACTCATAGGCCTGCTGGCCGTTCTCCGCCTCGCTGACTTCGTGGCCCAGATACTTCAACTGCTGATACAAGACCTGGCGATTGACCTGATGGTCATCCACCACCAGCACTTGCAGGCTATACCGCTGCCTGGCCTGTGGCGGCGCCAACAGCGGCGTGACGCTGATGCGCTCAAGCACCTGCACGCGCAATTCGATCTTGACCTGGGTGCCCCGGCCCAGCGCACTGCTCATGCTTAACTGGCCGCCCATCATTTCGCACAGCGAGCGACAGATCACCAGGCCCAGGCCAGTGCCTTCGGTGTGCTGGACATTGCGCTGCACCTGGGCAAAGGGGCGGAATAGCCGTTGCTGGTCGACCGAGCTGATACCAACGCCTGTGTCTTCCACACTGAGGCTGACGTTAAGCAGGCTGTTGTCGAGCAAGGTGCCTGCGATACTGACCTTGACCGTGCCTTCCTCGGTAAATTTGATCGCATTGCTGACCAGATTAGAGAGGATCTGCTTGAAGCGCAGGGCATCGACCAGCACATCGCAATTGATGCTTGAGTCGATCTCCAGCAGCAAACGCAGGCGTTTTTGCCGGGCCAGCCCTTCAAACACCCGTGCCACCGATTCAACCAGCTCGCGCAGGTTGGCACGATTGGGCGACAGGCTCAGGCGTCCTGACTCGATGCGGGCAATGTCGAGGATATCGCCGATCAACTCCAGCAGGCTTTTGGCCGAGTTATGGGCAATTTCAATACTGGCGCGATCGATCGGTTCATCAGTGGCGCGCTTGAGTGCCAGCTCCAGAATACCAATCACCGCATTCATCGGCGTGCGGATTTCATGGCTCATGGTCGCCAGGAAACTGCTCTTGGCCTTGCTGGCGCTGTCAGCCTGGCTTTTGGCTTCCTGCAGTTGCTGCACCAGTTGGCGGTGTTCGCTGATATCCAGCCAACCGCAAATAACACCCTTGATGTTGCCCTGGCAGTCGTGGAACGGTTGCACCCAGTGGCTGACCGACACGACCTTGCCTTGCAGCTCGATGATCTGCAAAGACTCGATGGTTTGACCGTTGCCCAGCGCTTGCTGATAGTTTTGCTCAAGTTCGGGCGGGCTCTTGAAGTGCTCGCCGGGTAACTCATGCATGGCCTTGCTCAGCACCTGATCCTTGTGCAAACCAACACTTTTAAGGAAGCTGCGGTTGCACGACAGAATGACCCCGTTTACATCACACACATACAGCGGTGGCGGCATGCCGTCGGTCAGGGCTTCGACAAACTGCAACTGGTCGTTGAGCCTGCGCTCGGCCGTGAGCCGGGCCTTGATCTGGCGGCGCAGGTAGATCACCCACACCAGTACCAGTAACAATATGAGCGCGGCGCCGATGATGATTTGACGGATCAGCCGTTCGTAATCCATCCAGGTTTGCCCGCTCATGCCCGGTGGCGCACGCCAGCGGTTGGAAATTGCGCTGAGCTCGTCCGGTGAAATGCTCTGCAAGACCTTGTCGATAATGGATTGCAGTTCTGCATCACTGCGGCGCAAGGCGAAGCTGGCCGTGCCCGGGCCCAGGTCCAGCATATTGTTGATGACCAGCTTGTCGCGAAATAACCGTTCGCTGTAATAGCGCGCCGCAGGCAGTGCGATGACCGCAGCATCGGCCTTGTCTTCATAGAGCAGGTTCATCGAGTCCAGTGTGTCACCGGCTTCGATCAGGGTTGCTTTGGGGTAGTTTCTGCGCAGTTGCTGTATGGCTACATGCCCGCTGGGAATGGCCACCCGCTTGCCGATCAGACTGTCCAGCTTGCCTTGTTGGGCTGTGGTGCTGAGCAGCACAAAGGGGCCGTTGATCACCGGGCGGGTAAAACGCAGGTATTCCTCACGCTCCGGGCTGGCCGTCATCAGGGCCAGATCGGCGTCGCCCTTGAGCAGAGCCTCGATGATTTGCGGGTAACCGCCGCTGCGCGAGATCACCTGAAAATGCAGCCCGGTACTGAGGGTGATCACTTCGAGCAGATCGGCCACTTCACCGGAAAAGGTCCCGTTGGAATCGAAATAGGCACCGGGGGCCAGATCGTCATTGATCACCAGTCGCGCCACCGGATTACGCTTTATCCAGCGCAACTGTTGCGGGGTAAGGTCGATGGGTTCTTCGCCGGGAATAAAACTGTTGCCGATCCAGCGCTTGGCCAGGTGCGTGAGTCGATGGTCGCCAATGCTCTCAAGCGCGATGTTGAGCAGCCGTTGCAACTGCTGGTTATCGGCGCGCAAGGCATAGCCGTAACCGTCAATGGCCAGATCGCTGAAGCGCTCAAAGCGCACATAACCGTAGAACGCGTGATTAATCTGGTAATAGGCACTGTACAGGTCGTCAACATACACATCCGCCTGGCCGAAGGCAGCAGCGGCAATGGCCTTGTCATGGTCGGCATAGACCTGCAGATCTGCCCGCGGGTAGCGTTGCAGCAAATCGTCCATATGCTCGTCGGTGACCGCCACGCGCAAGCCGGCCAGATCGCCAGGGGAATTGCGTGGCTCGGCGCTGCGCTTGAATACCGCCAGCCGGTCGCGAGCATAAGGCTTGCTGAAAATCAGATCAGTGCCGGGCCCCTGGCTGCCATGGCTGCTGAGCACATCGATGCTGCCGTCTTGTAGCGCCTGGGCGGCGTCCTTGGTGTTGGCAAATGGCACGATCTTGACCTTCAGCGCCAGCAATTGGGCAATGAGGGCTGTTACATCGGCACTGATCCCTTCGTACTGGTTGCTCTGTACATTGATCGAGAACGGTGGCGACTCATCAGGTGATACCCCGACCCTGAGTTCGCCCTTATGGCGCAGCCAATGCCAGTCTTTTTCGGCAATGCCCAAATCCTCACGGTCGATACGTAACTGGCTGGAGAGCGTCGTGGGCGCCGAAGGCGGCGCAGCAGCCTGCAATTGGGCGCTGATCAGCAGCGAGCACAAGGCCAGCCAGAGCAAAGGTAAATACATCGAAAAGGGACCGAAGAAGGCAGAAGAAACAGCAACTGGCCGTTTGCAGGAGGGGCGTTCGTGGACGCAAGCCGACACGGCACAGTTGTCAGGGCTGGCGCGATTATAGTTCAAAGCCATCGCCTTTATTCATCGGTAACGGTTCTGCGCTGGCGAGCAGTCTGATCCTACAGTAGTCGATAAAGTGACTTTGCGGCATGGGTCGGGCAAACAGATAGCCCTGGGCAATGGTGCAGCCCAGCCCTATCAGGCGAGTCTGCTGTTCGGTGGTTTCCACCCCTTCGATCACCAGCGAAATATCCAGCGCGCGGGCCAGAGCCACCGAGCAACTGATAATCGCCGTACTTCGGGGGTTACTTTGCATTTTGTGGACAAACGCCCGATCCAGCTTGATCTCGTTGAATGGCAATTCGCTGAGTCGATCGAGGGATGAGTAACCCGCGCCAAAATCATCCATGGCCAGGCCACAACCGAGCATGCGCAGACGCACCAGGTTTTCAAGGCTGCTGGCCGGAGCACAGAGCATTCCCGATTCGGTGATTTCGAAGATCACGCTGGCCGCTGGCACCTGTGCGCGCTTGAGCATCATCGGAATGCGCTCGGTCAATGTGCTGCAGGCCAGTTGGGCCGGGTGCAGGTTGAACGCCAGGTTGATCGCCATACCCTCTGCTGCCAGACGCTGGTGCAGGCACAGACCCTGTTCGAACAGATGCCAGAACATCCTGTCGATCAGATTGTGCTGTTCCATCACCGGTAGAAAGTGCGCGGGGGCCAACACTCCCCACTGCGGATGCGCCCAGCGCGCGAGAACTTCTGCGCCCACCAGCTCCTGCCCCGCAAGGGTTACCTTGGGTTGGTAGTAGGCCTCGAAGGCGCCGTTGTCCAGGCCTTGCAGCACATCGTTGAGGGTGGGCAATTCAGCCGGTAGCAGCGGCCGGGGCGTGGCATTGCACTGCGCTCTGTAACGTTTGGCCAGCCGGTTGAAACCCTCGATATTGAACGGTTTGCCCAAATCACCAAGAAAGGTCAGGCCCAGGCAGTGGATCATCAAGACTGTGGCCTGGCGCAAGATCGGGTCCAGCCCGCTGCACAACACCACCGCACGCACTTTGCCACTGCTGGTGGCATGGCGCAGAAAGGCCAGGCCATCCATGCCGGCCATTTTCAGGTCGCACAGCACAATATCCACATGGCTGCAACCCGCCAGGGCAGCAATCGCCTCATTGCCGTCAGCGGCCTGCAACACCATGCCCGGCAGCAGTTTTTCCAGCGCGGTCACAGTGACCAGTCGCTGGAAGGGTTCATCCTCCAGCACCAAAACCGTCAAGTCTTGCATCGCGCACATCTACACAAATAGGAGGGAGATCAGTGTGCTAGCGTGCTTGATACGGCCAAATCGGAAATTTCCCATGTTTTCTAGGAAATTTCCCAAGCTAAACTTCCACAAGGCCTATAGCCGGATCCAGCTTGGCTAATAGTGTTAGCCTTTACTACTGTTCAGTGGCAAGCGCGTTCAAGAGGTTAAAGGCACCATGCATAGTGTTCTTATAGTTGACGATCATCCGGTGATACTGCTCGCGGTCAGGGTTCTGCTGGAAAAAAACGGCATGCGTGTGGTGGGTGAAGCGGACAACGGGCTTGATGCTGTTCAGTTGGTGCGCGAACTGACGCCGCAGGTGGTCGTGCTCGATATCGGTATCCCCAAGCTCGATGGCTTTAGTGTGATTACCCGTATCAAGGCCCTGAATGTGCGCAGCGAGATCCTGATACTGACCTCACAGCCAGCCGACTCGGTGTGCCGACGCTGTATCCAGCTCGGCGCGCGCGGCTTTATCAACAAGGAGGAGGGCCTGGATAAACTGGTCACTGCCATCAAGGCTGTGGATGCGGGCTATACCTTCTTTCCTTCGCTGACCTCTGACAGCGTCAGTTCGTCAGATCAACTGACCGAACTGAAGCAAATTCAATCACTGACCGACCGTGAATTGACGGTTTTGCAGCATTTGGCCCTGGGTTACTCAAACAAGCAGATCAGTGAAAAGCTGTTTCTGAGCAACAAGACCATCAGCACCTACAAAACCCGCTTGCTGCAAAAGCTGAGCGTCAATTCGCTGGTGGATCTGGCCGAGCTTGCCAAGCGCAATGCGCTGACTGCCTGATTGGTGGCGTAAAGTAGTGTAGGAAATTTCCTAGCATAATGTCGGCAACGTCCTACTCACTTTTACACGTCCGCCCCCTAAAGTTGCCCCAGCTCAACGGTACATCGATACCCGAGCTTGAAGGGGTTCCGCTGAACTCCCTCAAGGACAACATCAACTTAGGAGTGTGAAATGAAAGTTAAAACTTTGGCTGGCGCCATTATGGCAATTACGTTGGCGGCAACTTCGGCTGGTGTTATGGCTGCCGACAAGGATCAGGGTAAAGGCGTCATTACCTTTAAAGGCACCATCATTGATGCGCCTTGCTCTATTGCTCAAGATTCACAGTTTCAAACTGTTGAAATGGCCCAGGTTTCCAACGTTGCACTGAAGAATGGCGGCAAGTCCCAACCTACGCCATTCAAGATTGAACTGCTCGGTTGTGACTTGGGTGCGTTGAAGTCTGCAACCGCTACCTTCAGCGGTTCGCCAGCGACCAACCCTGATCTGTTGGCGCTCAAAGGCTCTGCTGGCGGCGCTAGCCTGGCCATTGCCGACCACAAGGGTGAGTTGATCAAGCTGGGTGCCACATCGCCTGCACAAACGTTGTCTAACGGTGATACCCACCTGCAGTTCAGCGCTTACCTGCAAGGTGACACTGTAGCGGGCACCGGTGGAGGCGAAGATGTTTCGGCGCTAATCACTCCGGGCGACTTCGAGACGTTCGCCAACTTCACCCTCGCGTATCAATAACTCGCTCCGTCATTGAGATGCCCCGAAGTGCGCACACGTGCGTGCTTCGGGGAAGCTTGCGGAGGTGTTGATGATTCGCTCAAGCGCGTTACTGCTGATACCGCTGTTTCTGTTTGGCCAGCCCGTCTATAGCGCCGAACCCGCTGATAAAAGTCAGCAAAAGGGACGCGTGCAACTGGTCGGCAGCATAGTGGACACGGGCTGTGCCATGCGCGTGGGCAATGCAGGTCAGACGGTGACCTTTCAGCCGGCTGCATTGCATGGGTTGGTGCGCGGCGATGCGTCGTTCAAGCAACCTTTAAATATCTACCTTAGCGATTGCGGAACCTCAAACAGCGGATCCAGTGCCAGGGCAGCACGGGCTTTGGAGTTGACCTTCGAGGGTGAAAGCAACGGCAGGTATTTCGGTGTTCAGGGTGGTGCCCAGGGCATTGCATTACAGATAAAAGACGCTCGTGGAAAACTGATTACACCCGGGATGTTGCTTGAAGACAGTTCCCGTATTGCCGACACCTTGGCACTTAATTATTTTCTGGAACTTGTAGGTACCGGAAATACCCTGCAGGCGGGTAACTATCACGCCACTATCAAGTTGAGTATTCAGCACTTCTAACTCATTGAAGTGGCGATGCTATATAAACCAAGGATTTTATTCGCGTGGATCATCGCCAGGTAATGACTGCCACCGTATTGTGTTGTATGGCGACGTGGGCCAGTGCAGCCCAGGAGTTTGAATTCAATACCGATGTATTGGACCTTAAAGATCGCCAGAACCTTGATCTTGGGGTGTTTGCTTCGGCGAACTTCATCATGCCGGGAGAATATACGCTGATGGTTCACCTTAACCGCGACACGCTCACTGAATTCCCTGTTGTCTTTATCACCCCGGACGATGATCCGAAGAACAGTCTCGCTTGCCTTTCCCCTGCTCTGGTCAATGAGCTGGGTCTGAAAGAGCAGGCGCTCAAAGGCCTGACCTGGTGGCGCGACGGTGCGTGTCTGCAATTCAGCAGTATTCCCGGTATGCAGGCCCGTGGTGACCTGGGGACTTCAGGGCTGTATTTGAGCGTCCCGCAGGACCAACTGGAATACACGGCGCCGAACTGGGACCCGCCTTCTCGCTGGGACGATGGTGTTACCGGGGCGTTGTTTGACTACAACTTCAACGCCCAGACCGCTGATCGCAAGGGTAAGCGCAGCGATAACCTCAATGGCAACGGCACCGTCGGTTTCAATATGGGTGCCTGGCGCCTGCGCGGTGACTGGCAATCGCAAATGCAGCGCAGTGCCGGTCAGGCGTCACAACAAGATTTCGCCTGGAGCCGTTTTTATGCGATGCGCGCACTGCCATCGTTGCGATCGAGCCTGATTGTCGGCGAAGGCTATCTGGACTCCGAGCTGTTCGGCAGCTTCCGCTATACCGGTGCGAACCTGAGCAGTAACGACAATATGTTGCCGCCCAATCTTCGAGGGTATGCCCCCGAAGTCAGCGGTGTAGCCCGCACCAATGCCCGTGTGGTGGTCAGCCAGCAGGGCAGAGTGCTCTACAACACCCAGGTGCCGCCTGGCCCCTTTCGTATCCAGGACCTTAACGATGCAGTCAGTGGCCAGCTGGATGTGCGCGTCGAGGAACAGGACGGCAGTGTTCAGGATTTCACAATGGACACCGCCAGCATTCCGTATCTGACGCGCCCCGGCTCCGTGCGCTACAAGCTGACAGGCGGCAAACCCTCCGACTGGGAGCATCAGATAGATGGCCCTATGTTCGCCACCGGCGAATTTTCCTGGGGTGTGAGCAATGGCTGGTCGCTGTACGGAGGCAGTCTGGGCGCCAAGGACTACGGTTCTTTGGCAGTGGGCGTAGGTCGCGACCTGTTGGCCTTTGGTGCGCTGTCGGTGGATGTCACCCAATCCCGTGCCACCGTACCTGCCAGCAGCAATGCACTGAGCGGCAAGTCTTACCGGGTCAGCTACTCCAAGCGCTTCGATGAGTACGACAGCCAGGTGACCTTTGCCGGCTATCGCTTCTCCGAAGAAAACTACATGAGCATGAATGAATTTATTGAAGCCCGGCGTGGCGACCGGCCGCTTAACCGCAGCAAGAACATGTACACCGCGACCATGAGCAAACAGTTTCGCGATGCGGATCTGAGCTTTTATTTCAACTATAGCCATCAAACTTACTGGGACAGCCGCGCCAGCGATCGCTTCAGCCTGTCAATGTCGCGTTACTTCGATGTGGGCGGTGTGAAAAACCTCAGCCTGTCGCTGACGGCTTACCAGAACAAGTCCAATGGCACCTCCGATGACGGCGCTTACCTCTCGGTCAGTATTCCATGGGGCGGCACCGGCTCGGTGAGCTACAACTCATCGGTCAACCGCGGTAACAGCAGCCATAGCCTGAGCTACTACGACAGCCTCGACGAACGTAACCAGTACATGTTGAGCGCGGGAAAAACATCCAGCGGCGAAACCGCCAGTGGCTTCTTCTCCCACCAGGGGGATCAGGCCCAAGTGGTTGCCAGTGGCAGTTACGAGACGGATGAATACACCACGGCCAGTCTGTCCTTGCAAGGCGGCGCCACGGTCACCGGTCACGGCGCGGCCCTGCACCGCAACAGTGTAATGGGCGGCACCCGGCTAATGGTCGATACCCAGGGCGTGGCTGATGTGCCGGTGCGCGGCAATGGCGGGGCGACCCGTACCAACCGCTTTGGCAAGGCAGTACTCACGGACGTCAACAGTTATTACCGCAACCAGGCCAGCATTGACCTGGATACTTTGCCGGACGATGTCGAAGCCACCCAGTCAATCATCCAGGCCACCTTCACCGAAGGCGCTATTGGCTATCGGCGTTTCGATGTGATCGCCGGTGCGAAGGCCATGGTCATCATCCTGATGGCCGATCGTGATGCACCGCCCTTTGGCGCAACCGTCAAAAACAGCCGTGGCCAGGAAACCGGGATTGTTGGCGACGAAGGCTGGACCTACCTGAGCGGCATGCAACCGGACGAAACCATGACGCTGAACTGGGGGGGTAGCGCTCGCTGCAATTTCACCCTGCCTCACCAGTCAGCCTCGCCTAAATCAACGCTGGAGCTGCTTTGCCAGCCCGTCAGCGAGGCGGAAAACGCCGCTACTTAATTCTTTGCTACAGGTCCGTACACCATGAACTTTTTCAAGCGCAACACCCTTATGACACTCGCTTTGCTGGGCGCGTGCGCTGCACACAGCGCCCAGGCAGCCGTATCGCTGGACCGCACCCGTGTGATTTTTATCGGTGGCGAAAAATCAGTCAGCCTGAGCATCAGCAACCAGAACGCGCAGTTGCCATACCTGGCCCAGGGCTGGATCGAAAACGAACAGGGCGAAAAAATCACCAGTCCCATGGTTGTGTTGCCCCCCGTGCAGCGCCTGGAGCCCGGAGCCAGCAGCCAGATAAAGATCCAGGGCCTGCCTGAACTGAACCTGCTGGCCCAGGATCGAGAATCGATTTTTTACTTCAATCTGCGCGAAATTCCGCCGCGCAGCGACAAGGCGAACACCTTGCAAATTGCCTTGCAGACCCGGGTAAAGCTGTTCTATCGCCCGGCGGCGCTTGCCGCGAAAAAGGGCCTGAGCGAAGCACCGTGGCAAGAGCAACTGACCCTGATCCGCAAGGGTGACAGCTACCAGATCAACAACCCGACGCCTTTCTTTATCACCGTTATCGAAGCTGCGCCCGGCCTCAAGGCTGCCAGCCCGGCAGACTTCAAGCCGCTGATGATACCGCCCAAGACCCAGCAGGATCTGGGCTTGAGCACCAAAGCTCTGGGCGACAAACCGGTGCTGACCTATGTCAATGACTACGGCGGCCGTCCGCAATTGCAGTTCAGCTGTGTCGCTGGAAGCTGCAGCGCCAGCCCCGTCAGCGATAAACGCTGAATTATGAGCCATGACCTGTTCAAGTGAGTCGAAATCATGATGCCTGGAACCTGCGGCCGCCTGGCGGCCCTGCTTTGCTGCGCAAGTGTTTCAACCCTGTCTCTGGCCGCTGACCATGATGTGCAGACGGCCGAGTTCCAGGTGATTGGCAGCTTGCTTGAAAGCGCTTGCTATCTGGACAGCAGTTCTGCCCACCAGATCCTCGACCTGGGTGATATGAGCACTGCAGGCCTGGCGCAGATTGGCGAGCAGGGCAGGCCGGTGACCCTGCAACTGAAACTGCAGGGCTGTGTGCGCAGCGAGGGCGGGCGCCGCGATGAGCGGCTTGGCACCCTGCTGTGGAGTGCCAGCGAACCTGTGGCCACGCTGACCTTCAGCGCCGTGGCCGACCCCGATACCCCGGAGCTGGTCAAGGTCGTCGGCGCCGGTGGCCTGGGCCTTCGGGTGCAGGATGTGCAGGGGCGCAACCTGCATCTGGGCCAGACCGCACCCGTGTGGTTTGTGACTCCGGGTGACAGCCAGCTGACTTATTACATCCGTCCTGAACGTACGGCCGCACCCCTGCGTCCGGGAGCCTTTCGCGCCAGTCTCAATGTGAACCTGGCTTATGACTGAGGACTGCATAATGGTGGGCTTGCGAGCTGCACTTATGGTGATGGCGCTGGGTTGTGTTTCATCAGTGAATGCTGCGCCCGAAGTCACTGTGACAATCAGCGGCACTGTTCTGGCGAGCCCTCCCTGCGTGATCAACGGCGACAGACTGATCAGCGCATCTTTTGGTGATGTGCAAGTCGATGATATCGACGGCAGCTACAAGACCATCCCCATCCCTTATTCCCTGGATTGCTCCCGCGCAGTACGCAACGAAGTTCGCATGCAGGTCAAAGGCAACCCGGCCGGGTTTCTGTCCAGTTTATTGGCAGTGCCTGGCAATACCGAGCTGGGTATCGCCCTGAAAAAAGACGGTGCCCCGTTTGCGATCAATACCTGGAGCAACTTCGACGCCAGTAAACGACCGGTGCTGCAAGCTGTGTTGACCAAGAGAGCCCAGAACAGCGAGATCAAGAATGGAACTTTCTCGGCCAGCGCAACGCTGATGGTGGACTATCGATGAGCGCCTTGTACCGGGTTTTGACAGTGCTGTTGGCGTCTGCACTGTCAGTGATTTGCATGGCTGACAACATGCAGTTCGGCGGCACCCTGCTGGCGCGGCCGACCTGTACGGTCAGTGACAAGGGTGGGCGTATGGATGTGCGCTTTGGCAACATCAACGTCAACCGGATCGATGGTGAGCAATACCGCCGGGCAATTCCGTACCAGATCAACTGCCCGGGTGCCAATACCAACACCACCTGGCGCATGCGCCTGACCCTCAAGGGCAACCCGGCCGGTTTCGAACCCAACAAGGCCCTTGAGACTTCTGTGCCGGATCTTGGCATCAAGGTCATGTTTGATGGCACCGCGCTCGCTCCCGAACAACCCCGACTCGTCCAAATCACCCCGACAGCCGTGCCATTGCTCGAAGCCGTGCCGGTCAAGCGTGCCGGCGGTGAATTGCCCGGTATCGGCTTTACGGCTTCGGCGCTGTTGCTGGCCGAGTTCTACTAGGAGCATTTATGCACAAGCGGAACATCAACCTGGGCCTCTGGTTCATCGTCAGCCTGTGGTTGCCCGCGGCAGCTGCAGAGGAGGACAACCTGTATTTTTCCGGCAGCCTGGTGAACGAGCCCTGTGTGCTAGCTGCTGAAGATGAGCAGATCGAACTGGACTTCAAGAGCGTTATCAACAAGGACCTTTACCTCAATGGTCGCACCCGTGGGCAGCCCATCACCTTGCGCCTGCAAAATTGCCAGTTGGGTACCGGTAAAAGCGCGGTCAATATCACCTTCAGTGGCAATGGCGCTGAAAGCATCGACCCGCCAGGCTTGCTGGTACTGCAAAGCGCCGATGTTCAGGGGTTGTTGGTTGGATTGGAAACAGTGGATGGTAAACCGTTGGTATTAAATAAGACCCACGACATGGGAACCTTTATCAAAGGTAGTAATGAGATTAATTTCAATGCTTATCTTCAAGGCGAGACCGCAGCCCTGGCGGATAAAGCTATAGGGGTGGGTTCGTTTTATGCAACGCTTAATTTTATGCTGGGCTATGAGTGATTGGTTGAGTAACAGTGCGGTAAAGTGCTTCTTGGCGCGCATTCTATGTGCAGGTGCTTGCTGTTGTTGCGTGCGAATGTTTAAGGGGGTTGATTTTTAATGTGATTATTATTCATGTGTGTGCTGGTGATGCTGGGTTTTGCAACGCAAGTGCATGAATTTCCGATCATTGCGGTGACGGATGATTCAAATCCAGCAAGGGTATAAAGTGATTTTCTTCACACTGACCAACGGGTCTGTCAAGGTTACGGAGCTAAGTGACTGTGGGTATGTCTTGAGTTTGGCGAGGTGTAAGGTATAGCTGGCTCTTATCCGTAATGGAGTGGCTTTGTATTGTTCTCGTGATCAACAGATTAATGTGATGGCTACATGGTATATGACGATGGAGGAGGTGCTTGCATTGTATGATAAAGCCGGTTTTTATCTAATGCCTTACAAGGATTCGGTTACCATTGTATCGAATATGGATCTCTCGAATGCATGTCTGGCATTTGCCATTAGTGATGGTGTGGCAAAAGGAAGGTATAGTAATTTCTATGATATGTCCAAGCTTCCTGCAGTATGTGAGCTGAGCGGGAATACAAACATCGACCATAGAATGCTGTCCGACAATGCTCTCAATGGTGCTTGGTCTTCGGCTCGTATTTCTCTTAAATGTACGGGCGAACCTAAAGTTCTCGTTAAGGCTTCGCGAACCAACTTCAATGGGGTCAGGCTCAGAAGTGATGGCAGCCTTTACTCCGAGGTCACGATAAACGGTCAGAATGCCATCAGCGGTATCAATGTGTCTATTATAGACAATGTTAGCACACCACTTACTATCCTTTCAGCATTAAAAACCACGGGGCTGTCGCTTTAGGTCCGTTTTTCCGGTTCCACGGTAGTATCTGTGGAACCCTATTAATCCGGTAACAGCAGAGACAAACCGTTAGACGAACCCGGTTTCAAACACAGCGAAGTAAGGAGTTTGTAGTGAAATGGTTTTTAATGTTAGTGGCTGCGCTTGGAGTCTTAACCCAGGTGCAGGCAATGCCTAACCTGATCGTGACGTCGAGTCAACATGAGGGTGGCAACGGTGTAAGGTACTTCTATTCAGTATCTAATTGGACTACTCAAGATAAAGAAGTAACGATCTATTGTGGTCATAAACGCTCGTATTGTCGTGTTGCGGTTATTGTGGCTTTTGAAGGTGGGTTGCAGAGCTCGGCCTATAATGCAGTGGATTTAAATACTTCGGATGTCGAAGGTTCGATAGAGCTTGGTCAGCTCCTTTTTAAGTTGAATAATAAAGGTGCTTATATTATGCCATTTAAAACATCATTGATTCTAATAGGTTATGGTAATTTAGTACCTACGTGTGTTTTTATTGAAGTTATATCTGAGAATAGTACTGGCTATATATCGGGTCCTCTTACTTCTTGTGCCCCGATAAAACCGCCTCCGGAAAAATGTAATATTACCGGGTATACGACTATCGACCACAAGACGCTATCCGAGAATAAACTCGATGGCGCCAAGGCTTCAACTCAGCTGTTTTTTCAATGCGGCGGCTCTATCGGTGCTAAGGTCACGGCAACCCGTACAAACGTTTATGGTGTCAAGCTCAGAGATGATAATAGTCTTTACTCAGATATCACAATTAACGGTAAGGATGCTACCGGTGGCATCAATGTTCAGGGGCCCTCACTCGATGTCACGTCAACTTTGAAAACCCTGGGTGCTGTCGCCCCTGGCCCGTTCTCCGGCTCCACGGTGATAACGGTGGCTCCCTATTAAACCAGCCTGCGCTACGGCGTACCTTGTACGATTGGCAGTGGGGCCATCGCGGATAAGCCAGAGGATATCTGTGCAAGGCAACTGATTTTGCGTGCACTGCAAAACCTGTGGGAGCGGGCTTGCTCGCGATGCAGGCGACGCGGTTAAACAGTCAAACCGCATCGCTCCAATCGCGAGCAAGCCCGCTCCCACAGGGGTTAAGTTTCTCCACTTAGCCAACAGGCATTAAGGGATTTTGTGCCCATAGATCTAACCCTGTGAACCGGCCACCCCCACCCCTTTAACCTGCTTGCCCGGCTCTCGCCCAACCCTGGCCGAACGCACCAGCATCAACGCCCCCAGCAAGGCCATCCCGGCCAGAAAGTACATGCCTGCATGGGGGTTATTGAAGTACCCCTCGGCCCAGGTTTTCACCGTTGGTGCCAGGAAGCCCCCGAGATTACCCAGCGCGCCAATGACCGCAATCCCGCTGGCCGCCGCCGCACCACTCAAAAACCGCGTAGGCAATGTCCAGAACAACGGTTGCACGGTGATAAACCCGGCTGCCGCAACGCAGAACGCCAGAATCACCAGCGGCAGGCTGCCACTTAACGTCGAACCCACCATCCCCACCGCCGCCAATGCCAGCATCAGTGCGGCATAACGGGTTTGCTGGCCTTTGCGGTCGGCATGGCGGGTCACCAGATACAGCATGATCACGGTGGCGATCCACGGGATGGAGGTCAGTGCGCCCACCTTCAAGCCAATCCCGGTGCCCAGCAGTTCAGCAATTCGCGTCGGCAGGTAGAACAGCACGCCATACACGCTGACCTGAATGGTGAAGTAGATCAGGGTGAAGTACAGCACCACCGGGTTGAACATGGCTGCGCGCCATGACGACGGGCCCTTGTTGGCCTTGAGCTGTTGCTCTTTGTCCAGTTCATGCTCGATCGCGGCCTTTTCTTCAGTGCTTAGCCATTTGGCATCGCGGGGTTTGTCGGTCAGGTAGAAGAAGGCAAAGACGCCGATGATCGACGCCGCCAAACCTTCGGTGACAAACATCCATTGCCAGCCAGTGAGGCCAAACTGTGCGCTTTCCAGCAGCCAGCCCGATACCGGGCCACCGACCATCAACGACACCGGCACGCCGAAGTAGTAGATGCCATAGGCCGAGCCGCGCTGGTTCTGCGGGAACCAGTAGGTCAGGTACAGCACCACGCCTGGCGACAGTCCGGCTTCGGCGACACCCAGCAGAAAACGCAGGATATAAAAGCTGGTTTCGTCGTGGGCAAACATCATCGCCGCCGACACCAGGCCCCAGGTGACCATGATCCGGCTTAGCCAGATGCGCGCGCCGATCTTGTGCAACATCAGGTTGCTGGGTACTTCAAAGACCGCATAGCCGATAAAGAAAATCCCCGCACCCAATGCAAACGCTGCATTGCTCAGGCCGGTGTCCGCCTGGAGGGCGTGTTTGGCAAAGCCGATATTGGAACGGTCGATAATCGCCATGGCGAACATCAGGGCGACAAAGGGCAGGATGCGCCAGCGGATCTTGCTGAGCGCCTGTTGCAATACAGGGTTGGACATGGGGTGCTCCGTTTGTTTTTTTTATGGAGTACAGCGGTCAGTTTTTTTTCAGGGCCGCCCGCGCATAGGCCGCGACGATGACAAAACAGCCCATCGGCAACAGGTAGGCCACGGCAGTGGAGGAGTGGTCGGCCACCAGGCCCATGACGTAGGGCAGCAGCGCGCCGCCGACAATGGCCATGATCATGAACGAGCTGCCACGCTTGGTATGCGGGCCGAGGTTTTTCACGCCCATGGCAAACAGGGTGGGGAACATGATCGACATAAAGAAGAACGTCGCCACCAGTGCCATCACCGACAGGCCTTCAACACCCAGCACTACCACGGCACATAGCGCCACGTTGATCAGCGCGTAGATCAGCAGCAGGCGCTGGGCATTGACCCGGCCCATCAGCCAGGTGCTGAAAAAGCGGCCAAACATAAAGCTGAGCATCGCCACCGAGAGCAGATACGCAGCTTGCTGGCTGCTCATTTGCGCCCAGTGTTCGGTGACGTAGTTGATAAAAAACGCGCCCACGCCCACCTGTGCACCGACATAGAAAAACTGGGTGATTACCCCGGTGACAAACTCGCGGTGCTGCCACAGGATTTTGTGATCGTGTTGTTGCGCCTGGACTTCCTGCTCACGCAGGTCGGGCAGCGGGGTGCGGGCGATCAGGATGGCGACCAGCAACACCAGCACGGCAATGACCAGATAGGTCATTTGCAGCGATTGGGTGGTGTCGGTGCTGTTGGCGCCGCTGAAGAACAATGCGCCGCCAATCAGGGGGCCGAAAAACTGCCCCAGGCCATTGAATGACTGCGCCAGGTTGAGGCGTCGCTCGGCACCGGCGGGTTCACCCAATACGGTGGCATAGGGGTTGGCCGCGGTTTCCAGGCAGCCCAGGCCGCAGGCGATGACAAACAGGGCAAACAGGAAAAACTGAAAGCTCTGCGCGGCAGCGGCGGGCATAAACAGCAGGGCGCCGGTGGCGTAGAGGCACAGGCCCAGGAGGATGCCAGCCTTATAGCCGTACTTGTCCATCAGCAGGCCGGCGGGCAGGGCGATGAGGAAGTAGGCGCCAAAGTAGGCGCTTTGCAGCAGGCCAGATTGCGCCTTGCTGACGTGCAGGGTTTCCTGAAAATGCTTGTTCAGAACATCGAGCAAGCCATAGGACAGACCCCAGAGAAAGAACAGGCAGGTCACCAGGATCAGTGCCCAGCGGTAGGACGTAACCGCCCGGGTAAAGGACGGCTCTGCGACGTTCGAGTGCTTGAGTGACATGACGCATCTCCTTTTTATTGTTGTTGGTGCGGTGTTGCGGCTTGCGTGGATCTACTGTGGTAACTGGCTTATATGGGAACTGGTTTATTGTGAGCACTGGCTAATTGTGAGCACTGGCTTATTGTGGGATCGGGCTTATGTGGGAGCGGGCTTGCCCGCGATGGCATCACTGCGGTGTGTCAGGCAGACCGTGTCGCCTGCATCGCGAGCAAGCCCGCTCCCACAGGGTCAAGGTGCATGCTGCAGGCTGAAAATCTGTGTCATCGCTGCCCATTTTTCGCCGGGCTTTGTCCACGGCGTAGGCTGCTGGAAGCGCCACATCAGCGTCTCCCATTCCTGTACCCGAGGATCGCTGGCGCCCGCTTGCGCAAAGCCCTCGGCGCTGAACTCGGGGGCGGTGTCCATGACCATAAATAGCCGTGTGCCCAGGCGCCATATCTGCATATCCTCCACCCCGTGCTGGCGTAGATGAGCGCTGATCTGCGGCCATATCTGCTGGTGCAAGCGCTCGTACTCGGCAATCAGCACCGGGTCGTCCTTCAGGTCCAGCGCCAGGCACTGGCGGCTCATGTCAGCGCCCGGTCCAGATGGGTGTAGCCGCCATCCACCACCAGCCATTGCCCGGTGGTATGGGAGGAGCGCGACGACAGCAGAAACAACACGCTGTCGGCGATTTCTGAAGGTGTGGTCATGCGCTGACCAAAGGGGATCTTTGCCACGATGCTCGCCAACTTGGCTTGCGGGTCGGCAAAGCTGTCGATCCAGCGTTCGTACAATGGGGTCATGACTTCGGCTGGAATCACCGCATTAACCCGAATGCCGTCCTTCAATAACGAGGTCGCCCATTCCCGGGTCAGCGACAATTGCGCGCCCTTGGCGGCGGTGTAGCCGCTGGTGCCGCCTTGCCCGGTAAGGGCGGTCTTGGAGCTGATATTGACGATGGAGCCGCGAGTAGCTTTGAGCGCATCCACGCACAGGTGAGTCATCAGGTAGTAATGGATCAGGTTTTTTTCCAGCGATTCGACAAAGGCCGAGCGCCCGGCTTCAAGCCCGACGCCATCGTTGGCCCCGGCGTTGTTGACCAGCCCGTCAATCCGGTCAAAGCGTTGCAACACGCTGGCGACGGCGGCGCGGCAGGCGTCTTCGTCGCGTAGTTCAACTTGCACAAACAGGCTCTGCGTGCCGCGCTGGTCCAGTTGCCGCGCCAGTTCATCGGACAGCGGGCTATGGCCGAAAATCACCGGGATCGCGCCTTCGTCGGCCAGGCCCAAAGAGATGGCCGCGCCAATCCCCGAGCCGCCGCCGGTGACGATAAAGACCTTGTCTTGCAGGTACAGATTCATTGCCTCACTCCCTCAATGTTATAGACGCGGCACGCCGTGCCCCCCCAGACGGCCGCGTGTTGCGACACGCTGCCGACCAGGCTGCAGGTGGCCTGGTAGTCGCTGGCCAGCAGGCATACCGGCCAGTCGGAACCGAACATCAGGCGCTCGGGGCCAAACAGCTCCAGCGCGGTGTGCAGATAGGGCGTCAGTTGCGCGCTGTGCCAGTCCTGCCAATGGGCCTCGGTGATCAGCCCCGACAGCTTGCAGCTGACATGGGGCAGGGCGGCCAGCGCTGCGAGTTGTCGGGTCCAGGCCTTTAAATCGTTGGCCTGCACATCGGGCTTGCCCAGATGATCGAGCACCAGATGATGCTGGTCATGTTGCTGGCATAGCTGGGTGACAGCGCCAAGGTCCCTGGCCTTGACCAGCACTTCGTAGACCAGGCCCTGACGTTGCAGGCTGTTCAACCCCCGGTTAAATGCCGGGTTTTGCATAAAGTCAGCGGGCGAACTTTCGTCCTGCAACTGGTGACGAAAGCCACGCAAAACCGGGTTCTGCGCCCAGCGTTCCAGCGACTGTTCAAGGTCGCTGGCGCACAGGTCTAGCCAACCCACCACGGCGCGAATCCACGGGTAGCGTTGCGCCAGATTCAGCAACTGATCGGTTTCACTGGTACAGGCACGAGCCTGTACGGCAATGCAGCCGTCAAAACCAGCTGCATCCAGCAGCGGGCGCAGATCGTCGGGCTGAAAGTCGCGGCGCAAACTGCCCATGTCGCGGCCTATCCAGGGGTAAGCCGCGGCGTCATAGCGCCAGAAATGCTGGTGGGCATCCAGTCGCAGCGGGTGGGTGGCAGCCATGATTCAGCCCCGATACCGGTACTGTTCGCGGGATGCGGCTTTCATCTGGATCGAGAAGCCCGGTGCCTGCGGTGGCATATAGGCCGCATTACGAATCACGCAGGGGTCTTCGAAGTGCTCGTGCAGATGGTCGACAAATTCCACCACCCGGCCGTCATGGGTGCCGGCGATACACAGGTAGTCGATCATCGACAGGTGTTGTACGTATTCGCACAAGCCAACGCCCCCTGCATGCGGGCACACCGGCAAGTTGTACTTGGCGGCCATCAGCATCACCGCCAGTACCTCATTGACCCCGCCGAGGCGGCAGGCGTCGATCTGCACCACGTCGATGGCTTCGCGCATGATCAGTTGCTTGAACACGATACGGTTCTGGCACATCTCGCCGGTCGCGACCTTGACCGGGGCAACACCGAGGCGGATTTTGCGATGGCCTTCCACATCGTCCGGGCTGGTGGGTTCTTCGATAAACCACGGCTTGGCAAACGACAGTTCACGCACCCAGTCGATGGCGGCGTTGACTTCCCACACCTGGTTGGCGTCGATCATCAGCTTGCGCTCCGGGCCTATCACTTCGCGGGCGATGCGCACGCGGCGGATATCGTCTTGCAGGTCGTGGCCGACTTTCAATTTGATATGGGAGAAGCCTGCATCCACCGCTTCCTGGCACAGGCGGCGCAGCTTGTCGTCGGCATAGCCCAGCCACCCGGCCGAGGTGGTGTAGCAGGGGTAGCCATCGGCTTCGAGCAAGGCCAGGCGTTCGGCCTTGCCCTGGGCGCGTTCACGCAGCAGGGTCAGGGCTTCGGCCGGAGTGATGCAGTCGGTGATATAGCGGAAATCAATGCAGCGCACCAGTTGCTCGGGGCTCATATCGGCCACCAGGCGCCATACCGGTTTGCCTTCGGCCTTGGCCCACAGGTCCCAGGCGGCGTTGACCACGGCGCCGGTGGCCAGGTGGATGGCGCCCTTGTCCGGGCCGATCCAGCGCAGTTGGCTGTCGCTGGTGACATGGCGCCAGAAACGGCCCATGTCTTCGGCGATCCATTCCAGTTTCAAACCCACCAGCAGGCTGGACAGGGCCTTGATCGAAGCGCAGCAGATTTCATTGCCACGGCCGATGGTAAAGGTCAGGCCGTGCCCTTCCAGGTTGGGGGTGTCGGTTTCGAGGATGACATAGGCCGCTGAGTAATCAGGGTCCGGGTTCATCGCGTCCGAGCCATCGAGGGATTGCGAGGTGGGGAAGCGGATGTCTTCAACCCGTACGGCGGTAATCGTGGTCATGGTGCAGCTCCCTGTCAGTCGGCATTTACGGTGCGTTGCTGTTGTTCACCCAGGCCGCTGATGCCCAGGCGCATGGTCTGGCCGGCGCGCAGGTATACGGGTTCTGGCTTGATACCGAGGCCAACGCCCGGCGGGGTGCCGGTGGAAATCACGTCACCCGGTTGCAGGCTCATGAATTGGCTGAGGTAGCTGATGATTTTCGGGATCTGGAAAATCATCGTGCGGGTATTGCCGTTCTGGTAGCGATGGCCGTCCACTTCCAGCCACAGGTCGAGCTGATGCGGGTCGGCGATTTCGTCGCGGGTGACCAGCCAGGGGCCGAGCGGGCCGAAGGTGTCGCAGCCTTTACCCTTGTCCCAGGTGCCGCCCAGTTCCAGCTGGAACTCGCGCTCGGACACGTCGTTGATCACGCAGTAACCGGCCACATGCTCCAGGGCGTCGCTTTCGCTGATATAGCGCCCGCCTTTGCCTATGACCACGCCCAGCTCGACTTCCCAGTCGGTTTTGCGCGAATTGCGCGGGATCTCGACATTGTCGTTGGGGCCGACAATGGCGCTGGTCCATTTGCTGAATACCACGGGCTCGGCGGGGATCGCGGCGCCGGTTTCGGCGGCGTGGTCGGCGTAGTTGAGGCCGATGCAGATAAATTTGCCGACCTGGCCGACACAGGCGCCGATGCGGGGTGAGCCTGCAACGAGGGGCAGGGTGGCGGGATCGATATCTTGCAGGCGGGCGATGCCTTGCGGGCTGAGCGTATCGCCAGCGATATCCGTGACCACAGCGGACAAGTCACGCATTTGGCCGTTGTTATCGAGCAGGGCAGGGCGTTCCTGGCCTTTTTCACCGTAGCGCAGCAGTTTCATAAAAATTCCTTGGTAAATACCTGTTGGAAATCCTGTGGGAGCGGGCTTGCTCGCGATGGCATCACTGCGGTGTGTCAGGCAAACCTGATTGCCTGTATCGCGAGCAAGCCCGCTCCCACAAGATCAAGATCAAAGTCAAAAGCGCTGGCGTCAGTTGCTCCAGCCGCCGTCAATGATTTGTGCGGTACCGGTGGTAAAGCCGCTGGCACTCGAACCCAGGTACAGCGCCAACTGGGCGATTTCCTCAGCGGTGCCGATACGGCCCATGGGCTGGCGCGCGGCAAAGGCGGCATACACCTCATCCACACTGCGGCCTTCGCGCTCGGCTTGTTCGCGGATGCGTTGACGCAGGGAAGGGGAGTCGACAGTGCCGGGGCAGATGGCGTTGCAGCGGATATTCTGGCTGACAAAATCCGCCGCCACGGAACGGGTCAGGCCAATCACCGCGCCCTTGCTGGCGCAATAGGCAAAGCGGTTGGGCACGCCTTTTACACTGGAGGCCACCGACGCCATATTGATGATCGAACCGCCACCGTGACTCAGCATGCCCGGCAAGAAGGCGCGGATCATGCGGTACATAGCCGTTACGTTAAGGTCCAGGGCGAAGCTGAAGTCTTGCTCACTGCACTCCAGGATATTGCCGCTGTGCACCACGCCTGCGCAGTTGAACAGCACGTCCAGCGGGCCCAGCTCGTTGGCCAGGCGCTCGATGGCAGCGGCATCAGTGACATCCAGAAGCAGTTTGTGTGCGCCGTCGAGGGACTCGAGGGCGGCGGCATTGATGTCGGCGGCGAAGACTTCGGCGCCGGCCGCAAGGTAGGCCTGGACACTGGCCTGGCCAATACCCTGGGCGGCCGCAGTGATCAGCACGCGTTTGCCGGAAAGATCCATGGAGGCTCCATAGTGATGTTGTTTATTTTTGTTTTTGTAGCAAGAGGCCCAATGGTCAGGCCATTGCAGGCGTAGCAAATGGCAAAACGACACAAGTAACGGGATAAGGTTTGCTATGATCGCTTTACGTTATCCGTCCAATGGTCAGGCCATTGGGCCTTTTGTAGCATGCACCTCAAGCTTCAACAAGCGTCTTTTTTTCCTTAAAACGCTAGTAGATTGCTGTTCACGCCAGAGCTGATTTCACAATGCCATTTCAAGTTATTGATAACCAAAGACTTTATCGGCAGATCGCCGACCAGCTGCGCGCCTTGATCGACAGTGGTGAATTTCCGCCGGGTAGTCGCTTGCCCGCCGAGCGCGAACTGGCCAAGTTGCTCGGCGTCAGTCGCGCTTCGGTGCGCGAAGCGATGATTGCCCTGGAAGTCATAGGCCTGGTCGATGTGCGCGTCGGTAACGGCGTGCTGGTGTGTGAGCCACCGGTGCAAGCCGTGTCTAATGAGCCGGTAATGGCCCAGGCCACGCGCAATCAGTGGAAGGAGCTGGACCCGGAGCTGAACCTGGAAATCGACTTCAATGCCGAAATCCCGCCCTTTGCCTTGCTTCAGGCCCGACGCCTGATCGAGCCGGAAGCGGCGGCACTGGCGGCGGTCAATGCCAGCGATGAAGAGTTGACGGGCATTCGCGAAGCTTTCGAGCGTAACGTGCAGGACAACCGCGACGGTTCCCATACTCACCCCGGCGACCGCCTGTTTCATATCCGTATTGCCCAGGCTTCGGACAACCCGGCCTATGCCCTGATGATCCAGCATCTGCTTGGCCATCGTTACGGCAGCATGTTTCAGCGTTTGCAAAGCCACTACACCCCGGACGATATGATTCATCGTTCGGAAAATGAGCACCGCCGTGTGCTGCAAGCGCTGGAGCAGCACGACCCGGATGCTGCACGTCAGGCCATGGCCGAGCATCTGGATGAAGTGATTCGTATCTTTAGCCGTAACCCTCGCTGATCTTCAAATGACAGTCCGGCAGGATTGGGAAAATTCCTACATTTTTGAGGATTTCCCCTAGGTAAATCTCTTACCGCTCCCTAGACAATCGACCTACAGCATTCACTATGGGTCGACCTTAATGCCTGGCAACTCCCTGCGTATCCTGATTCTTGAAGATGACTGCTTTCAGCGTGCCCTCGCGGTCAGCCTGTTTCGCTCGCTGGGCTGCCATGAGGTGTTTGAAGCCAGTGATGGCAGCGAGGCGCTGGCGGTTTTGCAACAAGTGGGTGCAGTGGATATCGCCGTGTGTGACCTGCAGATGGAGGGCATGGACGGGCTGGCCTTTTTGCGTCGTGCAGGCACTTCGGCGCAGGTCAAGTCCGTGATTGTCAGCAGCGCGCTGTCTGCTGATCTACGCCGTGCGGCCCATCAGATCATAAGTCTGCTGGGCATTGAATTGCTGGGGGATGTGGGCAAGACGCTGTATGCCGAAACCCTGGAGCCTTTGCTGAAGAAGTATCAGGGCAGCGGCGCCGATGCATTCGAAGCGAGCATACAACTGGCCTGCGAGGAAGAGGTGCGCCAGGCACTGGCCCTGCAGCAATTGCAGGCCTGGTATCAGCCCAAGTTCGACCTGCAGACCGGCGAGGTGTGTGGTATTGAAGTGCTTTGCCGTTGGCTGCACCCAAGCAAAGGGCTACTGCCACCCGCAGTGTTTATCCCGGTGCTGGAGCGCTGCGGGCTAATGGATGAGCTGTTGTTTGCTCAACTGGATCAGGCGTTATGCCTGCAGGAGCAGGCCCGGGTCCAGGGCTTTAGCTTGAATATGGCGTTCAATCTGCAAGCTGCGCAATTGGCCAATCCCCAACTGACCTACACGCTCAAGGGCATTTTGACCCGGTATGCCACGCCGGGTTCGCGGCTGACCTTTGAACTGACCGAAACCGGCCTGCTGCAAGCTCCGGCTGCGAGCCTGGAGAATCTGGTGCGCCTGCGCATGATGGGCTGCCGGTTGTCGATTGATGATTTTGGTGCCGGGTTTTCCTCGCTGCAGCGGCTATGTCAGTTGCCGTTTAACGAGATCAAGCTCGACGGTGAGTTTGTTCGCAACCTGCAGCATGAGCCACGCTGCGAAGCCGCGATCAGCAGCACCCTGGCTTTGGGCAAGGCCTTGGGCATGTCGGTGGTGGTCGAGGGCATTGAAACTGAGGCCCAGTTCCTGCGGTTGCTGGAGTTGGGTTGCCTGCAAGGGCAGGGCTACTGGTTCGCCCGGCCCATGAACGGGCCGGACTTATTGAGCTGGTTGCAGCAGCGCGAGCTGAGCGTGGCCTGTTAACCGGCCATTATTGAAATGAGTAGGGCGTGAGTGCGGTAGGGTCGATGTTCTGATCGACTTTAACCATCGCATCCTTGAGCGGGCAGAGCAGGCCGACGCTGGTTTTGCGGCAGTCCTTGGCGCTCTGGAAGTCAGCCTTGAGCGGCTTTTGCCCGCCGCTCAGTTGGGTCAGGTTGCGGATCTGGTCCATTGACTGGGCTTCAAAAGCGATACGCAAAAAATACTCGCCGGTTTTGACTTCCTGGTAGCGCTCAAACTGCAGGGTGCCTACGGGTGGGATATTATTTTCGATGTAGTCACCCAGCTTCCAGCCGAAGCCGAGCATGGTGCGCAGGTAAGAGATATTGGTGTCGTGGGCCACCAGCAGCATCAGCTGCACATCCGGCGGGGTGCTCGGCGCGTCCTTTATGGCCAGTGACGTGCCTTGTTTGAGTTCCAGGGAAATCTGGTTCATCAACTCGGACGCACCACGGCTGGCGATATAGGGGATGTCGTTGAGGTAATCGTACTTGGCCTTGGTCAGCACCATCAGGCTGGAGACATCGCCAGCGCTACGGGCGTTGCCGAACGCGACCTTGTCCAGTGGCAAGCCCTGGCTGTATTCGAGGCGGAACACTTCGCCCATATTGGCGCCCGCGCTCAGGCCCTTGATTGCGAAACGTCCCTTGGCGTTTTGTTCCAGCTTCCAGGGCTCTTTACCGTAGGGGCAATCGGTGCCAGGCAGGCAGGCGACTTCACGCAGTTTTTCTTCGAAAGGTTTATAGCGCGCCTGTGCGGCTTCGACGCTGCCACCCAGGGCCTTGAGGATTTCTGCCTTGGCCTTGACCGGGTCGAGGGCGGCAAAGGGCATTTCATTGGCCTGGAACAGGGCGTCCTGTTCACCTGTTACATAAGTCGGTTGCAGGCCGCAGCCGGGAAACATGCCGTCGAGCAGGGCCTGGGCCGTGGCTTTGGTGCGTTGCAGGGGGCTGGCATGGACCAGCAATTGGCTGGCATCCGGGCAGCCCTTGGGGATCAGCCCGGCGTTGCGCAGCACTTCGCCCCGGTAGCGACCCATTTCGACGGCACCGGTGTAGCCATGGCCGGTGAGGTTGCCGAAGGGCACCAGCCAGGTCGGCCACTTACGCTGGGTGACAGTGGTCAGCAGTTTTTCATTGGACTTGGTGGGCGGGCGTACTCCGTGGCGGCTGACCTGTACGACTTTATCCAGAACATAGCCATCGCTGGTGGGTGTCTGGGCAAAGACTGCCGGGCTGATCATGCTGGTCAGCAACATGCTTGTGCAAAGAGGGAGTAACTTTCTCATCGTTCTTCCTTGGGTCATCCTGGACGCAGTGGGCGCAGTGTAGTCGCTGATGAGGAACGAAGGCTGCGAGCTTCTTATCAAAACCTCGCAGCCTTCGTTCCTCGTCAGCGACTACCCAAAAGTCGAGCTGATGCGTATTTTGTACAGATTGCCGCTAGCGGCCTGCACCCAACAAGGAAAGTGTCATGACGAGCGATGGTCAGGGTTCACTCGCACAGCAATTGGCGGGCATTGATGAGATTGAATGCGTGACTCCTGATCTCAATGGCGTGCCCCGTGGCAAGGTGATGACCGCTGCGGGCTTCCTTGAAGGCCGTCGCTTGCAGATGGCCCGTGGCGTGCTGCTGCAATGCATCATGGGCGGTTACCCCGAGTCGCGCTTCTATGGCAGTGAGGACGGTGATCTGGCGCTGGTACCGGACCCGGCCCATATCCATCGTCTGCCCTGGAGCCAGCCGCCCCGAGCCCTGGCCATTTGTGATGCCGATGAGTTCAGCGGTGAGAGCTCGGCGTTGTCAACCCGCGGCCAGTTGAAGGCCGTTATCGCCCGTTATGCGGCTCGCGGGCTGGCGCCGGTGGTGGCGACCGAACTTGAGTTCTTTGTGTTTGCTCCCAACCCCGACCCGACCCAGGCATTCCGTCCGCCAGTAGGCCTGGATGGCCGTCGCGAGGACGGTTTTTCGGCGTTCAGCATCAGTTCCAATAACGGTCTGCGGCCCTTCTTTAGCGAAGTTTACGAATGCATGGCGGCGCTGGGTTTGCCCCGTGACACCTTTATGCACGAGATGGGCGTCAGCCAGTTCGAGATCAACCTGTTGCACGGTGATCCGCTGTTGCTCGCCGATCAGACTTTTCTGTTCAAGCACCTGCTCAAGGAGGTCGCCCTTAAACATGGCCTGACCGTGGTCTGTATGGCCAAGCCGCTGGCGCATACCGCTGGCAGCTCGATGCATATTCACCAGAGCGTGGTTGAGCTGGGCAGCGGTCGTAACGTATTCAGCGACGAAGCGGGGCAGCCGACGGCCGCTTTCCGCCATTTTATCGGCGGGCAGCAGGCGGGTATGGCTGACTTTACCGCGCTGTTTGCGCCGAACGTGAATTCCTACCAGCGTTTGTTCCACCCTTATGCGTCGCCCAACAATGCCTGCTGGTCCCACGATAACCGATCTGCTGGCTTGCGGATTCCGGCCAGCTCGCCGCTGGCGCGGCGGGTCGAAAACCGTTTGCCGGGCGCGGATGCCAACCCGTACCTGGCGATTGCTGCCAGCCTGGCGGTCGGGTTATATGGTATCGAGCACGAGGTGGAACCGACTGCCGCGATACAGGGCGAATTCGCAGTGCCTGAGGCGCTGTCACTGCCCTGTACCTTGCATGCAGCACTTGAGCGCCTCAAGCGCAGCCACTTGGCGATTGAACTGTTCGGCACTGAGTTCATCGAAGGCTACATCGCGTCCAAGATGCTGGAGCTGACCAGCTTCCATGACGAAATCACTCCCTGGGAGCGTCGCGTGCTGGCGGCTCAGGCTTGACCGTTTAAATTTGTGCTGCCGGGCCAGTGCCTGGTTGCAGCCACAAGGAGCCACACGGAAAGCCAATGCACCAGATCTGGAAGTCGTTTCGAGCGTTGTACTTCGCCTCACTGATGATGTTGATCGGCTCGGGCCTTTTGAGCACCTATCTGGCCCTGCGCCTGGCGGCCGACAATGTCGACGGCCTGTGGATCGGTGCCCTGATGGCGGCCAACTATTTTGGCCTGGTGCTGGGTGGCAAGATCGGCCACCGGCTGATTGCCCGGGTGGGGCATATTCGTGCCTACGCCACCTGTGCCGGTATTGTCGGCGCGGCGGTGCTGTGTCACGGGCTGACGGACTGGCTGCCGATATGGCTGCTGCTGCGGGTGATCGTCGGCCTGGGCATGATGTGCCAGTACATGGTCATCGAAAGCTGGCTCAACGAGCAGGCCGATGCCAAGCAGCGTGGTGTGGTGTTCAGCCTGTATATGATCGCGTCGTACCTGGGCCTGGTGCTCGGGCAACTTATCCTGGCGATTCACCCGGCCCTTGGCCTTGAGTTGCTGATGGTGGTGGCCTTGTGTTTTGCGTTGTGCCTGGTACCAGTGGCCATGACCCGGCGCATTCACCCGGCGCCCCTGCATCCGGCACCGATGGACCCGAAATTCTTTATCAAGCGAGTGCCGCAGTCGTTGATCGCAGTGATGGGCGCGGGCCTGCTGGTGGGGTCATTCTATGGCCTGGCACCGCTGTATGCGTCGCAGCAGGGGCTGTCGACCGAACTGGTCGGTGTGTATATGGGCAGCTGCATTTTTGCCGGGCTGCTGGTGCAGTGGCCGCTGGGCTGGTTGTCTGACCGTTATGACCGGCCATTGCTGATCCGGGTTTTCGCGTTCTTGCTGGCGCTGGCTTCATTGCCGCTGGCGATCCTGCCGTCGGTGCCTTTGGAAGTGCTGTTTGTGGCCGGGGGCATGGCGGCCCTGATGCAGTTTTGCATCTATCCGCTGGCCGTGGCCTTTGCCAATGACCATATCGAGGCTGAGCGTCGGGTGTCGCTGACGGCCATGTTGCTGGTGACCTACGGTATCGGCGCAAGCGTCGGGCCGCTGGTGGCGGGGGTACTGATGAAGGTGCTGGGCAGTCAGATGCTCTATGCCTTTTTCAGCGTGGCAGGATTGATCCTGGTATGGCGAATCCGCCCGAATGCGGTGACCAATCTGCACCAGGTCGACGATGCGCCGCTGCATCACGTGGCCATGCCCGACAGCATGTCCAGCTCACCGCTGGTGGCTGCGCTTGACCCACGGGTAGATGAGCAGGATGTGCAGGATCAGATGGTGCAGGAGCCGGTGGTGGAAGAGGTTGATCCGCAGACGGACACCGAGTCACAACCCAAGCCGTAGCCATATGACCCTGTGGGAGCGGCGGTGCGACGACTCCCACACTATTCAGGGTTTAGTAATCATCATCTTTATCAAACTGCCGCGCCTCGCGCTGCAGTTGATAGACAAACCGCTCGACCTGACGCTGTACTGCGCCGCTGATATTGTGAAAGCGCATGCCGGCAAAGGTAATATTCAGCCGCTCTTCAAAGTGCAGGTAACGCAACTCCACCGGCGTGGAGATCAGGCCAAACGGCAGGTCGGCGCTGAAGCGCTCATACACCTGGCCCGGTTGCATGCCCTGGCTGATATCGCCCTCAAAGCGCAACTTGCAACCGGTGGCCGAAACGTCCAGCAGTTTGCCCTTGATCGGGTTTTTAAGCTTGTCCCCGGCCACTTCCACGCTGACCAGATTGGCCAGACGCAGTGCTGCACGAAACGCGCTGCGGCGCTGGTGGTACGACACTTCGCGGGGCAATGCGCCGCGATAGCAGCGGTGGTCGTTGCTCTCATCAATGGTCAGCTGGGTGGTGCATTCCCAGGCGATGCGCACACCGTCATGGAAGCCCTCAACCCGAAACGGTACACCCGCCTCAAGAAAACGTTCGCCACCCCGTGGGATCATTTCGTCCAGCGCCATGGAGTTGCGCTCGCGATCGACATCCACCACGTAGCTCTGGAAACGCTGGGTGCGGTCCTCGAACGTGATGATCAGCGGGTCATGGCTCTCTTGCAGCATCCGCAGGTTGGAAGCTATTTCCAAAGGCGTAGTCAGCACCTTTGGCGGTTGCGGAGCATCTTGGGCGTCGAACACGGTTGATCAATCTCCAGACAAAATACAACGACACGCAAAAGATGGGCATTCTGCCATCATGTTGTGTGTCTCGCTATATACGGTGGTGGCGCGGGTTCAAGCCTGGCTGTAGGCGCGGTGCTTGTTGAGCATCGAAGTGGTGCCGCGGGCGTCATACAGCGACGGAGCTTCGCCGCCATGCAGAATGCGCAGCTGGTTGGCAGTGATCGCCTGCTGGGTCTGGATCGACTGGCCATTGAGCAGGTTGGCGGCCTGGCATTGAGCCAGCAACTGGTTCAGCACATCGCTCTGACTGAGCAGTTGTGCACCCACGCTGGAATGGCTGGCAAGGCTTTCGAGGCCGCTACGATTGGTGGCCAGGCCAAGACTGGCGAGGATCTCGCTGCGCCTGCGGCCATGTTGCTCAAGCAAAATGATCAGCGACTGCTTGCGCGCCAGAATAGTCTCCAGCACCTGCATGTCGCGGCCTTTAAGGGCGATGGACTCGTCCTGCAACAAACCGAGCAATTGCCCGGCGGGTGCGAGGTCATCGTTGATCAATTGCAGTAAATTTTCGTCGTGCATGGCGGGCTCTGGGAGTTAAGCGTCCAAAAGCGCGGCACTGGCCGTGGGCCTAGCGCTGGGCTTCCATGTCAAGCAGTTTGCTGGCGACCCGCTCGCTGTCGACTTTATAGCTGCCGTCAGCGATGGCTTGTTTAAGCTCGGCCACCCGATTTTTATCGACGGCAGGTTGGTCACGCAACGAGTCGCTGATCTTCTGCAACTGTTGAGCCTCTTGGCTGAGGTGAACAGATTCCCCGCTTGGGGCGCTGGCGCTGGTTGGCTCAGGGCTTTTTGCCGGGGCCGCTTGCGTGGCAGTGCCGGCTTCCTGACTGGCGTTGCTGCGCGTACTGCCGGCGAGGGGCGGGGCGCTGTTGAGACGACTGAAGTCGATGACCATAACGAAAAACCTCGGGGTATTTGGACGCTTGCCATGTTTTCGGCCATACCCGGGAAAACTTTAGGCTCGATTAATCATAGCTTCACACAGAACTGTACTGATCTGCGTCAAACCACAGTGTAGGAAAGTCAGGAGACTGATGCCAACTTTCCTACAATGCCACTTCTACTTGCCCGGGCCCAGTGACCCGGGCGCGGATTACACGTTTGGAATTCAGGTTTTTTACCCGTATTTGCTCGCTAAGGCCACCGTCTGACAGGGCCTCGCCGGGCATTTTGACACTTAATGTGCCACTGCGGGCGCTGATCACCACATGATCGCCCTTGCGCACGGCAGCCGCCTGCTCCAGATGGGTGAGGGTCAACACCTGGTCGGTGACCATGGGCCGCAGCAGTTTTTGGCCTACGGCCAGCTCGGTCGCGGTCAGGTAGCCCTGGCTGATCAGGCTGACATCGCGTTCGCGCAGGGTCACGTCGGGGTAGTCGATAACCATGCCGCGCTTGAGTGGATGATTGACGGTGACCACATCGCGGAACAGTTTGACCTGGGCCGGCACAAAAATGGTCCAGGGCGACAGCCCTTCGCAGCGCACGCGCACGATCACGCGGCCCATGGGTTGCGCCGGGCTTTCCAGGGTGGCTGTCAATTCCTTGTCGCACTCGGCCAGACGCAAGCGCGGGTCCAGATTGTTGACCTGGATCTGATAGCGTCCTTCGGTCTGGCTGGTGGCCAGGTAGTCTTCAACGGTGAATTCAAGAAAGCCCTGGGTCACGCCGATAAGCTTTTCAGGCGATGTAAATGCGTCAGCCCTGCTATAAGTGCCTACGCTGAGCAAGGCTCCGGCGGCCAGCACGCTCAGGCAGCAGCGGCGCAGAGTCAGCGGGAAAAGTCGGTGGCAGGAATTTGTCGTTTTGGCGTTCATGGCCGATAAAAAGCAAGCCCCGTGCCGTTTACGGAGAATGCGGGTTGAAACTTTAAGTTTTTAAGAGGAGCTGAGTATGGCCGGAGTGATGGATGCGGTTAACCAGCGCACTCAACTGGTGGGGCAAAACCGCCTGGAGCTGTTGCTGTTTCGCCTGGATGGGCCACAGCTTTACGGGATTAATGTGTTCAAGGTCCGGGAGGTGCTGCAATGCCCCAAGCTGACCATGATCCCCAAGTCCCACCCTGTGGTGTGTGGCGTGGCGAGCATTCGCGGTGCGACCATTCCGATCCTCGATCTGGCAATGGCCACCGGGGCGGGTGCCTTGCAAGACCAGAGCAACCCGTTTGTGATCATCACCGAGTACAACACCAAGACCCAGGGCTTTCTGGTGCGTTCGGTCGAGCGTATCGTCAACATGAACTGGGAAGATATCCATCCACCGCCCAAGGGCACCGGCCACGACCATTACTTGACGGCCGTGACCCGGATGGACGACCAATTGGTCGAGATCATCGATGTTGAAAAGGTCCTGGCGGAAGTTTCGCCATCGCCGGAAACCATCACCCATGGTGTGGTCGATGTCGAAACCCGAAGCAAGGCGCTGTCATTGCGGGTGCTGACCGTCGACGATTCGTCGGTGGCGCGCAAGCAGGTTGCCCGCTGCCTGCAAACGGTGGGCGTGGAAGTGGTGTCGTTGAACGACGGCCGACAGGCGCTGGACTACCTGCGCAAGCTGGTGGAAGAGGGCAAGGACCCGGCCGAAGAATTTCTGATGATGATCTCGGATATCGAGATGCCGGAAATGGACGGCTACACCCTGACGGCGGAAATCCGCAACGATCCACGGATGCAAAAGCTGCACATCATTCTGCATACTTCGTTGTCCGGGGTTTTCAACCAGGCAATGGTCAAAAAGGTCGGTGCCGATGACTTTTTGGCCAAATTCAGGCCTGACGACCTGGCATCCCGGGTAGTTGACCGGATCAAAGCAGCAGACTTCAGCTAGGGGCTCAGCCCCTGGCGGTCAAAACGATTTAAGAGGCAGGACATTTGTCGACGGCTAATTTGGATTTTGAACAATTCCGGGTCTTTCTGGAAAAAGCCTGTGGCATTTTGCTGGGTGAAAACAAGCAGTACCTGGTCTCCAGCCGGCTTAACAAACTGATGGAGCAACAAGGCATCAAGTCGTTGGGCGAGTTGATTCAGCGTATCCAGAGCCAGCCGCGCAGTGGGCTGCGCGAGCAGGTGGTCGATGCCATGACTACCAACGAAACCTTGTGGTTTCGTGATACCTACCCCTTTGAAGTGTTGAAAAACAAGGTGCTGCCGGAGCAGATCAAGGCCAGCCCGGGCCAGCGTTTGCGTATCTGGTCGGCGGCCTGTTCTTCGGGGCAGGAACCCTATTCACTGTCGATGGCGATCGACGAGTTCGAGCGCAGCAACCTGGGGCAGTTGAAGGCGGGTGTGCAGATTTTTGCCACCGATCTCTCCGCGCAGATGCTCAATACCTGCCGCACCGGCGAATACGACAATCTGGCGATTGGCCGCGGCCTGTCACCTGAACGCCTGCAGCGTTATTTCGACCCCAAGGGGCCGGGGCGCTGGGTGATCAAGGCGCCGATCAAGAGCCGGGTCGAGTTCCGCCCGTTCAACCTGCTGGACAGTTACGCAGGCTTTGGCAAGTTCGATATCGTGTTCTGCCGCAACGTGCTGATCTACTTTTCGGCAGAAGTGAAGAAAGACATCCTGCTGCGCATCCACAGCACCCTGAAGCCGGGCGGTTACCTGTTTCTGGGCGCCTCCGAAGCGCTTAACGGCTTGCCGGACCACTATCAGATGGTCCAGTGCAGCCCGGGGATTATCTACCAGGCCAAATAGCCACCCTCTCTGTGGGAGCTGGCTTGCCTGCGATGCAAGCGCTGCGGTTTGTCAGAAAACCGCATTGATGCCATCGCGAGCAAGCCCGCTCCCACATGGGTCATGTGTTGTAACTGCAAAGCGGCAGAAAAGCGGCAGTCAGCGGTCAAGCGTTGCCGCTTTTCTGGCATTGCCGCCCTGCGCTACAGGTAAAACCCTTGATTTACGGGGCTGTAAAAACTGGCACGGGGTTTGCTCTATCCCTGTCATGTAAAACCTGAATCACTTTCTCAGGTCAGCCCACAAAGGTTTTTCGACATGAGCATCAGCTTCGACAAAGCGCTCGGTATCCATGAGCAAGCCCTTGGCTTTCGCGCTCAGCGCGCTGAAGTGCTGGCGAACAATATCGCCAACGCCGACACCCCGAACTACAAGGCTCGGGATCTGGACTTTGCCTCTGTGCTCGCCGCACAAAGCGACAAAAACCAGAACGGCACTTTTGCGTTGAACAAGACCAATACCCGCCATATCGAAGCCCAGGGCCTGAGCAGCGGCGACGAGTCGTTGCTGTACCGCACGCCGATGCAACCGTCGATCGACCAGAACACCGTGGACGCTCAGATCGAGCAGTCAAACTACGCAGAGAATGCGGTCAACTTCCAGGCCAGCTTCACCCTGCTCAACAGCAAATTCAAAGGGCTGATGTCGGCCCTGCGCGGGGAGTAACCCATGTCTCTAGCCAGTGTGTTCAATATTGCCGGCAGCGGCATGAGTGCCCAGACCACGCGTCTTAATACCGTGGCCAGTAACATCGCCAACGCCGACACCGTGTCGTCGAGCATCGACCAGACCTACCGCGCCCGTCACCCGGTATTCGCCACTATGTTCGAAGGCGCGCAAGGCACTGGCGGCGACTCGCTGTTCCAGAACCAGGACGCTGCCGGCAAAGGCGTGCAGGTGACGGCGGTGGTCGAAGACCAAAGCGAGTTGCAGGCCCGTTACGAGCCTAACCATCCATCTGCCGACGCCAAGGGCTACGTCTATTACCCCAACGTCAACGTGGTTGAAGAAATGGCTGACATGATTTCCGCCAGTCGTTCGTTCCAGACCAACGCCGAAATGATGAACACCGCCAAAACCATGATGCAGAAGGTCCTGACCCTGGGTCAGTGATAAGGGGCGAGACAAATGAGTGTGACCGATTCCACCAGCGGCTTGACCCTTAACCAGGTGCTTGCCAACTCCGCCCAGGCCAAGACCACCGATACCAGCGTGGCAGCGGCCACCAAGGGCGTGACGGGCAACACGGCACTGGGCAAGGATGCGTTTCTGCAACTGCTGGTCACCCAGCTGAAAAACCAGAACCCGCTGGACCCGCAGGACAACACGGCGTTTGTTGCGCAGCTGGCACAGTTCAGCAGCCTGGAAGGCATCACCACGCTCAATGACACGGTCAACTCCCTGTCGGGCGGTTTGCAGTCCTCACAGGCTCTGCAGGCCTCGTCGTTGGTGGGGCGCTCGGTCATCGTGCAAACCAGTGAAGCCTACGTAGACCCCGCCAGCGAAAAACCATTCAACGGCACCGTGGTGGTCAAGGACGCCGACTCCAAGCCCACTATCACCATTACCGATGCTGACGGCGAAGTGGTCCGCACCATCGAGATGGGCAGCCAGAAAGCCGGCAACGTGGACTTTACCTGGGACGGCAAGGACGACGACGGTGTGCTGCTGGACAAGGGTTCCTACACCTTCACCGCATCGAGCAAAACCGACACGGCGACCACGGCGCTCACTACCTATCTGCCAGCCACGGTCAACAGCGTGACCCTGAGCAAGACCGGCGGTGAAATCATGCTCAACCTCGCAGGCCTGGGCAGCATTGGCATGTCCAAAGTCCAGACCATTGGCCTCTAAGCCGACTCATACGCCTCAAGGAGAGAAACATGTCATTCAATATCGGCCTTAGCGGCCTCTATGCGGCGAACAAGCAGCTCGACGTGACCGGCAACAACATCGCCAACGCGGCGACCACCGGTTTCAAGGCCTCGCGCGCAGAATTTGCCGATATCTACTCGGCCAACAAGCTGGGCATAGGCAGCAAGACCATCGGCAGTGGCGTGAACCTGGCAGCGGTCTCGCAAAACTTTGGTCAGGGCTCGGTCAACAACACCGGCAACCTGCTGGACATGGGGATTCAGGGCAGCGGCTTTTTCGTGCTGAGCGATAACGGCTCCTTGAGCTACACCCGTGCCGGTACCTTCAAGTCCGATAGCAACGGTTACGTGACCAGCTCTGATGGCACCGCGCGCTTGCAGGGCTACGGCGTGGATGCCAACGGCAATATCATCAACGGCGTGTTGACCGACCTGCGGATCGACACCTCGAACCTGGCGCCCAAGCCGACCGGTTCGGTGACGTCAGAGATCAACCTGAACTCCAGCTCCGATGCGATCGATCAGACCAAGGTTCCGTTCGACCCGACCGTATCCACCAGCTACACCAAAAAATTCAGCACCACGGTCTACGACACCCAGGGCAACGCGCACCCGATGGACCAGTACATGGTCAAGACCGGGGCCAATACCTGGAGCTCTTATACCCTGATCGACGGCCGCAACCCGGATGGCACCCTGGCGTCAGGGGAAGGTGCCACGGCGCCCGTGGCCTCGACCATGGAGTTTGACTCGTCCGGTGCGCTGACCAAGGTCAGCCAGCCTGATCCGGTCGAGGATCAAGCTGAAAACACTCTGGTCGTCAGCGGCTGGAAGCCGGGCGCCATGATCAATGGTGAGTGGAAAGAGAACGGTGCAACGGCCAAAGTGGGTGGCATCGTCATCAATATGGCCAAAACCACCCAGTACAACACCGACAGTTCGCGTAACCCGCCGACCCAGGACGGTTATGCCACCGGCCAGATCAACAACCTGACCATTGACGGTTCGGGCGTGATGTTCGCCAACTTCAGCAACAACCAGAGCCGCGCCATTGGCCAGATCTCCCTGGCCAGCTTTACCAACGAACAAGGCCTGCAACCGGTAGGCGGCACTGCCTGGAAAGAAACCTATGCCTCGGGCATGGCCGGTTACGACGCACCGAAGATCGGCAGCCTGGGCGCGATCCAGTCCAACTCGCTGGAAGACTCCAACGTCAACCTGACCAATGAGCTGGTGGATCTGATCAAGGCGCAGAGCAACTACCAGGCCAACGCCAAGACCATTTCGACCCAAAGTACCATCATGCAGACCATTATTCAGATGACGTAATACCGGGCTCACAATGATCCTGCTGAGATGGGGTTTTGTGAGCGATTCAAAACCTGTGGGGCTGGCTTGTTTGCGATGGATCACCTCGGTTTGCCAGGCAGACCGTCATCGCCTGCATCGCGAGCAAGCCCGCTCCCACAATAGTCCCTGCAATGCTCAGATTTTGTGTTCAGCGCAAAACTTGTGGGAGCAGGCTTGCCTGCGATGGGCCACCTCGGTTCGTCTGGCAGACTTCACCGCCTGCATCGCGGGCAAGCCCGCTCCCACAATAGTCCCTGCAATGCTCCGATTTTGTGTTCAGCGCAAAACTTGTGGGAGCAGGCTTGCCTGCGATGAGCCACCTCGGTTCGTCTGGCAGACCGCGTAGCCGCTCTCGAAGGGAGACTACACCTCAAGTAAAGAACTCAACCCGCTCCGGCACCCGGGTCATCAGCACCTTACCGCCACGGATCGACACCCGCGCCTTGGCCTGACGGCGCACCGCCTCATAATCGCTCTCGGCATCCAGCACCAGCAGGTTGGCCGGGCGCCCCACCTTGATGCCATACCCTTCACCCAGATTCAGCGTGCGTGCGCTGTTGTCGGTCACCAGATCCAGGCAGCGCGCCAGATCCTCAAAACCCATCATGTGGCAGATATGCAAACCGGCATCCAGCACCCGCAGGATATTGCCGTTGCCCAGGGGGTACCACGGGTCCTTGATCGAATCCTGACCGAAACACACATTCATCCCGGCCCGGTCCAGTTCGGCCACCCGGGTCACGCCACGACGTTTCGGGAATGTGTCAAAGCGCCCTTGCAAGTGAATGCTCTCGGTCGGGCATGAGACAAAATTGATCTGCGAAGTCTTGAGCAAGCGGAACAGCTTCGAGCAATAGGCATTGTCATAAGAACCCATGGCCGTGGTGTGGCTGGCGGTCACCCGGCTGCCCATGCCGCGTACGCGGGTTTCTTCGGCCAGCACTTCCAGAAAGCGCGAATGCGGGTCATCGGTTTCGTCGCAATGCACATCCACCAGGCAGCCGGTGCGCTCGGCCAGGTCCATGAGGAACTTGATCGAACTGACCCCTTGCTCCCGGGTGTTTTCAAAGTGGGGGATACCGCCGACCACATCTGCGCCCATTTCTATTGCGCGAGTCATCAGTTCGCGCCCGCCTGCGTAGGACTCGATCCCTTCCTGTGGAAAGGCAACGATTTGCAGGTCAATCAGATGGCGGGCCTCTTCGCGCACTTCCAGCAGCGCCTTGAGCGCGCCAAGGGTCGGGTCGGTTACATCAACATGGGTGCGCACATGCTGGATGCCATGCTCGGCGAGCATGCGAATAGTGGCGTGGGCGCGCTGCTTGGTGTCTTCGTGGGTAATGGTGGCCTTTCGCTGTGCCCAGCGCTCGATGCCTTCGAACAGCGTGCCGCTCAGGTTCCATTCTGGCTGGCCCGCTGTCAGGGCTGCATCCAGGTGGATATGCGGCTCTACAAATGGCGCAATCAGTAACTGGCCTTTGGCATCAATATCGCCGTCTTGCGCAGGCACTGTGCCGGGCTGCAAAGTGATGGCGCTGATGCGCTCGCCTTCGCAACTGACCGTATACAGGCCGGGAGTTTTCCGCAGCGTGGCATTGATTATTTTCATGGGCGTTCCTGTCGTTGGCCTCCATGCAATGTAGTCGCTGGCGAGGCACGAAGGCTGCGAGCTTTTGATTTAAAGCTCGCAGCCTTCGTGCCTCGCCAGCGACTACGGGGAGTTTTTTCTCCCCACAAAACAAAACCCCCGCCAAACCCAGCTGTTACCAGGGTTTGACGGGGGTTTTGGGTCAGGCGGTTTGACCCGCCTGCCAGCTCAGCTTATTGGCAAGCTTCGCAATCCGGCTCGTCGATCGCGCAGGCCTTTGGCACCGGTGCTGGACCGGCAGGGGCTGCGACGACGTCTTCACTATGGTTGCCGCTCGATACTGCGTTGAGCTTGCCAGTGTTGACGGTGGACTTCTCGGTGCTGGTCGCGGCCAGGGCACGGAGGTAGTAAGTGGTTTTCAGACCACGGTACCAGGCCATACGGTAGGTCACGTCCAGTTTCTTGCCCGAAGCGCCAGCGATGTACAGGTTCAGCGACTGAGCCTGGTCGATCCACTTCTGACGACGGCTGGCGGCGTCAACGATCCACTTGGTGTCCACTTCAAACGCAGTGGCATACAGCTCTTTGAGCTCTTGCGGGATGCGTTCGATCTGCTGCACGGAACCGTCGTAGTACTTCAGGTCGTTGATCATCACCGAGTCCCACAGATCGCGGGCTTTCAGGTCGCGAACCAGGTACGGGTTGATCACGGTGAATTCGCCCGACAGGTTCGATTTCACATACAGGTTCTGGTAGGTCGGTTCGATCGACTGCGATACGCCAGTGATGTTGGCGATGGTGGCGGTCGGTGCGATGGCCATGATGTTGGAGTTACGAATGCCTTTCTGTACACGGGCACGAACCGGTGCCCAGTCCAGGGATTCGTTCAGGTCAACATCGATGTACTTCTGGCCACGCTGCTCGATCAGGATCTGTTGCGAATCCAGTGGCAGGATGCCTTTGGACCACAGCGAACCCTGGAAGGTCTCGTAAGCGCCACGCTCGTCAGCCAGGTCGCAGGACGCCTGGATCGCGTAGTAGCTGACCGCTTCCATCGACTTGTCGGCAAATTCAACGGCGGCTTGCGACGCGTAAGGAATGTGCTGCAGGTACAGGGCGTCCTGGAAGCCCATGATCCCCAGGCCAACCGGACGGTGCTTGAAGTTCGAGTTGCGGGCTTGCGGCACCGAGTAGTAGTTGATGTCGATAACGTTATCGAGCATGCGAACGGCTACGTCGATGGTGCGCTTGAGCTTGTCGGTGTCCAGCTTGCCGTTGACGATGTGGTTCGGCAGGTTGATCGAACCCAGGTTGCAAACGGCGATTTCGTCCTTGTTGGTGTTCAAGGTGATTTCGGTGCACAGGTTCGAGCTGTGTACCACGCCGACGTGCTGCTGCGGGCTGCGCAGGTTGCACGGGTCTTTGAAGGTCAGCCATGGGTGGCCGGTTTCAAACAGCATGGAGAGCATTTTGCGCCACAGGTCTTTGGCCTGGATGGTCTTGAACAGCTTGATCTTGCCCGGGTACTGGGACAGGGCTTCGTAGTACTCGTAGCGCTCTTCGAAGGCCTTGCCGGTCAGGTCGTGCAGGTCCGGTACTTCGGACGGCGAGAACAGGGTCCACTGGCCGTCATCGAAGACGCGCTTCATGAACAGGTCAGGGATCCAGTTGGCGGTGTTCATGTCGTGGGTACGACGACGGTCATCACCGGTGTTCTTGCGCAGTTCGATGAACTCTTCGATGTCCATGTGCCAGGTTTCAAGGTAAGCGCACACGGCGCCTTTACGCTTGCCACCCTGGTTAACGGCTACGGCAGTGTCGTTCACCACTTTCAGGAACGGTACAACGCCCTGGGATTTGCCGTTGGTGCCCTTGATCCACGAACCCAGTGCACGTACCGGCGTCCAGTCATTGCCCAGGCCACCGGCGAATTTGGACAGCATGGCGTTGTCGTGGATCGCGTGGTAGATGCCCGACAGGTCGTCCGGCACGGTGGTCAGGTAGCAGCTCGACAGCTGCGGACGCTGAGTACCGGCGTTGAACAGAGTCGGGGTCGACGACATGTAGTCGAAGGACGACAACAGGTTGTAGAACTCGATTGCACGGTCTTCTTTCTGCTTTTCTTCGATCGCCAGGCCCATGGCCACACGCATAAAGAAGATTTGTGGCAGTTCGAAACGTACGCCATCGTGGTGGATGAAGTAACGGTCGTACAGGGTTTGCAGACCCAGGTAAGTGAACTGCTGATCGCGCTCGTGGTTGATCGCCTTGCCCAGTTTTTCCAGGTCGAAGGTGGCCAGCACCGGGTTCAGCAGGTCGAACTCGATACCTTTGGCGATGTAAGCAGGCAGAGCCTTGGCGTACAGGTCGGCCATCTCGTGGTGAGTGGCGCTGTCAGCGACTTGCAGGAAGCTCAGGCCTTCGGCACGCAGGGTGTCCATCAGCAGGCGGGCGGTCACGAACGAGTAGTTCGGCTCGCGCTCTACCAGGGTACGGGCGGTCATCACCAGGGCGGTGTTGACGTCGCTCAGCGCTACGCCGTCGTAGAGGTTTTTCAGGGTTTCGCGCTGGATCAGGTCGCCGTCGACTTCTGCCAGGCCTTCGCAGGCCTCGGTCACGATGGTGTTCAGGCGGCCCATGTCCAGCGGCGCGAACGTGCCGTCGGCAAGGCTGATGCGGATCGACGGGTGCGCCTGCACGGCGTCTTCGGCCGGTGCGCGGGTGGCGCGCTCTTTGGAGCGTGCGTCACGGTAGATCACATAGTCGCGGGCCACTTTTTGCTCGCCGGCGCGCATCAGGGCCAGTTCAACCTGGTCCTGGATTTCTTCGATGTGGATGGTGCCACCCGATGGCATGCGGCGCTTGAAGGTTGCAGTAACCTGTTCGGTCAGGCGTGCAACGGTGTCGTGAATGCGCGACGAAGCGGCAGCATTGCCACCCTCAACTGCGAGAAACGCCTTGGTGATGGCAACGGTGATCTTGTCATCGGTGTAAGGAACTACAGCCCCGTTACGTTTGATCACGCGCAGCTGGCCTGGCGCGGTCGCAGACAGATCCAGATTTGAATCGGTACCCTGCGAGTTCTCGCGAGTTGTATCGGTTTGCATGGGGGTGTCTCCACATTCTCTATGTTTGTTTGGGCGCCTTTTGGGTGCCCACCGTTCCGTCCTGAAGCACTACAACCGGTAATGAGCCGGGCATAACAACTTCGGGACGTACAGAAGGGGGGTTAAGCCGCTTCCGTGCCGAAGTCCTGGTTCACGCAGACCGCGTAAAACCGTATTCCTGTTGGATGACAGTATTTTTACTGCAACACCCGGGCCGCTTTCCGACCTTTGGGTTGGAAAGCGGTTGCCATCCGCATAAGCGGCTTGGACTTTGAAAACTGCGTTTGGTTTAACCCGACAGGCGCGAGAAAAGGGCTTGAAATTCTCGTCTGAGTTGTGTTGGGTTTTTGGCCTGAAACCCTACATATGGGGTTTTTTGGCGGAGCTGATACAAGATATGCGTTTTATAGGGGTTGTGCAACGTACTGCCTGTGGATAACCCTGTGTGTAAATTGTGTGTGAAAGCTTGAAGGTCCACGTAGGCCGCACTGCACCGGCATTTAGCCGTTTGTCACCGGATTTAGCCGGAACAAATCCGTTGTGCTGCATTTTGAGGGCGCGAACCCTACCACAAAAAACAGCGCTGTCCGAACGCATTTTCTGGCGGGCGCAAAGATAGAAAAGGTCAAGCGAAAAGACGTGCCGGGAGGCCGCAGGGGGCCTGCCCGGCAATTGTGCGGAATTACTGCAACTGGAAGCTGTTTTGCTCGACGTTTTGCGAGTCCAGGCCGATTTGCACGTTGAATTCGCCGGGTTCGGCGACATGCTGCAACTGCGCGTTGTAGAACTTCAGGTCGTTGTCGCTGAGGGTGAATTGCACGACCTTCTGCTCGCCAGGTTTGAGCATGATCTTCTCGAAGTTTTTCAGCTCCTTGACCGCTCGGCTCATGGACGCAGTGACGTCCTGAACATACAGCTGAACCACGGTTTCCCCTGCACGTTTACCGGTGTTTTTCACCGTCACGCTGGCCGTCAGGGTCGCGCCCGGTTTCAGGGTTTTGGCCGACAGAGTTACAGCCGACAGGCTGAAGTCGGTGTAGCTCAAGCCATAGCCAAACGGATACAGCGGGCTGTTGGCCTCATCGAAGTACTGCGAGGTGTAGTTGCCCGGCTTGCCCGGTGTGAAGGGGCGGCCAATGCTCAGATGGCTGTAGTAAGTCGGAATCTGGCCAACCGAGCGTGGGAAGGTGATCGGCAGTTTGCCGGACGGGTTGTAGTCGCCGAACAGTACGTCAGCAATCGCATTACCGCCTTCGGTGCCGCTGAACCAAGTCTCCAGCACTGCATCAGCCTGCTGCTGTTGCATGTCGATCGACAACGGGCGGCCATTCATCAAAACCAGTACCAGCGGCTTGCCGGTGGCTTTGAGCGCAGTGATCAGGGCGCGCTGGCTGGCTGGAATGTCCAGATTGGTGCGGCTCGACGACTCGTGGGACATGCCCCGGGATTCGCCTACCACGGCAACCACCACATCTGCCTGCTGTGCGGCCTTGACTGCCTCGTCGATCATCTCCTGCGCCGGGCGCGGGTCGTTGACCACTTCAGGTGCATCGAAGTTGAGGAAGTTCAGGTAGTCGACGACGCTTTGGTCGTCAGTGATATTGGCGCCACGGGCATAGATCAGGTTGTCCTGCTGGCTGATGGCATTGCGCATACCGTCATATACGGTCACAGATTGCGCAGGCTGCCCGGCGGCTGCCCAACTACCCATGATATCGATCGGAGCCTTGGCCAGCGGACCGACCAGAGCAATGCGTGCCTGCTTTTTCAGGGGCAGGGTGTCATTCTGGTTTTTCAGCAGGACCAGGCTCTTGCGTGCCACTTCGCGGGCTTCGGCACGATGCAGGCGACTTTCGGCTTTGGTGTCGGCCGGGTCATCCTCAGCCTTGCCGATACGCAGGTATGGGTCGGCAAACAGGCCCATGTCGTACTTGGCGCCGAGCACTTCACGTACGGCATTATCCAGATCGCTCTGCGGAACTTCGCCGGACTTGAGCAGGCCGGGCAGCTCTTCGCCGTAGGCCTTGTCGTTCATGCTCATGTCGATACCGGCCTTGATCGCCAGTTTGGCGGCCTCGCGGCTGTCCTTGGCCACGCCGTGCTTGATCAGTTCGATGATCGCGCCGTGGTCGCTCACCGCCACGCCTTTAAAGCCCCATTGCTTGCGCAGCAAATCCTGCATCAGCCACATGTTCGAGGTGGCTGGCACGCCATTGATCGAGTTCAGGGCCACCATCACGCTGCCCGCGCCCGCTTCAATCGCGGCGTGGTAGGGCGGCAGATAGTCCTGGAACATGCGTGTCGGGCTCATATCGACGGTGTTGTAGTCCCGTCCGCCTTCCACTGCGCCATACAGGGCGAAGTGCTTGACGCTGGCCATGATATTGCCGGGCAGGGCAGGGGATGCACCCTGATAGGCTTGCACCATGACCTTGGCGATGCGCGAAACCAGGTAGGTGTCTTCACCGAAGCCTTCGGAGGTGCGACCCCAGCGCGGGTCACGGGCAATGTCGACCATAGGCGCAAAGGTCAGGTCGATACTGTCGGCGCTGGCTTCCCTGGCGGCGATGCGGCCGCTCAGGCTGATGGCATCCATGTCCCAGCTCGACGCCAGGGCCAGGCTGATCGGGAAAATGGTGCGATGGCCGTGGATCACGTCATAGGCGAAAAACATCGGGATCTGCAGACGGCTGCGCATGGCGGCGTCTTGCATCGGGCGGTTTTCGTCGCGACTGATGGAATTGAATGTCCCGCCGATACGGCCAGCGGCGATTTCCTTGCGGATCATCTCGCGGGGCATTTCCGGGCCGATACTGATCAGGCGCAATTGCCCGATCTTTTCAGCCTCGGTCATTTTTTTCAGCAGTTGCGCAACAAATACATCTTTTGGCGCAAGCGGGGCGGGTGGGGTTTGGGCCCACGCGGTGTGACTGGCCAGGCTGATGACGATGCCCAGCAAACACATATTTCTCATTGGATTCTTCTGCGCAGCCGCTCACTTGAAGCGAGGCAAGCCTGCGCTCGTGCAGCGATATTGTTCTGGGGAGGTATCAGGAGTACTTGGATTAAAGTTTTGACCTACCTTTAGAACAGAGTATTCCTGCATGGCAGGGAGTCTTTTAGCTGATTCACCGCGAGCAATCCAGTGTTGCCGGGAGTTTTTAGGCGTGGTGTGTGGTCAATAAACCCAATGTGGTTATTTCGGAGCGTCACAAACATGGGAATACAAAGTATTAGGGCCCCGGGGTGGAAAGTCATGGCCCTGTTGGCCTTGAGTAGTGTGCTTGCCGGGTGCGGCATCAATACCATTCCGACCCTCGACGAGCAGGTCAAGGCAGCCTGGTCACAAGTGCAGAACCAGTACCAGCGCCGCTCCGACCTGATCCCCAATCTGGTCGAAACGGTCAAGGGCGCGGCGAAACAGGAACAGGCGACCCTGACGGCGGTGATTGAAGCGCGGGCCAAGGCAACCTCGATCCAGGTCGATGCCAGCACCCTGAACAACCCGGAAAAGCTCAAGCAGTTCCAGGAAGCGCAAAACCAACTGACGGGGGCCTTGAGCCGATTGATGGTGATGGTCGAGCGCTACCCGGACCTCAAGTCCAACCAGAATTTCCTGTCGCTGCAATCGCAGCTTGAGGGCACGGAAAATCGCATCAGCGTGGCCCGTCGTGACTTTATCCTCGCGGTTGAACGCTACAACACCGAGATACGCACCTTTCCGGGGCGTTTGTGGCATGCAGTGATGTACAGCGACCTGCCGGTTCGCCCCAACTTTGAAGCCACCACCCCGGATGCCGACAAAGCGCCAGAAGTGAAGTTTTAACGGGCTTATGCAGATCCCTCCCTTTTTGTGGGAGCGGGCTTGCCCGCGATGGCATCAACGCGGTTCGGCAGGCTGACCGCAGCGTCTGAATCGCGAGCAAGCCCGCTCCCACAAATTGTCAGGTGTCAGATTCAATTTTTGAGGTGACGATGCGCGTATCAAGACTGGGCCTGGGCCTGCTGCTGTGGCTATTTATAGCCACGGCCCAGGCGCTGACATTTCCCGCACTCAGCGGGCGGGTGGTGGACGACGGGCAAATGCTCGCCCCCGCGACGCGCCAGCAACTGACGCAAAAGCTTGAGGCGCACGAAAAAACCACCGGCGAGCAAGTGGTGGTAGTCACCGTGCCCGACCTGCAAGGCACCCCCATTGAAGAGTTCGGCTACCAATTGGGCCGTGCCTGGGGCATCGGGCAGAAGGACAAAAACAACGGTGCCTTGCTGATCGTTGCCCGCGATGACCGCAAATTGCGTATCGAAGTCGGCTACGGCCTGGAAGATCGCCTCACCGACGCCCAGTCCTCGGTGATCATCAATCAGGTCATCACTCCGGCCTTTAAAGCAGGGGACTACAACCAAGGTATCAGCGACGGGGTTGACGCCATCCTGCAAGTATTGGGCGGCGCACCCTTGCCCGAACCCGCCTACGCCAGCGGGCAAGGCGCTGGCAATGACTTTATGGCCGAACACCCCACCGTGGTTGTGCTGCTTTTTATACTGTTTGTGTTGGTCGTTGCAGCCTGCCAATTCTATGGCATATGCAACTCGGGTGGCGGCGGTGGTTCGCGCTCGGGCGGCTTTGGTGGCGGCGGTTTTGGCGGTGGTGGAGGCGGTGGCTTTCGCGGCGGTGGCGGCAGTTTCGGCGGCGGTGGCGCTTCCGGCGGCTGGTAATTCACTTTTTAATGAGTATCGACAGTTATGGCTTTGTTAACCCTAGAGCAACAACGGCAGGTCGAAGAAGCCGTCAGCCGTGCCGAACAGCGCACCGATGCCGAAATCGTCACCGTACTGGCCCCGCGTGCCGACGACTACAGCTATATCCCCTTGCTGTGGGCCAGCCTGGTGGCCTTGCTGGTGCCTGCAGTGGTGCATTTTCTGATCGGTGGCGTGGATACCTATTCCTTGCTGATGCTGCAATGGGCCAGCTTTGTCTTCCTCAGCCTGATCTTTCGCATCCCGGCTATCACTACCCGCTTGATCCCGCCCCGTGTGCGGCATTGGCGCGCCAGCAACCTGGCGCGGCGCCAGTTTCTGGAGCAAAAGCTGCATCACACCCAGGACCGCACCGGGGTGCTGATTTTTGTCAGCGAGGCCGAGCGTTACGTCGAAATCCTGGTGGATGAAGGCATCTCCCGGCATCTGCACGACAGCGACTGGGGCTCCATCGTCAACGACTTCGTGCGCCGTGTGGCATTGGGGCATACCGCTGAGGGTTTTATTGCCTGCATCGATGCCAGCGCTGAGTTGCTCGCGCAGCACATACCGAAAACCCAGCCGCGTAATCAATTGCCGAATCGGTTGGTGATGTTGTAATAATTTTCTCTTTGATTTTGATATGCCCGACACTTCGATAAGAAGTGTCGGGCTTTTGTGGTTTTCTCTTTGAGGTTTGTTTCTTATCTGTTTGTAAGTAAGTTCTTGTTGATTTGTAATATATGTATGCGTTGATTATAGTTTTCGATATTTTGAAGATCTGTGTTGTCATTTTTTTAAATGATGGCTAGGTTGTATTGTGTCTGGGTGTTTTTGAATGGGCTCAGAGGCATGGTAAGAATTTGGAGAAAAGGAATGAAGCTTACATGTAGAGAGGGGGAGGTGCTTGAATTGCTTGTGCAGGGACACACAAACAAGAAGATAGCGCAACGGCTGCGCATTAGTGATTTTACGGTTCGGGATCACGTATCGTCATTGTTGTTCAAGTACGGCGTAGGGAGCCGTATGGCACTAATAGTGGAGGTTGGTCGTGTGGGCGACGGGGCCCGGGGAGTGATGGATCCCCTACATCGGTAGCGTTGCCATATCAGTATTGAAAGTTTAGTTTTAAATCAGATGAGTAAGAGGCTGGGATGAAGAAGTCACCTTTCTATATATCGCCTGATTACGTGGCGACTCCCATGGATTTAGTGGTGATGGTCTTTGGTTGTCTGCTTATGTTTGGGCTTGGTTTGATGATGTGGAATGAGTTGGTGGAAGTGCCACCGGTGCCGAAAAAAATGGTGCTGCTCAGCGCCTATGTTACCCAGCCTTTGACTGGGTCAAAATCATCAGCGTATTTGTATTTTGATGTGGAGCGAGTTGAGAGTGATTATAAATATAGTATTGAGTTTCCCAGTCGTGAAGCCAGGTTGTTGGGTGTTCGCAAGCATAAAAAGTTATGGGTGGCTGTAGACGCAGATACCGATAATAAATTTGTGTGGGCCGTCTATGATGATGAATTTCGACTGATGATGAGCCGTCAGCAGATAGCGCAATGGGCGAAGGGTAATAATGCTAGGGGTTATATTATGATGGTCTATTTCTGTTTGGCTATAAGTTATTTTGTGTTTTATATAATTAAGTACGGTATTTATAATCGATCTTGCCAAAGGAAGGGATTCAATGATGATAGAGAAAATTGACGAGTCAATTTATGTGATTGATGATTTTTTGACAGAAGCTGAAGAGAGTGAAATCAATATTCAGCTCAAGGGAGAGGTGTGGCGGTATAACTGGCCAAATTATGAGACTTTACCCTTTATCAGACCATGCTGGCATGTATTTATAGCCGGCAAGGGTCGCCCGCTTGGCCAGTCAAGCCTTGAGGAGTTGAGGGGCAATCAGGCTTGGGGGTTTTTGACGGGTGTGTGGGAACGATTTTTAGCATTGCATAAATTTAAAGCGACCTTGCTAGGTGTTTATGCAAATGGACAGACGTTTGGCCAAGACACGATTATTCATCGAGATAATAAAGTTCATCCGGGTTTAACCATTATTGTATTTTGCAATGAGTATTGGCCGACCTCGTGGGGTGGTGAGCTGGTTTTTTACGATGAAACTAAAGAAAATATTATTAAGGCGGTGCTTCCTAAATCAAAGAGAGTGGTTGTGTTCGATGGGCGAATCCCCCATGCAGCTCGATCACCTTCGGCCAAGTGCGATCAGGTCAGGATGACTCTGGCGTTTAAAACAATAATTGAGGAATAGCAGATGGCAGGGAAAACAGAAATAATTATAGGTGTGATTAATGACGGTGCTACAGTCGGTTCGGGTGCAACTGCAATCTCAGATCAGTTTATAGTTAATAACCAAGGAATGGAGTTGGTGAGTCAGACGGCACAGACCGGGGCTGTTATCGCCAGTATTACTTCAGTGACAAAATTGGCTGGCCCTTATGTGCCAATCATAAGCATGCCTGGCAATATCATCGCAGGCACTATCACTTTTTTGAAGGTGGGAGTGGATATCAGAGAGGGTCGAGAAATAAGACCAGGAGATGTATTAAGTCTGATAGGGAATGTGGCAGGAATTATTGGCACTTTCGCTATTTTGGTTGGAGCTGGTTCTAACCTTGTCGTAGGGATTGCCGTGGTTTCTGCAGGGGTGAGTTTGCTGTCGATCATTAACTCTGAAACACTTGGTCGACTTATGAAGTCGGCTGGAGATTTCTTTAACAGTAATCCTTCCAGCAATTACTTGGGGTATTTCTGTGCACCTGATATGAGGTTTGTTGACCGTGATGCGCTGAGGTGGGAGTACTCCAATATGATGCTTGCCTGTATTTTGAGCGCGGAGGATGGTGAGTTGCTGCCTCACTCAGTAGTTGTGCCCGATAAAAAAGTGTATCATGAAGGCGGTGGTGGTGAGGTTGGATTTGGCGGAGGGTCAGTTGGTAATTCATCCGGGGCTATGAGTTTGTCGCCTTCCCCACATAATGTAGGTAATGTAGGTATAAGTATTATTGTTGGTGGTAACACCTATGATGCTGGAGATCAGTATGGATGCTGCACAGGAACCAGTGATGGTTATATATAATTTTTCATGGCTGGCATGTTTGTCGATATGATAAATAGTTGAAGTGTCAAGTTTGTGTTGTTCGAATGACCGCTTATGTATGCCGGCCGGCATTTCCAGGGTTTAATCCATGTCAATTTCATGTGGTTGGTTACGCCACTGAGTCTTTGCAATTGCAGAAATGGCGCTTATCAGTGCACTGTTGAATATTGCGCAGCAAAATTACCCCGTGCCCTGCGCCGCCAACCCGCCTAAAATGCCCGCCATTGTTTTCTGATTTCCCCTCCTGCACCCCCTGAGGCACCTTTTTCAATGTCAGTGACTGCTACCACCGCCGCGTCTGTGCCGGATCATCGTGCGCAATTTTTGAACCTGCTGGAAACCGGCCTGGCTCAGAATTCCTTTATCAAGCTGGTGCTGGCCAAGTACGTCGGCCCCGAGGCCGAGCTGCAGCGGGTGATCATCAAGCAGGTGACGGTCAAGGAGCAGCCTTGCCTGTCCTTTGTCTATCGCTATAAAACCCGTGATATCACCAAGAATTTTCCCCTTGAAGAAGGTGTGGCCAATATTGCTGCGCTGCTGCCAGAAGCGTTCAAAAACGCCCACCTGCTGACCCTGACCGACGAAGTGCAGCTCGAATACAGCAAAAAGGGCAAAAGCTCGCTGTTCAAGGGCAAGAGCCAGCAAGAGCGCGAAGTGCCGTCGGCGGAGCACAATCGCGAGAAAAACCGCTTTCTGGATCTGTCCCGACCGTTTCTCGCGGATCTGGGCGTGACCAACAAGCAGCAAGAGCTGATCCCGGCGATGTCGCGCAAGTGGAAGCAGATCAACAAGTTTATCGAGGTGTTTTCCCACGCCCTGAGCAACTCGCCGCTCAAGCTCGATCAGCCGGTCAAGGTGGTGGATTTCGGTTCGGGCAAGGGCTATCTGACCTTTGCCATTCACGACTACCTGCGCCACAGCCTGCAAGCCGAAGGCATGGTCACCGGGGTTGAGCTGCGCGAAGACATGGTCACGCTGTGCAATAACGCTGCCCAGCGCCTTGAACACCCGGGGCTGACCTTCCAGCATGGCGATGTGCGCAGCTTTGCGCCGACCCCGATCGACGTGATGATCGCCCTGCATGCCTGTGATATTGCCACCGACTATGCCATCCATATGGGTATTCGTTCGGGCGCGGCGATCATCATGTGCTCGCCGTGCTGCCACAAGCAGATCCGCCTGCAAATCCAGAGCCCGGCGCTGCTCAAGCCAATGCTGCAATACGGTTTGCACCTGGGCCAGCAGGCCGAAATGGTCACTGACAGCCTGCGCGCGCTGTTCCTTGAGGCCTGCGGTTATGAAACCAAGGTGTTCGAGTTCATCTCGTTGGAGCACACCAACAAGAACAAGATGATTCTCGCGGTCAAACGCGCCGAACCGTTGGACCCGGCGCAGTTGCTGGTGAAAATCCAGGAGCTCAAGGCGTTCTACAACATTCAGGAACACTGCTTGGAAACTCTGTTGCAAGCGGATGGCTTGTTGAAATAAACCTGTAAGTTGCGTCTGGCGGGTACGTAGTACCTGGCTATTACCCGGCCGGGCGCGCAGGGGTTACCTTGGCTACTCTTACTGGCCCAAGGTCTTACCCCACAGGAGCACGCAGCATGGCAGCGAAAAAAATTCTGATGCTGGTTGGCGATTACGTCGAAGACTATGAAGTGATGGTGCCGTTCCAGGCGCTGTTGATGGTTGGCCATCAGGTGCATGCGGTATGTCCGGGCAAAACCTCGGGCCAGACTGTGCGCACTGCTATCCACGACTTTGAAGGCGACCAGACCTACAGCGAAAAGCCCGGACATTTGTTTGCCCTGAATTTTGATTTCGACAAGGTCAAGGCAGGTGATTACGACGCGCTGCTGGTGCCGGGTGGGCGTGCGCCGGAATACCTGCGTTTAAACGAAAAAGTACTGGAGCTTGTGCGTGACTTCGACAAGGCGGGCAAGCCGATTGCTGCCGTGTGTCATGGCGCGCAATTGCTGGCAGCTGCTGGCATCCTGGAAGGCCGTGAGTGCAGTGCGTACCCGGCTTGTGCGCCAGAAGTACGCCTGGCGGGCGGTACTTATATCGATATCGATGTGACCAAGGCCCATGTGCAGGGCTATCTGGCCACGGCACCGGCCTGGCCTGCACACCCTGCATGGCTGGCGGCGTTCCTGGGGTTGCTCGGTACCAAAATCACCTTGTAAAAGGAGGGGTGGCCATGTGTGAGCTCTATGTAAAAGCCGATCCGATTCTGTACGAATCGCGCTCACGGTCGTTGCGTATTTGCGGCGTGGTCACCACCTTGCGCCTGGAAAATCAGTTCTGGGACATTCTCAGCGAAATCGCCGAAGTTGACGGCATGACCACTAACCAATTGGTGGCCAAGTTGTATGAAGAGGTGATGGATTATCGCGGTGAAGTGGTCAACTTCGCGTCGTTTTTGCGTGTGAGCTGTACCCGCTATCTGGCTCAGCGCCGGGTACAGGTCCCGGAGTTGAGTGTGGTGACGCGTCAACTGGCCTGAATGTGTAATGTTACTTCTGGATAATACCTGCGCATAAACGGTAGATGAGGTCTTTACTGGATAAAGAGTAAACATCCTAATTATCCAGGAGAAAGGCTATGTCGGGTTGGTACGAGTTGAGCAAGACCAGCAGCGGGCAGTTCCGTTTTGTATTGAAGGCAGCAAATGCCGAAACCATTCTGGTCAGCGAGCAGTACACCACGCAGAGTGCTGCCCAAAACGGCATCGCCTCGGTGCAGGCCAACAGCCCGCTGGATGAGCGCTACGAGAAGAAAGTGGCGAAAGATGGCAAACCCTACTTCAACCTCAAGGCAGCCAATCACCAGATCATCGGCACCAGCGAACTGTACTCCTCAGAAGCCGCGCGGGATAAAGGCATTGCCAGCGTTAAACACAATGGCCCGACAACGGTGATCAAAGAGAAGTTTTGATGCGCTGAAATCGGTCATGTGTGCCCTTGTAGTCGCTGCCGCAGCCTGCGGCAGCGATTACGGGGTTTACAGTTCCACGGGTACTGAATGTTTCGTATAACCCAGTGGATGGGTTTTTGAATTAAAAAAGCGCAACGCCAGCTTCTTGTCGGCAAACAGTGCGCTGTAATGATTTTTCTGGAAGCGGATAAACGCCTCGCTGCGCGGGTAGATGGCGATACACAGGGTTTTCAACGGGGCCTGGCGCAGGGCATCGATCAGGTGCTGGTCCTGTTCGCCCAGGCTGTGACCGAAGATGCACAGCGCGTCTTTATGGGTCATCAATTGTTCATGGCAAAACGACAGGTAATCGGACTGTCGAATGGATTTGCGTTTGTCGTCGCTGCTGCTTTCGCTGATAAATAATGGCACATCGTCCAGGGCGCTGATCGAGTGGTTGATCGCAAAGTTGCTCAACAGCGTTGGCTCATTGGCGGTAATTCTGCGTGCCTTGCCTTCCTGGTTCCTCACCAGATGCAGCGCACCGTGCAGGTACAGCACACGGGTGGCTTTGCCCTTGGCGGTACTGGCACTCAGCTCAAAGGTCGAGCCGGGGGTATTGAACAGCTCGTTGAACTGTTTGGGTGCCTGCATCACGGCCCAGGGCGCCAGCAGATCATAGTTGGAGCAATACACCGTGGCGTAGCGTGCCAGTTCTTCGTGCCAGCAGGCCAGGGTTTCGGCCTGCATAAGGCGCCAGGGGATATGGACGTCCTGGGTGCAGTTGATCAGGGCTTCCTTGATCGCGTAATAACGTTTGCGCGGCGAAGCCGAGTTGATGGCCAGCGCCTTGTTGACCTTGCTCGCGGTTTTCAGGGCGCTGAGCACATGTTCGAAATTGCGCGTGCCAAGGGCCTCGAACACGCTGAGTTCGGTCTGGCTCAGGGGCTTTTCGGTGACGCTTTTGGCTTTGTCGAACAGTGATTCGTAATAGAAGTCATGCCACACGGCCATGCTTGCGCCGTTGCCGATCAGCAGACCGTTGCACGGTGTGCTGGTGCGCAACGTGTTCCAGTTTTCTAGTTCGGCATCAAATTCCTGGAAGGGGGTCATCGCAGATATCGTCTCGGGCGTGGTCGGTAGCGGACTTTATCACGCTCAAGTGTTGAGCCAGATCAACATTGGCGCTTTGTGATTGGAGGAAGCTGTGGAGACCGACTTAGCCAATGACCCGCGAAGAGGACTCGACATGACCAGCACTTTCTTTATTCCCGCTGTAAACATTATGGGTAACGGTTGCCTGGACGAAGCCATGACTGCGATTCGCAATTATGGTTTTCGCAAGGCCTTGATCGTGACTGACGCGGGGCTGGCCAAGGCGGGGGTGGCGACGCTGATCGCTGAAAAGCTCGCGCTGCAAGACATTGATTCGGTGATTTTCGACGGTGCCAAGCCCAACCCGAGCATTGCCAACGTCGAGGCCGGTCTGGTGGTGCTCAAGCAGCATCACTGCGACTTTATCGTGTCGCTGGGCGGCGGTTCGCCCCATGACTGTGCCAAGGGTATTGCCCTGTGCGCCACCAATGGCGGGCATATCCGTGATTACGAAGGCGTTGATCGCTCGGCCAAGCCGCAATTGCCGCTGGTGTCGATCAACACCACGGCGGGTACAGCCAGTGAGATGACGCGTTTTTGCATCATCACCGACGAAGAACGCCATGTGAAAATGGCCATTGTCGACCGTAACGTGACGCCGCTGCTGTCGGTCAACGACCCTGAATTGATGGTGGCCATGCCTAAAGGGCTGACTGCAGCCACCGGTATGGACGCGCTGACCCACGCCATTGAGGCGTATGTGTCGACCGCCGCCAACCCTATTACCGATGCCTGTGCGATCAAGGCGATGGAATTGATCAGTCAGAATCTGCGTCAGGCGGTGAATGATGGCAAAGATCTGACAGCGCGGGAGAATATGGCTTACGCGCAGTTCCTCGCGGGCATGGCCTTCAACAACGCCTCCCTGGGTTTTGTGCATGCAATGGCGCACCAATTGGGCGGTTTCTATGATTTGCCCCACGGTGTGTGTAACGCGGTGCTGCTGCCTCATGTGCAGACGTTTAACGCCAGTGTGTGTGCTGGACGCTTGACTGATGTGGCCCACGCGCTGGGCGCTGATGTGCGTGGCTTGAGCCCGGAAGAGGGCGCCCAGGCGGCCATTGCGGCAATTCGCACCCTGGCCCGTGATGTCGAGATTCCTGCCGGTCTGCGGGATTTGGGGGCCAAGCTGGACGATATCCCGATCCTGGCCACCAATGCGCTGAAAGATGCTTGTGGTTTTACCAACCCACGCAAGGCCGATCAGGGGCAGATTGAGGAGATCTTCCGCAATGCATTTTGATGGGTGCTTGTGGGAGCGGGCTTGCTCGCGATTCAGACGACGCGGACTGCCTTCAAGCGACACAAAATCTGTGGGAGCAGGCTTGCCTGCGATGCAAGCGACGCGATCTGCCAGGTAAATCGCAGTGATGCCATCGCGAGCGAGCCCGCTCCCACAGAAAGCACTACTGGGCTTTTGAGCAGGCATAAAAAAACGGCCAGGTTATTAACCTGGCCGTTTTTATGTCTGGCTTTAAAAGTGCTTACTGCACTTCTACGGCCAGGCTGTCGCTGATTTTCTTCTGCCAGATCGCCGGGCCGGTGATGTGCACCGACTCGCCGTTGCTGTCGACTGCCACGGTAACCGGCATGTCTTTAACGTCGAACTCGTAGATCGCTTCCATGCCCAGTTCGGCAAAGGCCACCACACGCGACTTCTTGATCGCCTGGGCAACCAGGTACGCAGCACCGCCCACAGCCATCAGGTACACGGCTTTGTGTTCCTTGATCGCTTCGATGGCGGTAGGGCCCCGCTCGGACTTGCCGATCATGCCCAGCAAGCCGGTCTGATCAAGGATCTGGCGGGTGAACTTGTCCATCCGCGTAGCCGTGGTCGGGCCGGCAGGGCCAACTACTTCGTCACGCACCGGATCAACCGGGCCAACGTAGTAGATAAAGCGGCCTTTGAGGTCTACCGGCAGGGTTTCACCCTTGTTCAGCATCTCGACCATACGCTTGTGCGCGGCATCACGTCCGGTCAGCATTTTGCCATTTAGCAGGACGGTTTCGCCCGGCTTCCAGCTCTGCACGTCTTCCGGGGTCAGGGTGTCGAGGTTGACGCGGCGGGCCGACGGGCCTGCTTCCCAGACGATTTCCGGGTAGGCGTCCAGCGGTGGCGCTTCGAGGGCTGCAGGGCCGGAGCCGTCCAGTACGAAGTGGGCGTGACGGGTGGCCGCGCAGTTGGGGATCATGCACACCGGCAGCGAGGCTGCGTGGGTCGGGTAGTCCATGATTTTCACGTCGAGCACGGTGGTCAGACCGCCCAGGCCCTGGGCGCCGATACCCAGTTGGTTGACCTTCTCGAACAGCTCGATGCGCATCTCTTCGATACGGTTGGACGGGCCGCGCTTGATCAGGTCATGAATGTCGATGGATTCCATCAACACTTCCTTGGCCATCACTGCCGCTTTTTCTGCGGTGCCGCCGATACCGATGCCGAGCATGCCTGGTGGGCACCAGCCCGCGCCCATGGTCGGAACGGTCTTGAGCACCCAGTCTACGATCGAGTCGGACGGGTTGAGCATGGCCATTTTCGACTTGTTCTCGGAACCGCCGCCCTTGGCTGCCACGTCCACTTCCACGGTGTTACCCGGAACGATGGAGTAGTGGATGACCGCAGGGGTGTTGTCCTTGGTGTTACGACGAGCACCGGCCGGGTCGGCCAGGATCGAAGCACGCAGGACGTTTTCCGGCAGGTTGTAAGCGCGACGCACGCCTTCGTTGATCATGTCGTCCAGGCCCATGGTGGCGCCGGTCCAGCGCACGTCCATGCCGACGCGTACGAATACGGTGACGATGCCGGTGTCCTGGCAAATCGGGCGGTGGCCGGTGGCACACATGCGCGAGTTGATCAGGATTTGCGCCATCGAGTCACGGGCGGCTGGCGATTCTTCGCGCAGGTAAGCCTCGTGCATCGCCTGGATGAAGTCCACGGGGTGGTAGTAGGAAATGAATTGCAGGGCGTCAGCAACGCTCTGAATCAGGTCGTCTTGCTTGATCACGGTCATGGGTCGCGCTCCTCTATAAGACGGGAACATACAATCAATAAGGTGTTTGCGACCTGGTGCTTCGGTCTGTCGAAAACATCTTTGCTGGGCATACCGGGCACGCATGACCGGTACAAAAAAGGCGCGGCAGTATAACCCGGTACACTCACTGATACACCCGTAGGGGCAAAACTTGTAGTCGCTGCCGAAGGCTGCGATAAGGTTCGAAGAACCTTCGCTGCTTATCCAAAGATTGTAAATTATGCAAAGGTTGTACATCTCTCGCAGGAGGCCGTAATTGCCCCAGTTACACGTCGCTGACCAACACTGGTCAGTTGCCCCGAACACCAATCTGCTCGACGCCTTGAATCAGGCGGGTGTGGCGGTGCCCTACAGTTGCCGGGCGGGCAGTTGCCATGCCTGCCTGGTGCGTTGCGTGCGCGGTGAGCCTGCCGAACTCAAGCCCGAGGCATTGAGCTGGGACCAGCGCGAGCAGGGCTGGCGTCTGGCCTGTCAGTGCAGGGTAGTCGAGGATCTTGAAGTCGAAGCGTTCGACCCGCTGCGCGACGGCATGCCGGCACAGGTGCTGGCACTCGACTGGCCTGGCCCGAGCGTGCTGCGTTTACGCCTCTCGCCGCAGCGCCCTATGCGTTATCGCGCAGGCCAGCATCTGGTGCTGTGGACTACCAGCGGCATCGCGCGCCCGTACTCGCTGGCCAGCCTGCCTGAAGAAGACAGCTTTCTGGAGTTTCACCTCGATTGCGCCCACCCCGGCGAGTTCGTCGATGCGGCCCGGCAGTTTAAAGTCGGTGATTGTGTGCGCTTGGGCGAACTACGCGGCGGCGCGCTGCGTTATGACCCGGACTGGCAGGAACAGCCGCTCTGGCTGCTGGCCTCGGGCACCGGGTTGGGTCCGTTATATGGTGTGCTGCGCGAAGCGTTGCGCCAGGAGCATCAGGGTCCGATCCGGCTAGTGCATGTAGCCCGTGACAAGGCCGAGCATTATCTCAGGGATGAACTGCTGGCCTTGGCCGGGGCTTATCCAAAACTTGTGGTCGAAAACCTTGAGCGCCCGCAGTTGCCCGACTATCTGTTACAGATGCGTGTTGTCTCACGCCAGACCCACGCCCTGGTTTGCGGAAACCCCGATAGTGTTGATGCTTTTGCCAAACGCCTGTTTCTGGCGGGGCTGCCACGCAACCAACTGCTGGCGGATGCTTTTCTGACCCGCAGCTAAGCACAAAAAAAGCCCCGCCTGAGTGATCAGGCGGGGCTTTGTGTTCAAGCCTTGTAGGGCTTAAACCATTTTGTCGCCGACATGCAGGATCTTCATGCCGTTGGTACCACCGATGGTGTGGTAGCTGTCGCCCTTGGTCAGGATGACCCAGTCGCCATTTTGAACCACGCCCAGTTTCAGCAGTTCGTCGATGGCAGCCTGGCTGACCTGTTCTGGCGGCAGCGATGCCGGGTCGAACGGTACGGTGTACACACCACGGAACATGGCGGCACGGGCCTGGGTTTCACGGTGCGGGGAGAACGCGTAAATCGGCACCGAGGAGCGGATGCGCGACATGATCAACGGTGTGTAGCCGCTTTCGGTCAGGGCGATGATCGCCTTGACACCCGGGAAGTGGTTGGCGGTGTACATGGCCGCCAGTGCGATGCTTTGATCGCAGCTTTCGAAGGTTTTGCCGATACGGTGGCTGGAGGTTTTGCTGGTCGGGTGCTTTTCAGCTCCGACGCAAATACGTGCCATAGCCTGCACGGCTTCCAGAGGATAAGCACCAGCAGCACTTTCAGCCGAGAGCATCACGGCGTCGGTGTAATCGAGAACGGCGTTGGCAACGTCGGACACTTCGGCACGAGTTGGCATCGGGTTCTGGATCATCGACTCCATCATCTGGGTCGCAACGATCACCGCTTTATTGTGGCGACGTGCGTGCAGAATGATTTTCTTCTGGATGCCCACCAGCTCGGCATCGCCGATTTCAACGCCCAGATCGCCACGGGCAACCATTACTGCGTCGCTGGCCTTGATCAGGCCGTCGAGGGTTTCGTCATCCGCTACCGCTTCGGCACGTTCAATTTTCGCCACCAGCCAGGCAGTACCGCCCGCTTCGTCACGCAGTTGACGGGCGTATTCCATGTCCGCAGCGTCGCGTGGGAACGACACAGCCAGGTAGTCGACTTCCATTTCGGCAGCCAGCTTGATGTCAGCCTTGTCTTTTTCAGTCAGGGCCGGCGCAGTCAGACCACCGCCACGACGGTTGATGCCTTTATGGTCGGACAGCGGGCCGCCGATCAACACGGTGCAGTGCAGGGCGTCGTCGGTGGCAGTGTCTACACGCATTACTACGCGGCCGTCGTCGAGCAGCAGCTCGTCGCCCACGCCGCAATCCTTGACCAGATCAGGGTAGTCGATGCCGACCACTTCCTGGGTGCCCTCGGTCAACGGATGGCTGGTGGAGAAGGTGAACTGGTCACCGACTTTCAGCTCGATCTTTTTGTTGGCGAATTTGGCAATACGGATTTTCGGGCCTTGCAGGTCACCCAGCAGGGCTACGAAGCGGCCATGCTTGGCGGCGATTTCGCGCACCAGCTTGGCACGAGCCTTGTGCTCATCGGGAGTGCCGTGGGAGAAGTTCAGACGGGCAACGTCCAGGCCAGCCAGGATCAGCTGCTCCAGCATTTCCGGTGAATTGCTGGCAGGGCCAAGTGTGGCAACAATTTTGGTTCGACGAACAGACATGCAAAGACTCCTGAGTTCAAGCGCTGCCAAAGGCTACTATGGTCTTTCGCTGTAGTCATTGTTCCTCTGCACTACTTTCTGCTTAAGTTGTGGTGCATCGGGTCGGTTGTCTGAAGAATCTGGCCGTGGGGTCGATACACTGTTGTGAACAGGAGATCCTCATGCGAATTGTGCTCGTTTTAGTCTTGCTCGCCACTGTGGCTGGCTGTACCCGTTGGTCGATGAACCATCATTTGAACAATGCCTATCGTGCTTATGATCGCGGTAATTGCGAAGCTGTGATGCTGGAATTGTCCGAAGTTGACCGCGACAGTCGAAGCCGGCCTTACATCTGGCCACAAACAGCTATGCTCCGTGGACTGTGCCTGGAACGTACCAAGTTTTACCTGGATGCGGCCCAGACCTACCAGTACATCATCAACGAATTCCCGAAGAGCGAGTACGCCTATCGGGCCAAGGCGCGGATCGAGACACTGCGCATTCTCAAGTTTATTCCAGGGCCCGGGGCAACCGCGGCGGCGGTGCCTGTGAGCATTCCATGATGAACGAAATTTAAACTGGCCATTTGTACGTCCTTGGCTAATCTTGTATTCGTTTGGATGTATTTGGTGTTTTTTTGTGTCCAAGCGGGTGTGGGGTTCGGTGTCTGCCGGCTGTGCCGGGCTTCATTAGCAGGCGTACGGGGTCATTCGAAGCGCTGACGCGGCCATGTCAAATGGCCTTTTATAGTGATAGTGAACATGGTTATAGAGCGGCGTATCCAGCGGCACCAACTGACGAGTTTCCTGAAAGTGTTCAATCGCTTCACGGACAAGCCCATCGGCTATCTGGGCAATGTCTCTGATGGCGGTTTAATGCTGGTCAGCCAGCTGCCGATGCTGGTGGACGCCAATTTCGAATTGCGGCTCAAACTTCCCGACACCGACGGCTGCCCGCAGTTTATTGACCTGACGGCACGCTGCCTGTGGTGTCACGAGGATGCTACGCCGCACTGTTATGACTCCGGGTTTATCCTGTATCAGCCACCTGCCGAGTACGCCACGCTGATCAGTGCCTTGCAGCGCTACTTCAGCTTTCAGTCCTTGCAGGCTTCTGCCTGAGGGATTGAACGCCTAGACTGTTGGGGTCTACTGTTCAGGAACACCCCGTGACCTCTATTTTTTGGTACGACTACGAAACCACCGGCATCAATCCGCGTTGCGACCGGGCCGTGCAAGTGGCTGGCATCCGCACTGATCTGCAACTCAACGAGATCGATCAGCCGGTCAATCTCTATTGCCAGCCCAGCGACGATATCCTTCCTCATCCCATGGCTTGCCTGATCACTGGTATCACCCCCGGTCGTCTTGAAGACAAGGGTCTGGGCGAAGCCGAGTTCATGACCCGCACTCACGCGCAACTGGCGTTGCCCGGCACTTGTGGTGCGGGCTACAACTCGTTGCGCTTTGATGACGAGGTCACGCGCTACAGCCTGTATCGAAACTTCTTTGATCCCTATGCCCGTGAATGGCAGGGCGGCAACAGCCGCTGGGACCTGATTGATGTGGTGCGCACGGCCTACGCCCTGCGCCCGGAGGGGATTGTCTGGCCAGAAGATGAGGGGCGGGTAACCCTCAAACTGGAGCGTTTGACCGCGGCCAACGGGATCGATCATGGTCAGGCCCACGATGCGTTGTCCGATGTGCGGGCGACTATTGCCCTGGCCCGGCTGATTCGTGACAAACAAGCCAAGTTATATGACTGGCTATTCCAGTTGCGCACTAAGCAGCGGGTGCTTGATCAAATTCGACTGTTGCAGCCGATGGTGCATATCTCCGGGCGTTTTTCTGCGGCCAGACATTACCTGGGCGTGGTATTGCCGTTGGCCTGGCATCCGAAGAATCGCAATGCGCTGATTGTCTGCGACCTGCACTTTGATCCGCAGCCTTTGCTGGATATGGATGCAGAGTCCTTGCGCAAAATGCTCTATACCCGGCGTGAAGATTTACCGGAAGGTCAGTTGCCGGTGCCGCTCAAACTGATCCAGATTAATCGGTGCCCGGTGGTGGCGCCCTTGAATGTTCTGCGAGCGCAAGATCAGCAGCGCTTGCAACTGGATATGGACCTCTATCAAGCGCGAGCCCGCCGTCTTGTTGATGCTCAGGAAGTTTGGCAAGACAAGTTGTCAGCCATTTATGCCCGTGAAGACTTCATCCCCAGTGAAGACCCCGAGCAGCAATTGTATGACGGCTTTATCGGTGATCGTGACCGTCGACTGTGCGAGCAAGTCAGGAACAGTGACCCGGAGCAGTTGGCCAAAGATACATGGCCTTTTGATGATGAGCGCTTGCCCGAATTATTATTCCGTTACCGCGCGCGAAACTTTCCCCATACCCTGGATGCGCAAGAAGTGGAGCGCTGGCATGTGTTCTGCCAACAGCGTTTGTCGGATCCGGCCATGGGTGCGCCGATCACTCTGGAGGGCTTTATGCAGGCCGCGGACGAGTTGTCCCGTAGCGCCACGCCAGCCCAGCTAAAGCTGTTGGCGGAGTGGCAACGCTATGCGCAGGCGTTGAGTCGCCGTGTGGGGCTGAGCCAGCCGGGCGATAGCGGGGCTTAAAAGGCAGACAATAAAAAACGCCAGCAAGCTGGCGTTTTTTAATAGCAGCGCAAAAAGGTTTGCGTGCAGGGTGTTACTTAGTCCAGCAAAGTCGCCCAGCCTTCAACCACGTCGCTGCCCCACTTGGCTTTCCACTCTTTCAGAGTTTTGTGGTTGCCACCTTTGGTTTCAATCACTTCACCGTTGTGCGGGTTTTTGTATTGTTTAACCTTGCGGGCACGTTTGGTGCCGGTGGTTTTAACAACACCGCGTGGTGCTTTGCTTACTTTGGATTCTGGGTCCAGAAGGGCGATGATATCGCGTAGCGATTTTTGGTACTCGCCCATCAGAGTGCGCAGTTTGCCTTCAAATTCCAGCTCGGTTTGAAGTTTGTCGTCTTCGGACAGGTTCTTCAGGCGGGCTTGCAGTTCTTTGATAGCTTCTTCTGTTGCGCGGTATTCGTTGATCAGGGACATGAGGATAACCTTATGTTGAAAAGGGGTAACAGGGATACAGTGGCGCAATAGTAGTCAGACAGTAACTGCAAGTAAACCGGTAATAGGCGATTAATTTAAAATTTTATTCATTAACTTTGCGTTCGCCAATATGCGCGCTATTAAATACGCGGGGTGCAGCTGGGTTATTAACGGCGATTAATAACTCGTGTCAATTGTACGTTAATAGCAGCGCAGGCCACGTCGATGCTGGCGTGAAGCCACAAGCTGCGCGACCCCATGGCGCAGGCGGCGGGGCGCAACGAATACTGCAGTTTTGCCGCGCACTCGCTAGAATGGCGGCCTTAGTAAAGTTTTTGGAGTTTTCCCCTCATGCGCACTTTTCGGTTGGTGATTGCCTGCCCCGACGGCGTCGGCATTGTCGCCAAGGTCAGCAATTTCCTTGCCTCCCACAATGGCTGGATCACTGAAGCGAGTCATCACTCGGACGATCAAAGCGGTTGGTTCTTTATGCGTCACGAGATTCGTGCCGATTCCTTGCCATTCGGGCTTGAGGCTTTTCGTGAGGCATTTGCCCCGATTGCCGAAGAGTTTTCGATGGAATGGCGCATTACCGATACCGCGCAGAAAAAACGCGTGGTGTTGATGGCCAGCCGTGAATCCCACTGCCTGGCCGATTTGTTGCACCGCTGGCACAGCGATGAACTGGACTGCGATATTTCCTGTGTGATTTCTAACCACGACGACTTGCGCAGCATGGTCGAGTGGCATGGCATTCCGTTCTATCACGTACCGGTTGACCCGAAGAACAAAGAGCCGGCGTTTGCCGAAGTCTCGCGTCTGGTCAAGCACCATGCGGCTGAAGTTGTAGTACTGGCCCGTTACATGCAAATCCTGCCGCCGGATCTGTGTCGCGAATATGCAGGGCAGGTTATCAACATTCACCACAGCTTTTTGCCGTCGTTTGTCGGCGCCAAGCCTTATCACCAGGCATCGCTGCGTGGGGTGAAACTGATCGGTGCAACTTGCCATTATGTCACCGAGGAGCTGGACGCAGGTCCGATCATCGAGCAGGACGTCGTGCGCGTCAGTCATAGCGACAGCATTGAAGATATGGTGCGTTTCGGTCGTGATGTCGAGAAGATGGTGCTGGCCCGTGGCCTGCGTTATCACCTCGAAGACCGCGTGCTGGTGCATGGCAACAAGACCGTGGTGTTCTAATCGTTTCTTGTGCGAACACTGTGGGAGCCGGGCTTGCCCGCGATGGCATCACTGAGGTCTGTCAGGCAAACCGAGGTGAAGCTATCGCAGGCAAGCCAGCAGCCACAGGTTTGCAGCAGTGCAGGGGAGGTGTCATGAGTGATCCACTCGACAGGGCCACATCCAGTGCCCCGGCGACCTTGGGTGAGGGGTGTTTGAGTCGCTATGACCCGGACGCCCTCAGCCCCGAGGACGGCACCGACTTTGCCGATGCCGCCCGGCTTTGGGGTGAGCTGCAGCAAGCTCCAGGCGACGGGCCTGAAGCTGCTCCCGGCAAATCAGAGACGGAAACTGCCCACCAACTGCTTCAAGCGGGCAGCCTGCTGTTCCAGGTCGGAACAGGCGCGCAGCGTTGACTGAAGGTTTTCCACGCCTTCCTGGTTAAGCGTGTTGATTTCGGTAATGTCCATGTTGATCGACTCGACCACCGAGGTTTGCTCTTCGGTTGCCGTGGCGACGGACTGGTTCATGCCGTCAATCTCACCAATGCGCTCAGTCACGCTGATCAGGCGCTCGCCCGCGCGATTGGCGATTTCTACGCTGTCCTGGCTATGGCGCTGGCTTTCTTCCATGGTACTCACCGAACCACGGGCGCTGACCTGCAATTCCTCGATCATTTTTTGCACTTGCTGTGCCGACTCCTGGGTGCGGTGTGCCAGGTTGCGCACTTCGTCGGCGACTACGGCAAAGCCGCGCCCGGCCTCACCGGCGCGGGCCGCTTCAATGGCGGCGTTGAGCGCGAGCAAGTTGGTTTGCTGGGAAATGCTGGTGATCACTTCCAGGATCTGGCCGATATTTACCGTCTTGTCGTTCAACGATTCGATATGCCCGCTGGAGGTGCCGAGCAGTTGCGACAGTTGCTGCATTGAACTGATGCTGCGCTCGACCACTTGCTGGCCTTCTTCGGCCAGGCTGCGGGCATCGCTGGCCTGATGCGAGGCCTGGGCTGCGTTGCGGGCGATCTCTTGCGCCGCGGCGCCCAGCTCGTTGATGGCTGCGGCGACACTGTTGGTGCGGCTTGCTTGCTCGTCAGAGTTGAGCATCGAAGAGTTGGATGCGCTGACGACCCGCAGGGCAACTTCATTGAGCTGTTCGGTGGCCGAGGCCACTTCGCTGATCGAAGTGTGAATGCGTTCGACAAAGCGGTTGAACGCGCTACCCAGGGTGCCGAATTCGTCCTGGGACTCGACGGCCAGGCGGCGGGTCAGGTCGCCTTCACCTTCGGCAATGTTCTGCATGGCGCGGGTCATGACATGCAGTGGCTGCATCAGCAGGCGGATCAGCAGGCCGAGCAGGGCGATGATCGAAACCACGGCAATCACCGTGGCAATGATCGCTGAAGTACGGAACTCGCTGAGTGCGGCGAAAGCCTGATGCTTGTCAACCGACAAGCCAATGTACCAGTTCACCGAACCCAACCCTTTGACGGGGGTAAAGGTCACAATCCGGGGTTTGCCGTTGACCTGGATCTTGCTGAACCCGGCACTGATCGAAGGCGTGTCCTGTGGGTAGATATCCTTCAGGTTCTTCGTCACCAGGGCTTTGTCCGGATGCACCAGGATCTTGCCGTCGGCGCTGATCAAAAAGGCATAGCCCATGCCGTTGAAATTCAGGGCGTTGATGCTGTCGGTGATGGTTTGCAGGGTCAGGTCGGCGCCAATCACGCCCAGGGTTTGCCCGGCTTTTTTCACCGGCGCACCGATGGAAATAACCATCTGCCCGGTGGCTGCGTCGATATAGGGTTCGGTCAGGCTCGACTTGCCGCTGTTCTGCGCATCCTTGTACCAGGGGCGGGTGCGTGGGTCGTAGCCGTCAGGCATCTTGCTGTCGGGGCGAATGGTAAAACCGCCCTGGCTGTCGCCAAAATAAACCGACATAAAGGTACTGCTGAGGGTTTTTTGCTCCAGCAGATTCGCCACCTGGGCGGGCTCCGGGGTCAGGGCGATGGATTCGGCAAGATTTTCCGCCAGCAGAATGCGGCCTCCGAGCCAGGTTTGAATAGTATTGGCCGTGACACTGCCCATTTCATGCAGGTAGTTGTCCAGGTTGTGGCGGATGGCGTTGCGTTGCAGATAGTCGTTGTACAGCGTAAATAGCGAAAAGGCGGCTATTACGATCAGGGACGCAGCAAGCAGGATTTTATGGCTGAAACGCAGGTTTTTATTCATGGCTTGTAGGGTCCGCTAAAGTCTGAAAGTGTGCGACATACACTCTGGTAAAACGCGCGCTCTACACATCACTGTGCCAACAGGGCAAGTGGTCTGTTTATCGAGGCGCTTTACGACGCTAAATCCGTTTATTTCTGGTCTAGCATTGAGGGTGTATCGACCCGCGATCGCGAAAGATTAATCAAAGGTGGCAAAATGCCTGACTCTTCTGCTCTAGTACTCGGTGCCGACCTTTCGGGTCAGCCCATCGCTCAGTCCTTGCGCCTGGCCAACCGCCACGGTCTGGTGGCGGGGGCCACGGGGACGGGTAAAACCGTCACTCTCCAGCGTTTGGCCGAGCAGTTCAGCGATGCCGGGGTGGCAGTTTTTGCTGCTGACATCAAGGGCGATCTGTGTGGCCTGGGCGCAGCAGGCAATCCCCAGGGCAAAATCGCGGAACGGATTGCGGGTATGCCGTGGCTCAACTACCAGCCCAAGGCGTATCCGGTGACCCTATGGGATATCCAGGGCAAGACCGGTCATCCATTGCGTACCACCTTGAGTGAAATGGGCCCGCTGTTGTTAGGCAGCTTGCTGGAGCTGACCGACAGCCAGCAGTCGGCGCTCTATGCCGCTTTCAAGGTGGCGGACCGTGAAGGCCTGCTGCTGCTCGATCTTAAGGACCTCAAGGCACTGCTCAACCACCTGCGCGATAACCCCCAGGTACTGGGTGATGACGCGGCGCTGATGACCACCGGCTCCAGCCAAGCGCTGTTGCGTCGCCTGGCAACCCTTGAGCAGCAGGGCGCTGAAGCCCTGTTTGGTGAGCCTGCACTGCAACTGGAAGATATCTTGCAGCCGGCCAGCGATGGTCGCGGGCAGATTCATCTGCTCGATGCCAGTCGTCTGGTGCATGAAGCGCCCAAGGTATATGCAACCTTTCTGCTATGGCTGCTGGCAGAGCTTTTCGAGCAGTTGCCCGAGCGCGGTGATGCCGATAAACCTTTGCTGGCGCTGTTTTTCGATGAGGCGCACTTGCTGTTTGCCGACACACCCAAAGCCTTGCAGGACCGACTGGAGCAAGTGGTGCGGCTGATTCGCTCCAAAGGTGTGGGGGTGTATTTCGTCACGCAATCGCCAGCGGACTTGCCGGATGCGGTACTTGCACAACTGGGATTGCGCATCCAGCACGGCTTGCGGGCCTTTACGGCAAAAGAACAGAAGTCCCTGAAGGCCGTAGCTGAAGGCTTTCGGCCAAATTCGGCATTCAGTGCGCTGGCGGTGCTGACCGAGCTGGGCACAGGCGAGGCGCTGGTGGGTATGCTTGAGGAAAAAGGCACGCCAGCCATGGTCCAGCGGGTACTGATTGCGCCGCCGCAATCACGGATAGGCCCACTGACTGAGGCTGAGCGAACTGTCTTGATCAGCCGCTCGGCGTTGCAAGGGCGTTATGACAAGCCTGTCGATAGGGAGTCGGCTTACGAAATCCTGATGGCACGCAAGGGGCTGGCACCCGAAGTACAGGCACAAGCACAGACTGCGCCTCAGGAACCGGGCTTTCTCGACCAGGCAGGTGATTTCCTGGGCTCTACAGCAGGCAAGGCATTGCAGTCCATGGCGCGCCAGGCTGCAAGCCAGGTAGGGCGTCAGTTGGTACGTGGTTTATTGGGATCGCTATTGGGTGGCAGTAAACGCAAATAAACAGGTGCGCAAATGCCCCTGTGGGAGCGCAATGCTGTTCACTTAAGAGCAACGCTGCTCAATTGTGGGAGCGGGCTTGCCCGCGATGGTCTTCAGAGCGACGCATTTACTCAGTAAATACGCGTCATCGTTTACGACCATCGCGAGCAAGCCCGCTCCCACAGCTCCTGAATCTCAGGGCTTTGGTTTGGCGTGACTCGCCAGGCGCTCAAGGGCCGCGCGCAAGGCCGGGTCGGTTATGCCGTCGGCGGTTGCCTGAATGGTCTGGGCGGCATCGACGGACAAATCCAGGGTGTGCCCCGCGACCTTGGCCAGCACCGTGGGCGGCTGCACCTTGAACAGAATCCGGGTCAGGCTGGCGAACTCGTCAAAAACCTGCAACTGGCGCAGCAGGCGTTTTTGCTGATAGCGCAGGCGAGTGGCCCAATGCCCGTCAGTTACGATCAGCAACAAACTGCCTTCACGCCATGAGGCCACATGGCAATGCTCGCGTGCAGCAGGTTGCAGCTGGCTTTCAAGCAGGCGTTGCAGGTGCGCCAGGCGCTTTGCATGGCCGAAAATGGCTTTTAGGGGTTTGGCCTCGCGCAGTAGAACAGAGGGTGCCCGTGCCGGGTGTGGGCGAAATGCCATATTCAAGCACCAGAGAAAACAGAGCGGCAATCTTAGCAGAAACCTCCTGTTTCACTCCTCGGGACTCAGATGAATCTGAATTAATTTATGAAATCAATGAGTAACTTCTTGTGCAAACGGGTTGAAGTTCAGCAAAAAGCCCTTATTTTAGGAAAGCCCCTTCACAAGCAGTACCAGTATCGTGGAATAACGCCACTTTCCTCACCGCCGTTTCCGGGTAGAATGATCGTTCGCATGCGGCCATCAGGGCTGCTCGGGCGACTCTCGGGGCCGCCCTCCATCCCTATGTGTGGAAGATCCTGCCGATATGTTTGCGCCTTTGTTAAAGAAACTTTTTGGAAGCAAGAACGAGCGCGAAGTCAAACGCATGCTCAAAACAGTTCAGGTCGTCAATTCCTTGGAAGAGCAAATGGTTGCTCTGACTGATGAGCAATTGCGCGCCAAGACCCAAGAGTTCAAGGCCCGCATAGCCAAAGGTGAGACCCTCGACCAACTGTTGCCGGAAGCCTTTGCGGTCTGCCGCGAAGCAGGCAAGCGTGTTATGGGCATGCGCCACTTCGACGTACAGCTGATCGGCGGCATGACCTTGCATGAAGGCAAGATCGCTGAAATGCGTACCGGTGAAGGCAAGACCCTGGTAGCGACCCTTGGGGTTTACCTCAATGCGCTGTCGGGCAAAGGCGTGCACGTAATTACCGTGAACGACTACCTGGCTCGCCGGGATGCCAACTGGATGCGTCCGCTCTACGAATTCCTGGGCCTCACGGTCGGTGTGGTAACGCCGTTCCAGCCGCCTCAGGAGAAGCGTGAAGCCTACGCAGCCGACATCACCTACGGTACCAACAACGAGTTTGGCTTTGACTACCTGCGCGACAACATGGCTTTCAGCATGGAAGAAAAATTCCAGCGTGAGCTTAACTTCGCGGTAATCGACGAAGTCGACTCCATCCTGATCGACGAAGCCCGTACTCCGCTGATCATCTCCGGCCAGGCCGAAGACAGCTCCAAGCTCTATACCGAAATCAACAAGCTGATCCCGCGCCTTGAGCTGCATGTCGAGGAAGTCGAAGGCGAAGTGACCAAGCCTGGTCATTTCACCATTGATGAAAAGACCCGCCAGGTTGAGCTGAACGAAGCTGGTCACCAGTTTGTTGAAGAAATGCTGACCCAGATCGGTCTGCTGGCAGAAGGCGAGAGCCTGTACTCGGCGCATAACCTGGGCCTGTTGACCCATGTGTACGCTGCGCTGCGTGCTCACAAGCTGTTCAACCGCAACGTTGAATACATCGTTGAAGACGGTCAGGTACTGCTGGTTGACGAACACACCGGTCGTACCATGCCGGGTCGTCGTTTGTCTGAAGGCCTGCACCAGGCCATCGAAGCGAAGGAAGGCCTGAATATTCAGGCAGAAAGCCAGACCCTGGCCACGACCACCTTCCAGAACTACTTCCGTCTGTACAACAAGCTCTCGGGCATGACCGGTACTGCAGACACCGAAGCGTTCGAATTCCACCAGATCTACGGTCTGTCGGTGATGGTTATCCCGCCGAACAAGCCGCTGGCGCGTAAAGACTACAACGACCTGGTGTTCCTCACTGCCGACGAGAAGTACGCAGCGATCGTGGCTGACATCAAGGACTGCATGGCCAAGGGCCGTCCAGTGCTGGTGGGTACAGCGACTATCGAAACCTCCGAGCACATGTCCAACCTTCTGAACAAGGAAGGCATCGAGCACAAGGTTCTGAACGCCAAGTTCCACGAAAAAGAAGCTGAAATCATTGCCCAGGCTGGCCGTCCAGGCGCGCTGACCATCGCTACCAACATGGCCGGTCGTGGTACTGACATCCTGTTGGGCGGTAACTGGGAAGTGGAAGTGGCTTCTCTGGAAAACCCTACACCTGAGCAGATCGCACAGATCAAGGCCGACTGGCAGAAGCGTCACCAGCAAGTGCTGGAGTCGGGTGGTCTGCATGTAATCGCTTCGGAACGTCACGAATCGCGCCGTATCGACAACCAGTTGCGTGGTCGTGCCGGTCGTCAGGGTGATGCGGGTTCCAGCCGTTTCTATCTGTCGCTTGAAGACAGCCTGATGCGCATCTTCGCCTCTGACCGGGTGAAGAACTTCATGAAGGCCCTGGGCATGCAGTCCGGCGAAGCGATTGAGCACCGTATGGTGACCAACGCGATCGAAAAGGCCCAGCGCAAGGTTGAAGGTCGTAACTTCGATATTCGTAAGCAATTGCTGGAGTTCGATGACGTCAACAACGAACAGCGTAAAGTGATTTATCACATGCGTAACACGTTGCTGGCGGCCGACAATATCGGTGAAACCATCGCCGACTTCCGCCAGGACGTTCTCAACAGCACCATCAGCGCCCATATCCCGCCACAATCGTTGCCGGAGCAGTGGGACGTTGCAGGTCTGGAAGCTGCGATCGAAAGCGGCTTTGGGGTGAAACTGCCGATCCAGCAATGGCTCGACGAAGATGACCACCTGTACGAAGAAACCCTGCGCGAGAAGCTGTTGGCTGAACTGATCGCGGCTTACAACGAGAAAGAAGAGCAGGCCGGTGCTGAAGCACTGCGCACGTTCGAGAAGCAGATTGTTCTGCGTGTCCTGGATGACCTGTGGAAAGACCACTTGTCGACCATGGACCACCTGCGCCACGGTATCCACTTGCGCGGTTATGCGCAGAAGAACCCGAAGCAGGAGTACAAGCGCGAGTCGTTCAACCTGTTCTCCGAGCTGCTTGATTCGATCAAGCGCGACTCGATCCGCGTGTTGTCCCATGTCCAGGTTCGTCGCGAAGACCCGATTGAAGAAGAATCGCGTCTGCGTCAGGAAGCTGAAGAGCTGGCCTCGCGCATGCAGTTCCAGCATGCCGAAGCTCCTGGCCTGGATCAGCCGGACGCGTTGGCTCAGGTGCTGGAAGGCGTCGATGTGGCTGACGTGGTGGCTACCGAGCCTGCTCGCAGCGAGCCGAAGCTGGGTCGCAACGAACTGTGCTACTGCGGTTCGGGCAAAAAATACAAGCACTGCCACGGGCAAATCAGTTAAAGCCTGCTTCAGTTGCTGAAACACCTGCGCCGCGACCGGCTTTAGCCGTCGCGGCGTTTTACCATTGAATTCCCGTCCTTTTGCGGCGGCGCACAGAACTTTTTAGGAGCGCGTCATGGCTGTTGGTCTTGGTCCTTTGCCTGTTTTGCACCCGGTGGCCGGTTTTGAGCTGGGTATTGCTTCTGCCGGTATCAAGCGTGCGGGGCGCAAGGATGTGGTGGTTATGCGCTGTGCCGAAGGCTCCAGCGTGGCGGGTGTCTTCACTCTCAATGCGTTTTGTGCTGCGCCCGTGATTCTGGCCAAGCAGCGTGTGCAAGGCCCGGTTCGTTATCTGCTGACCAATACCGGCAATGCCAACGCTGGCACCGGTGAGCCGGGGCTGGTTGCCGCTACCCGTACCTGCGCCCGGCTTGCCGAGCTGACGGGCGTTGACGCCAGTGCCGTGCTGCCATATTCCACCGGTGTTATCGGTGAGCCGCTGCCGGTCGAAAAGATCGAAGGCGCATTGCAAGCTGCCCTGGACGATTTATCCGAAAATCACTGGGCTGAGGCCGCAACCGGCATCATGACCACTGACACGCTGCCAAAGGGTGCCAGCCGCCAGTTCGATCACGAAGGTGTGACCATCACCGTGACCGGCATCAGCAAGGGTGCGGGCATGATCCGCCCGAACATGGCCACCATGTTGGGTTACATCGCCACCGACGCCAAAGTTGCTCGCGACGTACTGCAAAACCTGCTGCTCGATGGTGCCAACAAGTCGTTCAACCGCATCACCATCGATGGCGACACTTCGACCAACGATTGCTGCATGCTGATTGCTACCGGCAAAGCCGCACTGCCTGAAATCACCCAAGCCAGTGGCCCGCTGTTTGCCGCCTTGAAACAGGCTGTACTGGAAGTCTGCATGGAAGTGGCTCAGGCCATCGTGCGCGACGGTGAAGGCGCAACCAAGTTTGTCACCGTTGAAGTGAATGGCGGCGCCAATCATCAGGAATGCCTGGATGTGGGTTATACCGTGGCCCATTCGCCGCTGATCAAGACCGCGCTGTTTGCCTCCGACCCGAACTGGGGCCGTATCCTGGCCGCGGTGGGCCGTGCCGGTGTGCCGGATCTGGATGTGAGCAAGATTGATGTGTTCCTCGGTGAAGTCTGCATTGCCAGCGGTGGCGCACGTTCGGTCACTTACACTGAAGAGCAGGGTTCGGCAGTAATGGCCCGTGAGGAAATCACCATTCGCATCGAACTGGGCCGTGGCGCCTGCAGCGAGACTATCTGGACTACAGATCTGTCCCACGAATACGTGAAAATCAACGCCGAATACCGTACCTGAGTCGTATCGACATCACGGGCCGGTCAGTCGATCCTGTACTGATTGGCTTGTGACACCTCCCGCATCATCAGTCTCTCTCTCTCTTCTCAAGGTGTCCTGATATGAGCTTCCATCTGATCATTGGCGACAAGCTGCACTCTTCGTGGTCCTTGCGTGGCGCGTTGGTGCTGGATCTGGCGGGTGTTGGGTATACCGAGCAACTGATTAAATTGGGTCAGCCTGATACCCGGGCACACATTCTGCTGCACTCGGCAACGGGCAAAGTACCGTTGCTCAAGACCGAACACGGCACCATTGCTGATTCGTTGGCGATCGCGGAATACCTGAATGAACGTTTTCCGGCGGCGCAATTGTGGCCGGCGGATATCGCTGCGCGTGCCCAGGCCCGGTCGGCCTGTGCGCAAATGCACAGCGGATTTTTCGGGTTGCGGGGTAACCTGCCGTTTGATTTGAGCCGTGATCAGGCGCTGGTCCCCATGCCCGCTGAGGCTCAGGCTGATATCGAGCGAATCAGTGCGCTATGGGCGGAGTGCCGCGCAGCGGCGACCGAGCGCGGGCCATACCTGTTTGGGCAACTGAGTGTGGCTGATGCGTTTTTCGCGCCGGTGGCAGCGCGTCTTCGCACGTATCGCGTGGAGCTGCCAGCCGAAGATCAAGCCTATATCGACGCCATTTACCAATGGCCAGCGTTTAAAGCCTGGCAACAGGCCGCATTAGAGGAAATACAAGGGTGAAACGAGTTCATGTGGCTGCGGCCGTTATCCGAGGCACAGACGGCAAGATTCTGATCGCCCGACGTGCTGACACTCAGCATCAAGGCGGCCTCTGGGAGTTCCCTGGCGGCAAGGTCGAGGCGGGGGAGTCGGTCGAAGCTGCGCTGGGCCGCGAGTTGCAAGAGGAACTGGGTATTGTGGTCAAGGCTGCCCGGCCCTTGATCAAGGTTCAGCATGATTATCCGGATAAGCATGTGCTGCTCGATGTGTGGGAAGTTTCGGAATTTACCGGTGAGCCTCATGGTGCAGAAGGTCAGCCCCTGGCTTGGGTCAGTCAGCGTGAATTGGCTGATTACCCGTTCCCGGAGGCCAACCAGCCGATTGTGGCGGCGGCGCGTTTGCCTGATCAGTACCTGATCACCCCGGATGGTCTGGAAACCCCGGAGCTGTTGCGCGGTATCCAGAAGGCCATTGCCGGGGGGATCAAGCTGGTTTCGCTGCGTGCGCCCAATGGCTATGACCCCAAGTACCGCGATCTGGCAGTGGATGCGACCGGTTTGTGTGCCGCCAAGGCGCAGTTGATGCTCAAGGGGCCGCTGGAGTGGCTGGGGGACTTTCCCTCGGCAGGCTGGCATTTGACTGCTGCGCAACTGCGCAAGTACGCCGCCAAGGGCCGCCCGCTGCCGAAAGAACGCTGGTTGGCTGCTTCATGCCATAACGCCGAAGAGCTGGCGTTGGCTGAGCAGATGGGCGTGGACTTCGTGACCTTGTCGCCGGTTCTGCCGACCCAGACTCACCCCGATGCAGAGCCGCTGGGTTGGGAGCAGGCGCAGCAACTGATCGCCAATTTCAGCAAGCCGGTGTTTTTGTTGGGCGGGCTGGGGCCTGATGATCGCCAGCAGGCCTGGAGCATTGGTGCGCAAGGCGTTGCCGGGATTCGCGGGTTCTGGCCGCAGGCTTGAGCTCTGTGTGATCTACTGTGGGAGCGGGCTTGCTCGCGATTGGATCGCCGCGGTTTGGCAGGCAGACCGCGCCGCCAGCATCGCAGGCAAGCCAGCTCCCGCAGGGGGGGGGGGTGTCTGATCTGCTATCAGGCTTTTGGTTTTGCCGCCGCCTGCCACAGGATCTCGGCAATTCCCTGGCGCCTGGCAATCAGGCGTGCCGCGACAAACAGCAAGTCAGACAGCCGATTGATATAAGCCAATCCCACCCCGGCCAGCGGCTCCAGTGCATTAAGCTGTTGGCAGCGGCGCTCGGCACTGCGGGCCAGGCTGCGGCAAACATGGGCTTGGGCGATCAGGCTCGAACCGCCGGGCAGAATGAAGTTTTCCAGCGGCCCCAGCTCTTCGTTCCAGCGATCAATTGCTGCCTCCAGCCGTTCTATTTCGGCATTGTCGAGCGCCTGATAAACCGGCATCGCCAACTCACCGCCCAGATCAAACAAGCGGTGCTGGCAAGGCTCAAGTACGTCAATCAACTCTGAGAGCCCAGGATTCTGTTCGCTGTGCTCGACAAGCCCGGCCAGAAGCAGCCCTAGCTGGCTGTTTAGCGTATCGACTTCGCCGATGGCTTCTATCCGCGGGTGATCCTTGGGTACGCGGCGGCCGTCCCCTAGCCCTGTTTCGCCCTTGTCGCCGGTGCGGGTGTAAATTTTCGATAAACGAAAGCCCATGTTTACAGTTCCACGTTGGTTGATTCGGGGGTGGTCAGCAGGTTGCCAGCCAACGGCAGGCGCAGGGTAAAGCAGGTGCCCTGGTCCTGGTTTGAGTGCACTTCCATTTGGCCCTTGTGGTTATTGGTAATGATGAAGTACGACACCGACAGGCCCAGGCCTGTGCCCTGGCCAACTTCCTTGGTGGTGAAAAAGGGTTCGAAAATCCGTTTGCGCACAGCCTCCGGCATGCCAACGCCGTTGTCTTCGACCTGTATTTCAGCCCACGGCGGGTTCAGCCGGGTGCGCAGGATAATACGCCCCGGCTCGCTTTTTTCGGTGCGTTGATGAATAGCCTGAGCGGCGTTTTTCAGCAGATTGAGCAGTACCTGCTCCAGTTCATTGGGAATTACGGGTACAGGCCCCAGCTGCGGATCAAATTGGCGGATGATGGCCTGCCCCTTGAAATCAAAGCCAATGGCCAAGTCGAAATCATTGCTGGCGATGTCCAGAGCCTGATCAATAAGCGCCGATAAATCACAGGGGCTCATTTGCCGATTGCTGCGCCGGCTGAAGCTAAGCATGTGGGTAACAATTTTTGTCGCACGGGCCCCGGCCTGTTGAATACCGTCGAGCAGCTGCGGGATTTCCCGGGCTTGCAGGTACTGATTGACTGCATCCAGATCAATGCCGGTCTGTTGCGCTTGCTCGATATTTTTCGGCAGGTCACACGACAGGCGACGGCGAATGTTCTGCACATTGTGCAGGATGGCGCCCAGCGGGTTGTTGATCTCGTGAGCCATGCCAGCGGCCAGACCACCGACGGAGAGCATTTTTTCCGACTGCACCATCATGTCTTCCAATGTCAGACGCTGGGTTATGTCATCGATACGGATCACGGCACCGTGCCCGGCACCACCCATCAGCGGGTAGAAGGTCAGGGCGTAATGGCGGGCTTCTTCGCCATGGCCCCAGGTCACCCGTTCAATTTTCACCACCCGTTGGTGTTCGATGGTGTCCTTGAGTTGTGGCAGAAACGGCTTCAGGGGTGCAAAGGCCAGGTAAACGGGCTTGCTCATGGCATCGTCCAGGGGGGTGCCGGAGAGGGCGCTGGCCTCCTGGTTCCATTGGGTGACATAGAGTTCTTCATCCAGTGCAATCAGGGCCGAAGGCATGGAGTCGATGATGCAATTGAGGTAGTTCTGGAAGCCGGTGAGTTTTTTCTCGATTTTGCTGCGAACCTGCACCTCAAGTTCCAGCTTGCGATTGGTGTGGCGGGTTTCCTCGGCCAGCGCCTGGGCCTGGTCGTAGGCTTCCCTGGCTTCGTCCCGGGCGCGCTTGAGTGCCTGGTCACGCACTTCAATACGCGACAGCATGGTGTTGAACGCCTCTGCCAGGCTGCCGATTTCATCGTTGTTGCCCGGCGCGGCACGTAATGCGTAATTTTCCTCGCGAGTCACCTGGCGGGACAATTCTTCGAGGCGGTGAATGGGCTGAGTGATCAGGCGTTTGATCTGTCGGGCCACCACAAACCAGAGTAAAACGCTGAATAACAGGATGCCCAGGCTGGCAGTCAGGGTGCCGGTATAGAAGGCCATGGGCAGTTCGCTGCTGGCGATCAACAGCAAATGCCCGGGCGGTTGGTCGCCGTGGTACAGGCGTGTCACCTGATGACTGCGCAGTTCGGTCAGGCTCCAGGCCTCAAGCTGACGATAGTGCTCAGGGAGCGGCAGGTGTTCGCCATGCTGCAATTGCACCAGCAGATTGCCGGCGCTGTCATAGATTGCTGCAGAGCGAAGGGGGGCATAGGTGCCAATTTCATTGAGCAGGGCTTTTGCGTTCTGCGGCGAGTCCAGTGCATGGACGATCAGGTCGGGATTGGAAGTCAGTTGCCCCAGTGTCTGCAAGGCCTGCGGGGCGGTGCTCTCGTGGGAGATCCAGTACGCCACGCTGATAAAGGTCAAATTGGCCACTAGCAATACCGCAGCCAGCAGGACGAGCAGGGCGGCCAGCAACTTCTGGCCTACCGGGAGGTTTTCAAGGCGCTGGCGCAAAGGCATGGGGTGACCGCTTGGAAAAGAACATACAGGCAGGGTAGCGCGGGCCTCAGTTGCAGGGCAATCCGCGCTGTTGCAGATGATGGGTCAAGCGCTGGTGCAACTGCTGCAAGTGCGGCACAGCGAGCTCTCGGCTGCAGGCGGCTTCACAGGCATGGCCCAGCAGGTAACTGATTTCGGTGCGACGACCCTGGGTAACATCCTGATGCATCGATGAATAGTTATTGGCGGTGGCCTGTATCACCCGCTTCACGTCCATGGCCAGATCAACCGCAGCATCGGGTTGGCCGCAATGCTCAAGCAGGGCGCCGAGTTCGGTGCACAGTGCATCCACTTCAGCGCTGTGGGCCTGCAAGCCGCCATTGCGGCAGTTATGCAGGACTGTAAGCGGATTTATCGCACAGTTGAGGGCAAGTTTTCGCCAGAGCCGGCTCAGAATATTCGGGCTCCACTCGTGGGCAATGCCACTTTGTTGCAGCTCTTCAAGCCATTCTGGGGCCGGGCCTTGATCAGCATCACCCAGCCAGGTGTAGCCGCGGCCGGCAAACACCACGCGCCAGTCGCCATCGCGAAAGGCACCTTCAGTGCTGGAGGCAAAGATGCAGCGTGCTTGCGGCACCAGGGCAGCAACCGCCTGCTGGCTGCCGAGACCGTTCTGCAACAGGATCAGTTCGGCATTCGGCGCAAGGCGCCCGGCGATTTGCGCAACGGCCTGCTCTGCGTCATAGGCTTTGCATGTGACCAGCAGGCGCTGGATCGGCTCGTCCGTTTCAGGGATTTGCGCGCTGATGGCCCATTGTTGCGAATCTTCGTCTTCAATCAGGGTCAATCCTTGCGCCACTTCATAGGTTTGCAGGCGCTCGGTGTTGCGCAGGATAAGCTTGACTGGCAGGCCCGCTCGCGCCAATCGCGTGGCCCACAGCATGCCCATGCTTCCGGCGCCAAGAATGTGCCAGGTGACACTGGTTGTGGCCAGGGCGTCGGGTTGGTCATGGGGCAGGGCTGAATCAGGCATGTGAGCTCGCAAGTGAATGAAGTCGAAGAACCGCTATAATGCCCGCGCATTTTAACTGTCAGGCCAGGCGTGCTCCATCTGTGTTGAGCGCGCCCTTTATTATTGGAGAAAATTACATGCCGTCGTTCGACGTGGTATCCGAACTGGACAAGCACGAAGTCACCAACGCCGTCGAGAACGCCGTCAAGGAGCTGGACCGTCGTTATGACCTCAAGGGCAAAGGCACGTTTGAGTTCAAGGAGAAGGATCTGACGGTCAACCTGACCGCTGAAGCCGACTTCCAGCTCGAAGCAATGATCGAGATCCTCAAGCTGGCACTGGTCAAGCGCAAGATCGACGTTCAGTGCCTTGAGGTCAAGGACGCTTATGCTTCGGGCAAATTGATGAAGCAGGAAGCCGTGCTCAAGGAAGGCATTGATAAAGAGCTGGCGAAGAAAATCGTCGCTCACGTCAAGGATGCCAAGCTCAAGGTTCAGGCCGCGATTCAGGGTGAGCAAGTGCGCATCACCGGTAAAAAACGTGATGACCTGCAAGAAGCCATTGCTGCGCTGCGTGCCAAAACCTTCGACATGCCGCTGCAGTTCAATAACTTCCGCGACTGATCACAGGCCTGGGAACCTCTGGCGCTCATTGGCGTCCGATTTTCCTGGGCGCTGCACAAACGATTTAGCGGCTACGGCTGCTTTATGGTTTTGCTGAGTAAATGACGCAGCCGGGTATTGGCGCGAGGAGATGTAAATGGATTTGAACACTGAAGTGGATCAATTGATCAAGGCCTCACAGGCCTGGGTCCCGATGATCATGGAATACGGCAGCCGTGTGCTGCTGGCATTGGTAACGCTGGCGGTGGGCTGGTGGCTGATCAACCGGCTGACTACCAAAATCGGGCATTTGCTGGCATTACGCAAGGCTGACCTGGCGCTGCAGGGCTTTATCAGCAGCCTGGCCAATATTATTCTCAAGGTGTTGCTGATTGTCAGTGTCGCCTCGATGATCGGTATCCAGACCACCTCGTTTGTCGCGGCCATTGGTGCGGCAGGCCTGGCCATTGGTCTGGCGTTGCAGGGTAGCCTGGCAAACTTTGCCGGCGGGGTGCTGATTCTGTTGTTCCGCCCGTTCAAGATCGGCGACTGGATCGAAGCGCAAGGCGTGAGCGGGACTGTCGACAGCATACAGATCTTCCACACCGTGCTGCGTACCGGTGACAACAAGACCGTCATCGTGCCTAACGGCAATCTGTCCAACGGCATTATCACCAACTACAACCGCCAACCGACGCGCAAGGTGGTGTTTGATGTGGGCGTGGACTACGAAGCGGACCTGCAGAAGGTGCGTGAAGTGTTGCTGGCCCTGGCTGATGACCCTCGCGTGTTGAAAGAGCCGGCTCCTGTGGTTGTGGTTACGGCCTTGGGCGACAGTGCGATCACCATGTCTCTGCGTGTTTGGGTTAACACCCCGGATTACTGGGATGTTCTGTTTATGCTCAACGAGCATTCGCGCGATCGCCTGAAAGCCGAAGGCGTTGATATTCCTTTCCCACAGCGTGTTGTTCGTGTGGTTCAGGAAGTGGCAACGCAATAAGGACGGCAACGAAACCTGATACTTGAGTCAGGCACGGGCAAACAATTAAAGGGGCGCATGCCCCTTTAATTGTTTTTGTCGCTTGTGGTCATGAGTGGTGAATGCAACAGCGGGTAAATATAGACAACTGATAATTAGTTGCATTTGATGTTGTTAGTTAGCTTGCTATATAAGTGGCTTTTACACGGATAAATAAAAAGCCACACCCTGAGACAGGGTGTGGCTTTCACTAAACGCAGTCTTTGTAACTATTGCCCGAAGGCAATGATTACAAGATGTTCAGTGGGTACTCAGCAATCAGACGGAAATCGTTAACGTCATTGCCGTTGTTGCTGGTGGTGCGGTAGATCGCGCTACGCAGACGGAAAGACAGGTCTTTGGCCGGGCCTTCCTGCAGTACGTACTTGGTCTCGAAGTCGAACTCGTGCTCTTTGCCTTCGCCGTCAGTGGTGGTGATGTTGTCACCCTTGACGTAGCGAGCCATAAAGCTCAGGCCTGGCACGCCGTAGCTGGCCATGTTCAGGTCGTAGCGACCCTGCCAGGAGCGTTCGTCACGCTGGTTGAAGTCGGAGTACTGTACGGAGTTGGCGAGGAAAATGGAGCCGCCGCCATCTACGCCGTAGTAGTAGGCATTGTCACCGGTGGAGCGCTGGTGAGCGATGGTGAACTTGTGCGCGCCCAGGCTATAGGCTGCTGCCAAGCTCCAGATCTTGTTGTCTACGTCGCCAGCCAGTTCCTGGCCCTGGCTCGAGGTTCTGTAGCCGTTGAAGTCGAAGTTCAGGGCTTGAGACTCTGCGATCGGCAGGGTGTAGTTCAGGTTGATGTACTGCTTCTTGAAGTAGTCATCAACATCGGAAGCAGCAATGCCACCCACGAAGTTGTCAGTGAACTGGTAGGTAGCGCCGGCAATGTTGGCCGCGGTCAAACCTGGCTCGCCTTTACCGTTGATGCTGTCGCGGGCCATGCCGGTCTGCGAGCTCAGTGCAGTAAAGCGACCTGCAGTCAGTTCCAGGCCCTTGATTTCCTTGCTGGTGATCAAGGTACCGGTCGCGACTTCTGGCAGCAAACGGCTGTCGTCAGTGGAGAAAACCGGGCTGGCAACGAACTGGTTGCCGTATTTCAGCTCGGTGTCGGAGAGGCGGAATTTAACCGCGCCGCCGATTTTCGACTGGGTATCTTCCGGAGAACCGTCGCTCTTGCTGGCGAACAGGCCGTTGCCTTGACGACCAGCGCCGCCGTCCAGGCGTACTGTACCCATGGCGAACGCATCAACACCGACACCAATGGTGCCCTGAGTGAAGCCGGACTGGTAGTTAAGCAGTTCGCTCAGGCCCCAATCTTCACGGTAGCCGCTTTTGAACGTGCCATCGGCCTGCTGCTTGTTGCCAGCACCGTTACGGAAGTCACGGTTCATGTACAGCATGCGGGTTTTGGAAGTCAGTGTGCTGTCTTCGATAAAACCCTTGGATTCGTCCTGGGACGAAGCCATTGCGAACTGAGTAGTGCCGGCTGAAACAGCCAGGGCGATCATGCTCCACTTCATCACGCGCATCGTGATTTGCTCCTTTGGTTTTTAGGAAGAGTACTGCCGTCCCACCTGAATTTATTATCTGGGCGGCTCTTTCTTTTTGTGTCGGCGCAAACTTATATCACGCCGCCATTGTTGGCGATACTTGCTCTCATAACCTTTCAGCTTCTTTACAGCTATGTCGCAAATCGCACCCCACATGTCGCAAGCGCGTAGCTTAGAGCCGTTTTCCAGCATCTATTCAGTGCTGTTTCCAGTGTAAGGCACATGATTAATTTCACATTGCCTACAATGAAAACTCCAAATTCCTACGGTCCAGCTATTGTTATTTATCGTCAGGTTGCTGCGCTCCTGCTCAGGCCTGGCGACTATGCCAATGGTCTATGCAACAAGCATGCTCAAAATCCAGGGTGAATGAAAAATAAATAATTTTGTCCGTTTTTGAGCTATCAGGCCTGATCTTGCTTGGGTCAAATGGCGATAAGGCAGTATCTGGCGTCTTGTTTTTTGTTGCAAGGAGCCGTTCTTGTCCTGGACGTGCGCCTAAAACGTTACCGGTTAACACCTGCTGGGGTGGTAGGTGACGTTTTGGCGCACTAAAAACATCCATTTTGTGCAGTTTTGGTGCACAAGTGTTTGAGCACTGTTGATTGGGGGTGCATCGCGACATTTCGCGTGTGCGTGTGATGCTGGCCGCAATCAAGGGTATCCTTGGTTTCTGTCATCCGGCCTGCGATAAATTTCATCGGGCGCCGGGTTGAGCTGAAATGAACGGTCAAACAGGAGAGCTCCCAGTGTTCGCTTTGGATACACGTCTTCAAGAGGATACCCGGCTGATAGGGGACTTCCCCTTGTGCCGCTTGCTGCTTTCCAACGACTCGAATTACCCCTGGTTTATCCTGGTGCCGCGACGCGAGGGTATAACCGAACTGTTTCAATTGAATGACGCTGATCAGCAACTGATGTGGGCTGAGACCACGGCTTTGGCGCGGGTGCTGAAAGCGTTGTACGGTGCGGATAAAATGAATGTTGCCACGCTGGGGAATGTAGTCAGTCAGTTGCATATGCACGTGATTGTTCGTTACCAGGCTGACGTGGCATGGCCGGGGCCGGTTTGGGGCAAGCATCCTGCAAAACCCTATGCGCCGGCAGATGTGCGCGCAGTCCGGGACAGGCTGGCGTCGGCTCTTGACGCAAGTTTTACTTTTTCGGAGGGTTGATCGTGACGCTTGAAGCGCGAGTGATGGACCTTGAGAGCCGCTTGGCTTTTCAGGATGACACCATTCAGGCATTGAATGATGTGCTGGTGGCCCAGCAGAACGCGGTGGATCGTCTGCAGATGCAGATGGCTGCCTTGCTCAAGCGCCAGGAGGAAATGGGCGGGCAGTTCGAGTCTTTTGAAGAAGAGGCTCCGCCGCCGCACTATTGATTTTTTGTGCAGGCATAAAAAAACCGCGATTCAGCCAGGCTGATCGCGGTTTTTTTTCAGGCTTGAATCAGCGGCGCGGCAATGCTGCGATCACGTCTTCGGCCTGCAGGCCCTTGTCGCGGTTCATTACCGAGAACTCGACACGCTGCCCTTCCACCAGAACACGGTGGCCTTCGCCACGAATGGCGCGAAAGTGGACAAAAATATCATCGCCGGAATCTCGGGAGATAAAGCCGAAACCCTTTGAAGTGTTGAACCATTTGACCGTCCCTGTATCGCGGTTGGTCATGTCATAACTTTGCGAGGATGACGAAGGTGAAGATTTATAGAAGCTGACAGCAAGATGCAGCAGCACGGCAATGACAGCAGGAGTAAGGCCGAGCAGTACAGCAGGCTGATCACCGATCGGCAGCAGAAGTCCGAACAGGGTCAGTGTTTGCAGAACAACGGAAAGCACCAGCAGGGCGCTGACCAGGTTTTGCAGTTGGTGACGCGGGCCTTTATTCCAGAACGGAATGACAGGGGCCAGTGTCAGGTTCAGCAGGCCAAAAAACGCCAGGTAAAGGGCATCAGGATGTTGGAGGTAAGGTACAGCTTCGGATTGCAGGCTGGGAATAAAGGACAGCAGCAAGGCCGCTGCACCTGTTATCAGGTGGACGATTTTCAACATTTCAATGACTCACATTAAGATGGATCACAAGGAAGAGCTGATTGCACACGGTTCGCTTCAGAAAAAATGGAGGCGCTGGACACGTGAGTTCGTCAGCCTATGCGCCCTCGCCAGAGGCGAAAATAGGGCAACACGCTGCCAATTTAACAGTAAAGGCTGGGCCTACTCAAATTAAGCGTATGGGTCTATCTGTGAGCGACGCTGCTTGATGTGGCCTGGGCAATATCTGGGCGGCCGCGAAAACTGAGTGCAACACCTGACCTTTCCGGTACGGTGCTGCCCCTATGTCCTATTCCGAACTCAGCGTTGAAGAGCGCGCGATCAT